>NZ_CP049015.1:309860-619721 GCF_011064845.1 Citrobacter freundii ATCC 8090 = MTCC 1658 = NBRC 12681 | reverse complement strand
TTTGTACATCATGCGGATAATAAAAATGTCGGAGTCAGGGTTTACTTTTTTTTAGTTATGTCACGGTAACGGGCACCGCAAAGGTTTCCTGTTCATGGAAAAGGAATACAAAAAAGCCCCATCACGTGATGGGGCCATAACTATTTTTTAGATGTAATCAAAGCGTGCAGTAAAGAAACGCAACTGCTTCGGCTCGTAAATAAACTTCAGCCCGCGAATATCTTCTTTGTGCTGGTAAAGTTTAATAATACCGTCAGCCACAACATCCATATGTGCGTAGGTATAAACACGACGTGGAATAGTCAGACGCACGGTTTCCAGTTTCGGTCTGTGGTGTTCACCGGTCACGTTATTACGGCCCGCAGAGATAATTCCGCGCTCCATACTGCGCACGCCGGTTTCCACATAGATGCTGGCAGCCAGACTTTGTGCCGGGAACTCATCTTGCGTCAGATGCTCGCAGAAGCGACGCGCATCGAGGAATACCGCGTGACCGCCTACCGGTTCAACAATCGGTACGCCAGCGGCTTTCAGCTTATCGCCCAGGTAGCGAACCTGCTTCACGCGGTGCTCAATATATTCGTACTGCATGGCTTCACGCAGGCCAATCGCCATCGCTTCCATATCACGTCCGGCCAGGCCGCCGTAAGATGGCATCCCTTCGTAGACCACGACTAACTCTTTGGCAGAAGAGAACATTTCGTCATCGTTCATGCACAGGAAGCCGCCGATGTTCACCAGACAGTCTTTTTTACCACTCATGGTACAACCGTCGGCGTAGCTGAACATCTCATGCACGATCTCGGCGATGCTCTTGTTCTCAAAGCCCTGCTCTTGCTCTTTGATAAAGTAGGCGTTTTCTACGCAGCGGGTAGCGTCGTAGAACACTTTAATGCCATGCGCTTCTGTCAGTTCACGCACCGCACGCATGTTAGCCATCGAGACCGGTTGGCCGCCCGCGAGGTTAACCGTCACCGCCAGGCAGATATACGCAATATTCTCTGCGCCTTTTTCATCAATCAGCTTTTGTAATTTTTTAAGATCGATATCACCTTTAAACGCAATATTCAGACCGGCATCGTGCGCTTCGTCACGAACGATATCGACAAACACCGCACCATTTTTTTCCTGGTGATAACGGGTGGTAGTGAAATACATATTCCCGGCAACATATTGCCCAGGTTTAATAGCCAGCTGCGATAACAGGTTTTCTGCGCCACGCCCCTGGTGAGTCGGAACAATATGTTTAAAGCCAAACAGTTCCTGCACGGTTCTTTCCAGATGATAGAAGTTTTCGCTGCCCGCGTACGCTTCATCACCCATCATCATTCCGGCCCACTGCTTGTCGCTCATTGCGTTAGTGCCACTGTCTGTCAGCAGGTCAATATAAATATCTTTCGAATTTAACAGGAAAGTATTGTAACCCGCTTCCTGCATTTTCTTGAGGCGTTCATCACGCGGGATCATAGATACAGTTTCAACGCTTTTAATACGGAAGGGTTCTGCCGGATAATTCATTTTGTTTCTCCAGTAACAGTGGTCATGTACGTATTAATGTGAAGTAAATCATACCTGGTTCATCAACAAATCCTGATGAAATATAACTATTCGCCTCCTGAGTCAGGGGGAGAAATAATGTGGAGGCACTATGCAAGATTTGATTGATTATGGAAATAGCCCGGTCAACATTAATCACTGGCAATAATTTAAAAAGCTGTAAATGTGGGTGATGCAAATCACACGTCATTTTTTTACCCGTTAATATTCAACAAGTTTTTTTTTGCTTTTCGATTTGCCATTCGTCGTAGTGTGTCTGCGGAGAGTGGAAATACTGAAAACATAACTTTCCAGGCTGGGCGCATAATGTATTGGTGAATGAGTACACCTCATTTTGTGAGAGTCGGATCACTTCACAGAGTGATATTTGTGATTCACATCACTAAAAGTGTAAAGCAAAGTGTACAAAACGGTGTTGTTTCAGAGTTTGCTATTTGCTTCAGTGAGTCAGATCGCATTTTTGGCCAGATGCCGACAGGCGTTGTTTTCTGGAACGTGGGGATATTCAGGCGTGTGAAAGGTAATGAATAAATACGATGAATAATACCGAATCTATTGTGATGAGTGGGTTTTCTATTTATTCCGAAAGCGTGCAATTCGCGCTTATTTCATCTTATTTACATCTGGACTTCCCCCAGGATACTGGCGTAATTTACAGGGGTTTTATTAGCGCGATGCGAAGGTGCGCCAACACCTCCGCATCGCTAATCACAGCAACTATTAATAGAGAATAGCAGCCATGACTGATACGCATTGTATTGCAGTTTCGTTTGATCCAGAAGTCCACGCCGCAGATAACCGTCGTCTGAAGGTGGGTTATGCGAGCCGTTATCCTGATTACAGCCGTATTCCGGTGAAGTACGTCCGGTTTCCGTCCATTGTGATGAAGGGCCAGTGGCTGAAAGCCGCCGGATTCGACACCGGCACCAGCGTTGATGTGCGCGTAATGCAAGGCTGCATCGTATTAACTGCCCGCGCCGCCGAACCCGAAGAGTCAGAACTGATGAAATCCCTGCGCGCCGTGGAAAAGCTCTCCGCGCGTAAGCAAAAGCAGGTGCTGGAGTTTATCGGGGTAATTGCGGGGAAAGCGTTGAAGGGGTGAGTGTGTGATTGTAATTGAGGCGCCTGCGGGCGCCTTTCTTGAGCGTTTAGCACAGCATATTTTTCAGTTCTTCTGGGGTATATGGCGGTATGCGCCGGTGCAGCATAGCATGACAATTTGGACACACGGGGATCAGGTCATTGATGGGATCAAGGCGGTAGTCTTCTTTAATTGCCGATAAGGGTACCAGGTGATGAACATGGATAAACCCTTCGGCAATCTTACCGTAGACCTTTGACATATCGATGCCACAGACTTTGCACTGACAACCGTGATGGCGAAGCGCTGCCTGTCGGGCGTTGCGGTCGCGCTCATAGCGATTCACGGTCACCTGAGTCGCTGCCCCTTCTATATATTCAGTTTGCGCTTCGAGTTCTTCAGGAAAGATCGTGTCGCTCACCGCCGCAGCGCGCTTTTTATCCTGAACAATATGAAAACCTTGCTCAGTCAATAATCTGACGCATTTCGAACTGATACCGCCGGAGAAATCCTGAGGGGTAAACGCTTTACCCGTCAAAAGCGTCGCCGCAATTCCGGCAATGGCTTTTGACGGATAGCGACGCCCCTGAAATTCCAGCTCGTAAAGCCGTGCCTCTTTGAAACGATGTGAGAAGCCCGAGTCATAGGCGTGAATGGCCTTGATGATGTACTCGCGCGGCAGCGTGTCAGGTAGTTCATTCATCGGGCAGGTTCCTTTAACCAAAGACTTTCTGAAATAACGGCAAGCGATAAAGTGACGTCGATAGTGTATCGGCCTCACTCCTCTTGATCAGGTGATATTTTGCGAGCATCATCGCAATTATTTACCCGATAATGAAATCAATGACTTCCAGTAAAACCCTACAACAGGCAATTGCCGACATCACCATCTGGCGTAAAGGCGAGCAGCGTGCGCCGCACAAGCCTCTGCTTCTGCTTCATGTGCTGGCGGGTTATCAGCAGGGCCACGGTCGCCTGTTTGACTACGGTTCGGAAGTTCGCGACCCGTTGCATAGTCTGCTGGAGCGATTTGGACCCCAGCGCGCGCAGTACCGCCCGGATATGCCTTTCTGGCGCTTACAGGGAGATGGGTTCTGGGAGCTACAAAACGCCGAGCATTGTTCAACATCCGGTAGCAGCAAACAGCCCCCTGCCGGGGAACTGGTAACGCACAACGTTGCCGGAGGTTTTGATGAACAGCATTTTGCCCTGCTGAAAAAGAGCAAGAGCCTCATCAACACCCTGGCCCAGCAAATCCTCGAGGCGCACTTCACCGAAAGCATCCAGGAAGAGATCGCGGATGAACTGGGATTTGATATCCTGCAAATCCGCAAACAGCGGGACCCATTGTTCCGCCAGCAGGTTCTGCGTGCCTATAACTATGAATGCGCTATTTGTGGCTTCAATATGCGCCACGACAGCACCTCGGTCGCCCTGGAAGCCGCCCATATCAAATGGAAACAGCACGGCGGTCCGTGCGAGATTTCAAACGGCCTGGCGCTGTGCGCAATCCACCATAAAGCCTTTGATAAAGGTTCGATTGGCCTGGATGAGAATATGCGAGTTCAGGTATCTCCCGCAGTAAATGGCAGCGGCATAGTGGGCAGACTGTTCTGGGATTTTGTCGGGAAGGAGATTGCTCTGCCGATAATGCACGAGAATTATCCAAAAGAAGGGTTTGTGGAATGGCACAGGAAGGAGGTGTTCAGGGAATGAGTGCGAAGGCCGGACTCGAACATCGCAACTATCCTTATGATCTTAAGAGATTAAACCTTAAAAATTGGGCATGATACCATCATTGATACCATCAGTCCCGATTGGTGATAATCGAACAAACTATATTAGTTATTCAACCTTGGTAGTGTAAGATTTATACATACTGTAATCAATGACCATAAATAATGTATAGAGTAAATCAAATCATCAAAACCATAAGCAAAATGAACTCTTATGCTCCCTATAATCAGATAAATAAAAAAAGTAACTTACTTAGAAAGATTCAAGTATATTCATTTCTCACATCTCACATCTCTCATTTCTCTTGTTTTAATGGTGATAATGGCAGTTATCTATAAGATTTGTGACCTTCCTAAAGAGCCATTTCTTTTACCAGCACTCGTTCTGTATGCCCTCAATTCTGTTGCCGGTATAGTTTATTTGTTTACACCTATAATTCCAGGTGTGAAGTTCATGCTCAACTTCAAAAAAGAAATTTTCAATGATCTAATCTGTGAAATTGACAATGATGAACAAAATATACAAAAACTGATGCCTTACTCGTTGACTGAATTAAACTATTCAATAGATTGGTTAAACATAAAGATACAAAGAGTGAAATCAAGGATAAATGATTTTTTTGGAGAAAAAACTGCCGTCTTATCAATAATTGGATTGGCATATTCAGCAATTCAAGGTTTTGGTGGGTTAGACAAATTGGGTGATACTATATCAAAAGGGCTCTTTAATTCCGGCACAGCAAATACATTAATTGTATTTGGATTAGCTTTACTTTTAGGGTTATCGCTTGGAGCATTAGCACTTAAAAATATTGCAAATCATTTGCAATATCTGAAAGAAATCCTTGAATTTGCAAAAAAAATAAAACAACAAAACGATGAATAAATCATTAGCATTTGCAATATCTTTTACTGGAAAAATGAAACCAGGGATCATCTTTATATTTACATGAATTTGATATATTAAAAAATACTATGGCGATACTCCAATTATTTTGTGTCGCCAGTATAGGAAAAGTGAAAGGGATAAATTCCATTATCGGATACATATTTCAAAGCTGGGAACTCAGTAGGTAGGTAATACATTGCCTCAGAAGTCCTACATTTTATGTGAAGATGACAAACCCATAAGTGAGAACACCGTTAACAAAGCTCTTCGGACAATGGGCTACGATACAAAAAAAGAAGTGTGTGGACATGGATTCAGGACAATGGCATGTAGTGCCCTTATTGAGTGAGGTCTTTGGTCAAGAGATGCTGTGGAAAAGCAAATGAGTCACCAGGAACGGAACTCCGTTCGAGCAGCTTACATTCATAAAGCGGAACATCTTGAAGAGCGAAAGTTGATGCTCCAATGGTGGGCTAACTATCTCGATACATGTAAAGAAGAAGCTATTACACCATTTACTTATGCAGTCCAATCGTAGCCACTAACAACCGGATAGTCTTAGGAAACATTCTAAGGCTAACTGTCATATCAGCTAAACAACTCAAATCCTTGCTGGATAGTCATAGACCCTGAAGCTTTCACTAAACCCCTCCAACTATCGATAAAAACAGTTGTAATTGATTAAAAAATGATCAATTTTATTCAGCATATTACATAAGATCATCCATGAGGTTTAGTGCATGACTGGCGAAAATGATAAAAATCATAAGGTTAGAGTTGCACAGTACTTAAGGATGTCCACTGACCATCAGCAGTATTCTTTACATAATCAGTCTGAATACATCAAAAATTATGCAGAAAAGAATAATATGGAGATTGCTTATACTTATGATGATGCAGGCAAGAGCGGGGTCAGCATCGTAGGGAGACATTCTTTACAACAGCTACTTAGTGATGTGGAACAGAAAAAAATAAATATACAAGCTGTATTATTTTATGATGTCAGTCGCTTTGGTCGTTTTCAAAATAGTGATGAAGCTGCTTATTACTCTTTTCTCTTTGAGAGAAATGGTGTGGATCTTATATATTGCTCAGAACCCATACCCACTAAGGAGTTTCCTTTAGAATCATCCGTCATATTGAATATAAAAAGATCAAGTGCAGCTTATCATAGTAGAAATTTATCCGAAAAAGTTTTCATAGGGCAAGTAAATTTAATAAAGCGTGGTTATCATCAGGGAGGTATGGCTGGTTATGGACTTAGAAGACTTTTAGTGGATGAAAATGACATAGCTAAGGAAATCTTAAATTTTAGAAAAAGAAAAAGCATCCAAACAGATAGGGTTATATTAATCCCTGGACCTAAAATTGAAATACAAATTGTAAACAAAATCTATGACCTTTTTATAGATCATCATGTACCAGAGTTTATCATTGCTGAAAAATTAAATGAACAAAATATAGCAGCAGAAAACGGTTCATACTGGACTCGTGGGAAAATACACCAAATATTGACTAATGAAAAGTACATTGGCAATAATATATACAATAAAACCTCTTCCAAACTTAAAAGTAAATCCATTAAAAACCCTAAACATGAATGGGTACGATGTGATAAAGCATTTAAGCCAATTATTTCAAAGAAAAAATTTAATAAAGCACAGAATATAATCCAGCTTAGGTCGATACATTTATCAAATGATGATCTTTTAGAAAAGTTAAAGCAAAAATTAGAAAACAATGGAAAACTATCAGGGTTTATCATTGATGAAGATGATACAGGTCCATCATCATCTGTCTATAGAGCTCGCTTTGGTGGTCTTTTAAGAGCATATAGTTTAATTGGCTATAAGCCAGAGCATGATTACAGTTACCTCCAAATAAATGAAGCACTAAGAACATTCTATTCTGATGTAATTGAAGATTTCAAAAATAATATTTTGCAAAACAACTGTTATGTAGATGAACATAAATATGCGCCGATGCTATATATTAATGAAGAACTTATAGTTTCTGTAGTCATAACAAAATGCAACCATATGAAATCTGGGAAACTAAGATGGAAAGTGAGATTCGATAATACATCGAGGGCAGACATAACCATCGTAATACGAATGGATTCTCAAAATGAATCACCTCGTGATTTCTATATCATACCAAAAATTGACAATGCATTTAGTAAAATGGTTATATCAGAAAAAAACAACCTCCGATTAGAACTCTATAGATTTGACAACTTAGATAAATTTCTAAACATCATTAATCATATAAGAGTGAGGGATCTCTATGCAGCCTAAAATTAATGAATCCTCCATAATCCACATTGAAATTGCAAAAATAAAAATAGTTATCCCACGGACTAGGAACAAAGGAGTACATGACGAAATAAAAGAAAGTATAAAAAAAAGAGGTTTAAGCAAGCCGATAAGTGTAAGAGCTATTGATGAAGTGGATTTCAAATATGCTTTAATCTGTGGTCAAGGAAGAATAGAAGCTCTTATTGCATTGGGTGAAACAACAATCCCCGCAATTATAAGAGATGTTTCAGAGGAAGATGCTTATGTTATGAGTTTAGTTGAAAATATTGCAAGGAGGCGACCGCGTTCTAATGAGTTACTTCAGATTATAAAGGATATGAAAATCAGAGGGCTATCTGATTCTGAGATAAGCGAGATTACGGGCTATTCAACGAATTGGGTAAACAGTATAAACATGCTTCTTGATAAGGGAGAGCATAAACTTCTTTCTGCTGTTGAAAGAGGTAATTTACCATTGTATCTCGCAGTTGAATTTGCAAGATGTGAAACGGAAGAAGCCCAAAATCTTCTTACTGAAGCATATGATAAAAAGATAATAAAGAGTCGGGACATTATAAAAATAAAACACATACTAAATCAGCGAATCACAGGAAATAAAGGGGCAAAAGCAGCAGGTTTTTTTTATCACAAACCAACTAAAAAAATGTCAGCAGAAGAATTAATCTCTTTATATGAGAACAGCATCGCTGAACATAGATCTGTTTATAACCACTCTAAGTTTGTAAAAACCAATCTATTAATAGTAAACGAAATTTTCAATATAATAATTATGAATAAAAGCTTTCAAAACCTACTTGAGCAAGAGAACCTATCAGAACTACCATCGCAGATCATAAACCCAATAAATAAAGAGGTATCACAATGATTAAGTTACGCTTTGGTGATAATTTTATTTATTTAGAAACTAACAACCTAACCCCTTCCAAAGAGTTATTGGAAAATGTGAAACGAAGCCATAAATATCATCAAATAGTTACATCCATTGAGAGCTTAGGTATTATTGAACCAATAATAGTATTTTATGATAAAGAAAATGATGTTACAAAGATACTTGATGGTCATTTAAGGATTGAGGCTCTAAAAGACTTAGGCATAGAAAAAGCCCCATGCATACTTTCGAGTATTGATGATGCCTTTACTCCGAACAAACAAGTGAATCATATTAATGTTGTTGAAGAGCATAGAATGATAATCAAGGCACTTGCTAAGGTATCAATTGAAAAGTTGAGTGCTGCTTTGGGTATGTCAGTTGAGTCTATTAGAGATAAGGCTAATGTTATGAACGGAATTGATCCCAGTGTAATATCAAAACTTTCTGATAAGCCCATTCCCAAAGCAACATTTGATGTATTGAGGAAGATGAAACCCATACGCCAAATTGAAGCAGTCGGTACAATGATAAATTTTGATAATTATAGTAAAAAATTTGCAATGAGCATCTTGGATGCTACACCGGCATCGATGATAGTAAATAAAGGGAAAAACACTCCCTATAAAAAGGACATAAAAAAAACCATACTTCGTCTGGAACAGGAAATGGCAACAACTTCGGAAGAAACAAAAAAGCTTCAAACCGAGTATGGTTCAGATATGTTGAAATTCGTTATAATCCAGTCATATATTAATAAATTACTTGGTAACTCTAAAGTTCTTCATTGGTTCTTGGAAAACGAGGTTGATTATCTTAATGAGTTAAAAAGAATTTCGAAAATAAATTCTTTAGATGATAAGACTCTTGCTGAAAACAGCCAGTCATAGGTATGGTTTTATATAGCCGAAATAAACCAAGAAGTATACTTACACAACCAGAATGGCTTCTCTTAGATATTAGCATAAGTAGGCAGTATAAGCCGTAATCATTCGAACGGTTTAAGGAGGTGAATTATGGTTAACAGAATGAGATCTATTGCGAGAACGACGACAGAGGAATCTGGTAAGTTCGGGACTGGTGTCTTAGAAGCGGCCCTTGCCCACTCGAAGAAAGATTAAATAATTGCAGCTTACAATCGCCCGGAATATCTGGCAGAACGAGTGGCTCTCACGCAGTGGTGGAGTGATTATGCGCAAACTCAAAGGCTAAAAGCTATTGCAACCTAATTACGTAAAAATAATCGCGAAGGCCGGACTCTAACATCGCAACTATCCTTATGATCTTTAGTAATTAATGCGACCCACATTGTCGATGATACTATCAGTCCCGACTGGTGATAATCGAACAAAGAGTATCTTAATTTTGTTTACTTACACTAACTTCGACTTTATCTATATCATAAATACTTACATTTCCTCCAGTCGCATTTAACGGATCAAAAAGAGCAAGATTGATTCCTTCACTTACAGAACTACTATAAAGTACTCCATGAAAGCCAGTTTTCTTAATAAATTCGCATATATATTGACTTGGAATATAATCAAGGGCTGCACTTTTAGGTAATACAGGTCTTGTTAGTTCATAACCAAGTCGTTCAAGAAAAGGTATATCTGCAAGCATTTTACCCATTTCACCTGGATCGGTTAATAAAAACGGTGAAACGGTTTCACGAGGGTTTCTTAGGTCTATTAGAGTCAAGTTATCTCTTAGAGTAAACTCTGCGACACAAGCTCTGTCACCTGTATGAGGTCGAATTTCAGACAAAGCTGTATCTGGTTTAGATCCAAGATATAAATACGGTATACCTGTAGGATTTGCTCTCCCATGACTAACTAATCTCTTTGGGGGAGCCCCCATTTTGTCTATCATAAAAGCAGCATCGTCTGCATAAATACGGGCTCGATACCAAGTTTTAGAAAAATCATCCAAAGCAAGGAAACTTAATAACTCGCCAAGCCTATCTGTATCAAGTGATTTATTCAAAAAATATCTATTTTCATACATGAGTTCCTGACAAAGATGATCCCATAATGCGAGAGATTCACTCTTATAAGCATCAGAAAGTACGAAAGTTTTTCTAACGACATTCCCATCATCAAGTATATCACCTAATAACTCTTTGGCATGAGCCTCATCTAAAAGAGGATGTGAGAATAGCTTCCAATCCTCTTTCAAATGTGCAACTAGACTCTTACCATCCGGATGATTTTCGTAGATGTTTATCAATGAACTAAAATGATCAAATAAAGCATGAGGCTCAATAATCTCAATACCTTTGGTACCACAATACGAACAATCGCCAAAATCAGGGGAAAGTGAAGGTATGATATTTTTCTTTAAACCATTATCCCCAAAACAGCTCGCACAGCAGTACTTGATCATATTATTTACCATCCATGAAATCGGCTAGGGTTTCTATATGGTGAATCATAGACAATTTTTTAACTGTCCCTAAACCAGGGAAGTGACTCGGATTATGTAATCGCCTAAACTCTTTGATAGCCGACGTTTCAAGCAACATGGATTTGCCTGAATTTAAAGCAGCCATTAATTTATCAAGGGACTGTGCGAACTTACCTGCTGGGTCTGTCGGTGTATCACGTGTTGTCGAAACAAAATGATAGATGTACATTTCATCTTCATGCTTCGTATTAATGTAAGTAAGATGAATAGCAACCGCATACGCAGGGCCACCGGACTCACTAAATTCATCACCAACAATTAAGAAATCACCAAAACCATTCATACCCTCTTCTTCATAATTAAGATGAAGATCTGAAAAGAACTCAGAATCGGGATGGTCAGCATTTCGTCTTTTTTCAAAGCCATCTTTAATTAAAATTCTTTCTGAACCCGAAAAATGTTTTCGATAAGCTTTAGAACAATAGTTAGAAATAAATACATGTTTGTATCCATCCCCAAATCTTTCATGTAAAGCTTTTGGCTCATCAAACCCGGCATGAATAAAGGTGACTTTATGAACGAGATCTGAATGAAGGAGATTATCAACCTTAGCAATAGTCATACTCTTATCAAGGAGTATTCCTACAGAAATTTTTTCATACTTACTAAATTCATTTTTTAATAATTGAGCTATACTTTGTCCATCGGTAGAGTGATCACCACATGCCGGATTAATGATGACAATAGCCCTACCATCATTTTCTTTTATTGTTTTCAGTGTTCGCTCAAGACCATTGAGAGCCTCTCTCACAGGCTCTATAATTGGAGTAAAACCTGCCTCAGCCATTACATTAGCAGTGTCTCTAATAGCCAACAGTTCAAATTGTTTCCCACGAAAATAAGGATAATACATAGTTTGTTACTCCCATAACAATGCCTCATTAAGAGGAAGCTGCATAGTATTAATTAATCGCTCATGATCCTTAGAGCGAAGCTGAATAGAAAGTGCTGCTGGTTGTAAAGACTTTGGTAAGTTGAGAATCAACTCTCTTAAAGAAAGTAAACTTCTGCTTTCCTTTAAAGTTTTTAGCATTAAATTATATACAGAAACAGGTGGTAGGCCACTAAACTCTTCTTTTAAGAAACCATGCATTTGGGTATTCGGTAAGTTGGGAATTTTTATACCTAACTCGGAAGCAATAATTTTCGCCTCATTAATTCTTAATGATTCAAAGATTGTTACAGGGCATATAAAGTCTAAAACTTCTTCAGCTTCTCTTATAGTAGAGATTCGATTCCATCGGGTTAAACTCAATACCCCAATGGTAGATTCAGTTGTTTTCAGCACATCATCTATATGCTCTGAACCTGCTATTACATAGATTTTCCCAAATGCTTTACGGTAGTTTGTTATTTGGTTTTGTAGACGGCTTAAGGAATCTCTTTCGGATTTTATTTCGTAAACCGTTCCAGTTCCGTTCAGAATGATGAGATCAGCCTTGCAAGAGCCGATTCTGAATTCGTTAAGCATACAGGCAGTTCTTAATGAATGCTTCCCAAGTAAAAGATTGTGTGTGAGTGCAGAACGATAAACATACTCATTCCGCAAGCCTGTTTGTCTGAGTAAGGCAAATGCCTCATTGAAGGCTTCACCAACGGTAATCCCATGTGTATCTGCATGGTCAAAAAGCTCGGTCTCTCGGAGAGAGCGAGCAAACATAGGAGACTGCCCTTTTTTCGCTATCTCGCTGAAGACTGAAGCGGAAAAAAGTCTACTTAAAGCAGTCAATTGAAAAGAGTTAAGATCGTTACTTCTCATCATGGTGAATCACATAGTCCATCGTTCAGGATCTTGTTTGGCTACTGTCAAAATCCTTAGCAACCCCACATAAGAGTCGTTCATCGTGTAGGAAAGCTATGAAAATATCTTCACCTTAGGTTACCAAACCAGCAGTGCTCTGCAAAGAAATCTCTAAGCAATTGGAATGTAGTCCTGCACTCAGGTTCATTATAGGTGTCTACAAACTTTGAATTTGTGAGATATAGCACAAACCATTGAAGTTACAGGGGTTTAAACGAATTTGTCATTAAAACGGTAATGTTAACAAACAATACATTCCAAAACTAATAATCAACTTAATGACTAATTTAACCACATGATTTTAATGAGAAAAACTTAGAGGTAGCTTTAATGAAATAAAAAAATTAATTCTGTGCCATTTTTAATTTGTAAATTCAGTTTTCATGGTGTACTAAACATGATGGAGAACTTAGCTTTGTTACTTGAATGGAGAAGATGAATATCTATGTCTTATTTAATCAACAAGGAAATCTACAAAAAGAAGTCTGATATCATAAGCAGAGCCCAAAATATAATTTCGGTCACAAATACCGGTGATGAAATTAATGGTGAAAATTATGATTTCATCTTAGGCCTGCTAAAAAACCATGACGAATGGGAACATAAAACTTCAAATGGCTTTCTGGGAATTACAGTCGGTAAATCAATACACGGTACAACATGTTTCTATATTAAAACAAATGATGGGCTTGAAGATATTTCCTTTCATCACGCAGTAAAATGTCTAAAAAAACACAATAACTTTTATATATAGCGGGTAATGATTAATTTAACTATTTGTTTAGTTAAAGTAGTTACTCTAACCTTTAGCAAGATTACGTCTAATTTCCAATCATCTAGACTGGACAACCCCCATATTTGGGAGCAATAATTAACAAAATCTCACTTACAAAAATCTTATGAAAAATCAACGTGATGAGGCAGGGGAAAGATGGAAATTCAAGAATTTATTGCAAAGTATCGAAATCATCCAGTGCTCTTCATCGGAACTGGGTTTAGCTTGCGATATCTCTCTAATTCCTATGATTGGAATGGTTTACTCTCACATATTTGTTTCGAACTCACTGGTGATAAAGAAACATATCTTGATATTAAATCAAAATGTCAAATTAATGGTGAATATAAATATGATAAAATTGCCAGTGATATAGAAAGAAAATTCAATGAAACTTTGTCTAACGATAGAAATGGAAAGTTTAAAGAAATAAATGATATTTTCTATAAAGAGATGGATAAGGGAATTAATTTAAGTAGATTTAAAATATATATTACTCAGTTATTATCAACTGTAGAATTAAAAGAAGAAAAAAGCGAAGAGATAGCTGAACTCATTAAGATGAGAAAAAATATCGGATCAATCATCACGACGAACTATGATTTATTGATTGAGCAACTCTTTGAATTTGAACCACTAATAGGCAATAGCATACTTTTAAGTAATCCTTATGGTTCGGTCTATAAGATACATGGTTGTGTGTCAGCCCCTTACGAACTAACGATTACAGAACAAGATTATGACTATTTCGATAACAAATATGAACTAATTAGAGCACAATTACTCTCACTATTTATTCATAATCCTGTTATCTTTATTGGATACAGCATTAGTGACAGAAACATACAGCAAATTCTAAAGACTATTTTTTCCTATGTACCTACTAACTCAGATATAGCCAATAAAATTAGAAGTAATTTTTTACTTGTGGAATATGAAAAAGATTCACGATCTACTGCTATATCTGAGCACGATATATATATAGGGAATGCTACCACTATAAGAATAAATAAAATCAAGACCGACGATTACGCTTCTATATATAAAAGTTTATCAGACTTAATATTACCAGTTTCAGCAATGGATATTAGGAAAGTTCAAAAAGTCTGGAATGAAATAAAAAGCGGTGGTGAAATTGAAGTAAAAATCACAGAAGATTTAGACCAGTTAAAAAATGGACAAATGGTATTAGCCGTAGGTTCTCATAAACGAGTCAAATATGAGTTTCAAACCAAGCCTGAAATGATGCAAGATTATTTCAAGATCGTAGATGAAGCAAATAAGCAATTAATTATATTGTTAAATAAACAGAAAATACAAAGTTCCCAATTCTTTCCTATTTTCGCATTCAGTGAAATCTGCCCTGAATTAGACAATATTGAATTATACAAAGATCAACAAAGAAGAAAGCTTGCAGATCATTTTGAAAGAACCTCCGCTAATAATTGCAACAATACTCACAATACCATTTCAGAAATAATTGAAGACAGGACATTATCTTTTTCAAAAAAAGATGATTGTATATTCCATAGTTATTATCAAAATAAAATAGCAACTGAAGATGTCAAGAGTTTTTTATTGGCATTTCAAGATAAAAATAGCACGGCATATAGAAGATTATTATGCTTGTATGATTATAAGCACAACGTAGATTAATTTAAGGAAAGTTTAATGTCAAACATGAACCATTCGATACAACCAGGAAAGACGAATGTTGAAGAAAATCGGCTGCAAAGGATAAGAAAAAGGAATATAAAAGCAGTAACTGATATAAAAAAACCTCTGGCAATTACGATAGTTATTGTATCATGCTTGATAATTTTCCACTATGTGTATCTATTCGAAATTGAAATCGAAGCAGTTTTCTGGTTTCTCATTTTACCAATGATTGTTGGACTGGCAATTTCTTGTTCTGGTATTCCTAAAATGATTGATTTTTTAAAACCGTTAATCGATACAATCATTTACGTACCAGCCTCAATTTTAGCAGTATTTTATATATTAAATTCTGTGACAAATATCAGTGAAAAGTTAAAGATCGAAGCTGTTCACCATTGGTATGTCTATGTCACGTTAAGCGTGATCGCAGGAAGTACTATAATAAAATGTTCAATAGCTTTTTCAGAAAGCGTTAGTAAGTATCTCATTCTGTGTGAAAAATCCGTTTCAAACAATTTAACTCCAAAATTGACTCTGCTTTGGAAGTACAAGACCAGAAGACTTTATAAAAAAAAGCGATGACCCCCAAAAATTATTTTTTTGCCATTAAAGGGGATACACCGATTACATAAGCAGGGAAGCTTATAAATGATACAATTAAAATATAGCTTAACACTTCATCTTGATTCACAAAATAATATATCATTGATAACAGGAGCATGATAAAAACTAAAAAATAAAAATTAAATTTCATTCTTCTCTTGGAATTTTTATCGATATCATTACAGGATAACATTCTTTTTTTCATATAATCACTCCTATTTTATTGAATACTTATAACTTATCATCATTAAATAAATAGTCAATACACTACTTATAGCATTTAACAAGCAAGGGCTAACTCAGAGATGCTCCTGCGGAAGCATCTCTGAGTTCCCTTGCTTTTTCTGCCTTTTAGTTGAAAAAGATAAACCTCCAAGCGTATGAGATATTAGACTCAATAATTTGATTAATAACTTCTCACACAATAGAATAAGTCTACTGTGTTTTATTTTTCCAGAAGGTGTTTTATGGGACTGTTAGATTCTATTATTAAAGAAATAAAAGAGAACCAACATATTAAACCATTAGTGATTTATTTCTCTATTTTTGTAGGTGGCGGGGCTATTGTTTATCTCGCAATGCAATTTTTCATAGTTCAAGGACTTACCTACACAATTGATAATTTAACTAAGGACCGTGATTTTTATCACCAACAAAATAGTGAATTGAGGGAACAGTTATCTAAAAATGCAAGTGAAAATGAACATAAGAATTCAATTCAAATTGATAAAATAATCAGTCTTTATCAGAAACAATTGAATGATTACGAAATTAAAAACAAACAGCTTTCACAAACAGTAGAATCTCAAAAAAATCAGTTAGCAGAATTTTCGTACAATGCCAAGTTGGCTTCAAATAATAATCAGGAAAAGAATATTTCCGTCCTAAAAAAAGACCTTGCTGCACTCGACTATGATATTAAACAATTATATAGCAAACAATCCTTACTTGGTGCTGATTATGGTTACTCCCAGAAGGAATGTGATAAAGCAAATCCTGTAGGCTACAGCAATACATGTGAACAAGCATCGAAAACAAAGTATCTTTTAGAATCAGTAAATGCACAAATTAAATCTCAATTAGATAAGAGAAAATTTATGCAAGAAGAATTACTGTCCATACAAAAATCTAATATTAATTAAGGGCATCTCTGGCGATTGATGGCTCAGTCGCCTAAACTTCACCTCATTCTTAGATGATGAAGCTATATCAGCTTGACTTTTAGATAATTTACTATAAGAGATGTTATAATTCTATATAATATGAAATGGAGTTCATATGAATGATGCGATTTTTGATAAAGATTTTATTAAAAGCAACAAAGGAAGATTCGGCGTAAAGTTATTACCAAAGCAGTTAAAAAGGACACATAATGTAAGTGTAAGATTTAATGACGAAGAATTATTATTCTTAGACGATAAAAGATACGGATATAATCGCGCTGAATGGCTTCGCATGGCTTTACTTCAAAACTTCCCTTCGGCTATTCCTGAAATTAATTTAGAGGCATGGCAATCATTGTCCGATATATCCCAAAAGTTAAACAAGTTGATAAATCATCTGGACACTAAAAGCAGTAATAGTGAGTTAACGAAAACAGAGATCTTCGCTATAAAAAAACAGATTAAAGAGCTTCGGTCATGTCTTACAGCTTCTGAACCCTTCTCAAGATAGTTTTTTCTTATGAAGGGAATGCGGAAGATCAAGAGGGGTAAGCTCTTCGCAGGTGTTGTTCAATATGCATTGAAGCCGGGAGCACATCATAAAAGTGATCCAATCGTCATTGGCGGGAACATATTAGGTGATTCAGCCTCTGAACTGATCGCTGAATTTGATGGCACTAAACAGCTTCGGCCAGATATCCAGAAAACAGTATGGCACAACTCGCTTCGCTTACCTGATGGTGAATCATTATCGAATGACCAATGGGCAAAGATAGCTGACGACTATATGAAGAAGATGGGGTTCAATGAGACCCATCTCCGCTGCTATGTTCTACATGACGATTCTGCCGGCCAGCACATACATATCATCGCAAGCCGTATCGACGTCAACGGCGGTAAACTTTACCTTGGCAGGAATGAGAACCTCATCAGCACCCGGATCATCAGTGAACTTGAAATCACTCATAACCTGACAGTGACTAGGACAGCCCCTACGATTGCACCAAAGCAATCGAAGCGGAAAAGAATCTCTCGCAACGAACAGATGCTATCAGAACGAACTGGTGTTCCCTGCCCCAAGATATCCCTTCAACAGATCATTGATAAAAGTTTGGCGGATACACCTGACCTTTTAACTTTTATCAAGAGGCTGGAAGAAGCAGAAGTCGGTTGGAAAGCGAATGTCGCAAGGACAGGTAAAATGAACGGCTTCTCATTCTCCTACCGCGATATTGCATTCAAGGCTTCACAGTTAGGCAAGGGTTATTCTTGGGCAAATCTTCAAAAGCAACTTAACTACAACCCTGACCACTTAGAAGCTATACGAATCAGCATACCGGCAAAAGAAGCTGCTCCTGCTCCTGCTCCTGCTCCTGCTCCTGCTCCTGCTCCTGCTCCTGCTCCTGCTCCTGCAACGATTTTAAGGACAACTGAGAGAAGGGAAAGTATTGGGGGAAAAATTGCAGAACTGGAATTACGGCTCAGAGAAGACAAACGGAACGAAATCGTAGAAAAGATTCTTCAAAAGAATGCCGTCAAACAGCAAAAGCATCTCAGGATCATCGGCTGGATTCCATTTCTAAGGAGGCTCGTAGAGCTTCTTCGAAGCTATGGTAAGAGCATCCTTCACAACAAGCCCGCAAGATTCTCAAAAGTCTATGCAACTCAGCATCTAAGCCAGAAAAGAAAAATCCGTTTATAGCCAATGTATTGCACCACTCTCCCGAAAAACCACCTCACCAAATAGTAAAAAATTTATGTTAAGTCAAGAAAATATTGATCGTTATTACAGATCGATAATCTAGTTATGATAGTCAATACCTATCAAGTAACAATCATCGATCGGTACAAGCAATTTTACTAAAGCGAGATAGTCATCGAGAATCCCTACAAATACGAAGTAAATTTTCCTTCCTGGGGTTGCTATGACAAACGAAACAATAAAGTGCCCGTTCTGCTTCAAAGAGAGCCCGTTTGGTGTCCATGTCTGCACTGGCTGTCATTCAACTATTAAATATGGGGCTGTTTCAGCCTGGCTTGCATTAGCCTTGGGGATTTTATTAACAGTTATTGCTTTCTTCATATTCGCAATTAGTCAAAGTTTTTTGTTAACCGTAGTAATGTTTTTTGCATTAGCAATTTCAATAAGATTGTTTTTACGTAAGAAATTTGCGCACAAAGCCCTATTCACACATAAGAATTAATTTGGAATAAAAGGAATTTAAAAATGAAAGCTCATTCAATCCTGGTAATTATTCTTTCATCTTTTTTATTAACTGCCTGTAATTCTGAACCTTCGGAAAAGGACATAACCAATGTTTTTAAAAGTGTTGTAGATAGATCCAACGCAAGTATGATATCTCTAAATCCAAGCATTTCAGAAAAAGATCTAATTAAAGTAGATTATGTGAAAAAAGTTAGCTGCACAGAAGAAGCAAACAATGTTTACAACTGTATTGTCGATGCTTCTATAAGCAACATGAAACAAACAAAGCCTGTTAAGCTTGTGAAATCTGATGGTGTCTGGAAAGAGGTTCAGTAGTAGCCTATATCAAGAAGTGTCATTCAGCCCCTGTACAGGGGCTTTCTATTGCTTATAATCTGACGGTTCTTACACGAACTTCATGGGTTAGCTCTTTCTCAATCACTTTCATTTCATATTGTGCTCTGAGAGTAGTATAGATTTCTTCTGCTTTTTCTTGATTGTTATCTATGTAATTAACAAGCGAGTTTAGCTCTCTAAGAACCCCTTCTTTGTTATTTAATCGTTGCAGTAGATTGCTTGTCAAACTTTTATATACCGAGCTAAACATAGCCATTATGTTATCAATATTACGGTTGGATTTGGAATAAATCCTTTTAGGGTAGAAATATTTTAAATGGTATCCTACAAAAATTAAATAAAGCTGGTATGAGAAATTTTTATCTCCGGGATGGTATCTTTTTGAAATATACTTATCGACAATAATGATAAGTTGCTCTTCCAGAGTAAACTCTGAATTGATGATGTTTTTGTCCATAAAATGCATCCTTGCATAATTGAAATAGTCTTCCTGACCATATATTTATATTTATCGCATTTATTTAACTTGTCAATAGGTGTAACCTATCAACTATTATTTTTTATTAAATGGCCTATTCAATTGTTCCATAGTAAGACCATGTCTATAAGCATTATACTGCCAATAGCTAAACTGCTCTTTGTATCTATTATTCTGTTTTTTCAACATTTCATTTTCGGCTTTAAGATTTATTATTTGTTGTGCCGCAATCGTTAAGTTAGCTGGCTTTTTAAGGCCAGATTTTTTCAAATTAGACAAATTTTTCTTTGATCTATATGCTTCAACAACTTCATCATGAGCACTTAAAGATTGCCTTGTGATAGTTCTGTTTAAATTCTTATAAACTGATTCACATAAATCACTCCATGTTATTTTGCCGTCCCAAGTCAGTATAATGTGTTTAATTGCCTTTATTTCACTCCTGTTTAAATGTTTTGCCATAAGTATCTCCTGTTTTAATTATTCAAAAGCTTATTAATTCTTTCCAAATTTTTTTCATGGTGTTGCAACCATTTGTCTGCACCATAATCACCATTTTCATAAGCGATCTGAGTTATTCTCTTTAATTGCATTACTTTCTCTCGGACAGATTGCAGTCTAATTCTATCTACTGAATTAATGCCCAATATTTTATTATCACACTCAACAAACTGATTAATTTTTGCACAAGGCTTAATTAAATAGTTATGTACACAGTAACCAAATTCAGTTAAGTGTATTGCACCTTGATTAAGGTTATTAAAATCAATTGTCGATTCATTTGTGATAATTGAGTCCCTTTGACAATAATTACTCCTATTCAATTTAATAGCTTTGATTTTATCTAACATATCTTCTTCCGAAACATGGTTATAAACTCTGTTCTGATTCACATTGACACGACCAGACCATTTAGCAATATCCAGTTCAGACATTTCACCATAATGGGCTATAGTGTTTAAAAGGTGGCGTGGTTGGTGTGAGCGAATAAGCAGTGGCTGACCTTCAGTATCATAATATCCGTGTCGGGAGAAAATATTTTTATATCCATACTCATGACATTTTTTATTTTGTATATCATTAAAAAAGAATGCTTTAGTTGGTTTATGAAATGAATAGAAATCAACCATTTTAGATAAAGTAAATTGGCGAGGATTCAATAAACATAATGCATTGCTAAACTTTATAGATTTTTCTTCATCATACCAAGGAAAGTCTCTGCTAAAACCAGAGCTAATCATTTCCCATAGCTCACTCAATGAATAGTTATAATCATTGGAGTTTAAGAAACTTTTCCCACCATCCAAACTTGTCTTTCTAATTTTTAGAAAGCAAGATTTGTGATCATGTAAAGGGTAGCCAAGTGCATGACAAACCTGTGTAACTGTCAACTTTGATTTTTCATCAACTTTTGGGCAAAGTTCATGCTGGTAAAATTTATCAGGGTATTTTTCGCACCATTGAGCAAATGCCCTTGCATTTTGTGATAAGGAAAGCAATCTTCTAATCGCTTTCTTTGCAACTGGTATCATAACCTGTGGAATCCACTTGATATTAGGGCCATACCCCTTAACCGAATAGAATCTCAGACCATATCTTTCGATACCCTTCTCATCTCTTTGTGTAATCTCACAATCAGCAGGTAAGGCTAAAATCTCAGAAATTCTGCTCGGACAACAAAGCAAAAGTGCAAATACTGCACTGGTGAACTTATCCCTTGGACTCAGTTGCTCATCATTTTTAGAAAAAATATCAGCAATAGCAAGTAATGCAGCTTCATCTGGTAACTTATCGTTTCTGTGATAGTCCTCAATCTCAGGAAGATAGTTGTTTTTGACCTTCTGCTTCACATGGTTTTTCCAGGATATGTATCCTGATTTCACAAGGTTATGTTCACATAGAAATTTTGATAATTTTTCAAGCTGTATCCCACATTGAGCGAGAACATTACCTTCAAAATATTTACTTCCGATTTGCATTGCCTCATCAAAAACAACGGCTGTAACATTATAAATGAGACCACTGTTCAGAACCTGCAAAAGAGCCTGTTCGAGACATCTTAAAGCCATCATTATAGCCCCATAATTTTTTAAGGGTTTCAATGAGTGCTGATATCTGATATATGCTTTTGCAAAATCGAGAAAATCTTCATGCATTACATCTTTAGAGTTAAATACTTTATGGCCAATCCCTATCTTTCTAAAGGTTACATACCCTTTCCAAACATATTGTTCCCAATCCTGAGCTTGGGTTAGCCCAGATAGTTGATAACGACAAAATTTTATGAATTCATTATAATTGTTTTCTGCCGTAAATTGTTTTTTAGATTTAAATAAAATAATATTGTTCATTGTACATTTACCTCATCAATATCAACTGGCATAAAGAAAGCACATTCTTCACAAGGGAATTTTTCATTTAAATTCTGACTTAGGCATTTTCTTGAAGAACAAAACTTAATATGATAGTTCTCTTTCGAAGTGATTCCATTCATAAAAATATCGGCAATAAATGACAACTGTTCTGAAACTGCGAAATCAATCCTTTCAACACTATCAGCAAGATTCTTAATATAAATACCAGTACTTGATGTTGAAGAATGATCCAACAATTCAGCTATAGTATTAGCATTATGACCATCCTTAGCCAGCATTGTTGCTATTGTATAACGAAGCCTACGCGGAGTAATATTTAATAGCGAACCAGTACGGTTTGAGATTACTTTCCCATTATTAACAATACTTTTCAGTGCTGCATCAGCAATTGTTGTTTTTGCATATAATTTATTAGATTCCAGAAGAAATGGATCTGTTATGTCAAAATCAGGAAGTTTTTCCTCGTTCAAGAAAACAGGAATCTTGCCTTTGGTATGTTCATCAAGGGTTTTGCCAAGAATTTGCTCAACAAGCCTCACGGAATGATTAGCTTGAAGTTGAACAATTGATGCAACCTCTGAGATTATTGGCAGTTCTCGATATTGTAGTTGTTTGCCCTGTTGTTTAATTCGTGGTACTGAGATTAAATATTCTACTTTACCATTATCTAAGTTCTTTTGAAGAATGTCTTTATATTTCAACATAACTAACTGCTGTGGTCTTCTACCGGTAAGACTTATTAATAGTGATATTGCATAATCTGACAGTGACAGTTCACCTATGTTATATGCATGACTCATAGCCTTGATCAAGGAAGTGTGTTCCTCTTTAGTCAGTGGACCCACAGTTGGATCATCTTGTAATATAGGTTGACCAGCTTTTTTAATTTTTAGGTCAAAATGCTTTGCTATTTCAACAGCACTTTCATCTATTCCGGGGTATCCTAATTCAAACCATTTAGTTAAAAATGGCCCTAAACTTCGTAAATATGATGGTTTATTTTCTGATTGCATATTTCGATATTGAATCATTACCTTATCATCAATATAATTAGGCGAAACATTGTTAATAAAATTCTTCATGTTTTTAATTATTGTTTTTACATATAAATGGCTTTTACTACAAAAATAATACTGTAATGTATTCACAAATCCACAAACCAAATTTTTGTTCATAACACATATCAAGTCTCGAATATTAATTCCATGGCTCTCAATCGAAGTGACGATTTTATGTTCATGAATAGACATTTTATCAGGATTATATTTAATTAAATTATTCATCAAATCCTCCTTTGAATAGTTGCTCTTGTTGTTCAAGTGCAGTTTTTTTTGATAACTCAAAAATATGTCTGCGATTATAAATTATTGAAGTATCTGAACCAGGTCGCCATCCCATGAGATAAGAACGGATTTGTTGCTCTTTTTCATCGGATATGTCCTGATTCTTGTCTATTGCTTTTGAGAACTCATAATTCCATGTATGTCGTAGTTTGTGGCCTGTTAACCCACTCAGAAGTGAGGATGATTGACGAACAACACTCACTATCTTATGGTATGAAGAAAATGACAAAGGTTGCCCTTGAGTCTTCCCTTCCTTATAGGTAATAAACAGAAAGTCATGCTTAGTAGCATTTTTAACTTTCCTACGATCATTCAAGACATAATCTGAAATTTCATATATAAGATTCGCATCAGCAATTAATTTCCTCTCACAAGTCTTCACTAATGGCTGATAAACTCGTGGATCTGTTTTATCATTTGCTCTCCTCCTTATTGCTATTGTTGAATCTGCAAAATCTATGTCACCAATTCGCAGATTCAAAAGTTCACCGGCTCTCATGCCAAAGCAATGTAATAACAGGAATATTAGGTTATTTCTTTTTTGTACTGTTTCCGTAAACGGATTCAAGTTACTTCCTGGCGAAAGAATGCTAAACAAAGAATCCAGTTGAGCTTTGTCTAAGCTCTTTTCGATATCCATAAGATATTTGTCATTATTTCTTGGCTTCTTTCTTTTTATGTTGTTAGTGAAAACAAGTATCTCTTTGATTGTATCTTTCTGACCTGTATGAGAAAGAAGTATTTTACATAACCATTCCAGATAGTTAGCTATGGTTGTAACCCGAAAATACTTAGTTGGTTTTTTGACATTCGAAACACAATAATTATTATATCCGCCACTTTTAAAATTGAATGAAGTAAACTCAATCAAATCATCAATTTCATGAGGAGCCAGAAATATCCTTTTCTGAATTCTTTCATCAATATTGATCTCTTTCCTCATAAAGAATCGATATAACAATGAAATGCTACCGGCAATAACTTTCATTGTTGATATAGACTCTGACCGATTTCTTACTTGTGTTGTTATATACAAGTTTGGATAATACAATGGCTCACCATTTTCTTTATTTACAACATGACAATATCTCTCACCATTTTCAAACATAAACGAATCTACACAAATACTGCACATATTTTCCTCCTAAACCTTACAAAAAGTATAATTCCAATATATTAATAATAAGTATTTCGTAGATTTACAAATTTATTTGAATCGCTAGATTCATTTATTTAAATTAAAACAGTGAGATAGACGATTATTCTTGTCAAATTATCATCTGGTAGATCTAGTATATATTATGTACACCTAATACTTGGGAAACTATCTCACTGCCTTGCTAATAAACGGCATCCAAAATAATGTAAGTAATTTTGTAAGGTTTTAAGTTGAAATATGGAGTCAAACTTTACATTTTTACAAAAGAGTTCTCAGTCTAATGTGGTATTGGATTATTCGCTTTGAAAGACTTTTCATCTCAACAGGACATTTAATTAGCGAGAACCATGTCTCATAAACGTAAAACTGATTGAACATATTAAGCTCAGAGATCGCATCTAACGGTTCTCTCAGATTCCCTACTAAATACTGGCTTAACCAGTAAACAATCTTTCTGTTAAATTCATTATCAGGTAAATCATAGATTGCCCCAAACTCGATGATCTTGTAAAAAAGATCTTCGCCTAAATTACACATATGGTTTTCTTCACTCACAAATTCTTCGATATCCATAAAATCTCTCCTAAGTTCAATTAAGCAGCATTATTTCGACTTGTTTCGATAACAGACTGAATCCAGGCATCAATCTCACTTTCGACGAAAGCTACTGCACGAGTTCCAATTTTGACAGGGGCAGGAAACTTACCATCTTTGATCAGACGATAGACCCAGGCTTTGCCGAAACCAGTTCGTTTCAAGACTTCTGGTAAACGAATTAAGCTTTGATTGATTGTATTCATTTGGCTGTCTCCTCCGCTTCTGTTACGGAGATATTAGCCACACAGATTTGTATCTATGAAGGGAATGCTGATAACTGAAAAGTTAGATGAGGGAAGAATGAAAGGAAATTCCGGGGAAGAAAAATATTTATGCCCTCCCCTTGACAATTAACATGCTGATTTACAACTAGAAAGAACCGAGTTCAGAAATCGGTATGTTAAGGAGGTGGCTGTTTTTGCTGATAAAGTATTCCAGACTACGGGTTGTTTCTCCATTCAATGACTTCTCTGCAACAGGCCTGTCTGTATCTTTAATGTGATCTTCTCCTCTGATCTCATTTGTAAAGTCGGGATACAAGACACGAGACAACACCATATTTGAGATTTTTACTTTTTTAAATTTTGCCCAAATCAATAGATCCATCATTGGGATAATATTGTAATCGACAAGTTTTCTTATTTTTGCCAGTCCAATTTTTTCTGTTTTTACTGGCTCAATTTCATATTCTTTCCTGAGAACGGGTAGCATCGTTTGTAAGGCTGTTATAATTTCTTCATCGCTGGACATTCCTAAATCGAATGAAACATACATCTTGCTGCTATTTTGGTTAAGAAAAAAGTCTCTCATAGTTTTTGTTATTGGTTTCTTTTTCAACTCTTTTTTGAAATCGCCATTTTCTTCAAAAAAATCCATGCTAAACATTATTAACTTGTTCTCTAATTTTTTTATATCACCAAAGCTAACCTGCGCAACATGTCTTTGGGCCTTGCCAAAACGACCATGATTATTATCTTGTCTGCTTAAAATAGGATTACCTTCAAGGACAGACCTTAAATTTTGATTATCATCTTCCCATCCAAAATTTACACTGTCGAAAATCGCTTCTCTAAAGGCAAGCTCAGTATGCAGTTCTTTGATTGTAAGTGATTTTAACTGCTCATAGTTTTCGAGACTAAACCAGCTTTTTAATTCTTCATAAGGGCTTACTACTTTCATTAATCCCTCCACTGTATTCAAAGCTTGAATGAGTTAACACTGCATATTTGAATTAATTCTCCCTTAACAAGGTTGATAAGGGAGAGCGATTACTTAACTACTTATTCATAGTTAAATCCTTTTAAAATCAAATGGTGAAACTCGTCGTATTCTAAGGAGGTCAAGGTAATCGGCCCACCACTGCAACATAAGCTTTCTCTCATCAAGGTGCTCTGCTTTATGTATGTAGGCAGCACGAACTGAGTTCCGCTCCTGATGGCTCATTTGCCGTTCAACAGCATCTTTCGACCACAAACCGGATTCAATCAAGGCACTACAAGCCATAGCC
The DNA here is from genome assembly GCF_011064845.1 of Citrobacter freundii ATCC 8090 = MTCC 1658 = NBRC 12681. Classification (NCBI taxonomy): domain Bacteria; kingdom Pseudomonadati; phylum Pseudomonadota; class Gammaproteobacteria; order Enterobacterales; family Enterobacteriaceae; genus Citrobacter; species Citrobacter freundii. The sequence continues at coordinate 592,783 of NZ_CP049015.1, read as the reverse complement.
CTGAATCCATGTCCACAGACCTCCACGGTTGTGTCATAGCCCATAGACCTTAAAGCCTTGTTTACCGTATTTTCACTCATGGGCTTTCTGAAATCATGGTCGCCAATGAACACGAGTTCATGGTCACCGCTGATCTCTTTAATTTCAGTCAACACAGCCAATGCCTGACGACTCAAAGGAACAAGGTGTGGAGTTCGCATTTTCGAACCACGATGCGAATGTTTCACTCCGGGTAATGGCTCTCGCTCTGCAGGAATAGTCCACATGGCATTGTCGAAATCTATCTCTGACCAACGAGCAAACCTGAGTTCACTCGAACGAATGAAAATGAGCAATGTAAGCTTTACGGCTAACTTCGTGAGCTTTCTACCTTTGAATATTTCAATTCGCTCCAGGAGTTCAGAGAAGCGGTCAAACGGTAATGCCGGTCGGTGGGTTCTTTTTGCTACAGCAATAGCCCCAGACATTTCTTGGGCCGGATTATAGTCAATTAAGCCATTCTGGACGGCATATCGCAAAATTGCTGTGGTTCGTTGTTGTAGACGGGCTGCTACTTCTAACCGTCCAGAAGCTTCAACAACCTTGATCGGAACGAGTAGATCCTTGGTTTTAAGCTCGGCTATTTTTCTCTTTCCTATGGAAGAGAAAAGGTTATCTTCAAGGCTCTTCAAAACCCTCTCACTATGGGAATCTGACCATTTCCTTTTACAGGCAGTATGCCAGTCCCTTGCAACAGCTTCGAATGTCAGGGCTTCGCTTTGCTCAATCTTGTCTGTTTTTTTCTTCTCGGAAGGGTCGATACCATCAGATACCAACTTTTTGGCCTCATCTCGTTTCCTGCGAGCTTCACTAAGAGAGACCATTGGATAAACACCCAATGCTAAAACTTTCTGTTTGCCATCGAAACGGTATTGGAGTCGCCAGTATTTTGAACCATTGGGGTTGATCAGCAGGTGCATACCCTGCCCATCTGTGAGTTTGAAAGGTTTGTCGGAGGGCTTGGTAGTCCTAACTTTGATATCAGTGAGTGCCATCAGTTGATACCTCCGCTGTTGGTATCAAAATCAATCGAACCGAAGATACCACCAGTTATACCATCATTCGTTGGTATATGTGGATAGAAGTAAGTAGACGTGGACAGACTAAGAAAAGCCAAAATTCTGCTTAACTTACTGTTTTTATGGACTAAAGCAGATGTTAGTAGACTTGAAAAAAGCTTTGTATGGTGCCGAAGGCCGGACTCGAACCGGCACGTATTTCTACGGTTGATTTTGAATCAACTGCGTCTACCGATTTCGCCACTCCGGCACGGAAGGGATGCGGAAAACGTTGTGGATTATACCTGTCGTGCGCCACCATGCAAGCGCCAGCGTGTGTCTGGCTCGCTAAGTGTTGAAAATTTCAGCATTACCTTTCTTACCTGTAACCATCATCACAGTTTACCCGCTTCTTAATCCCCCCTTCTGCGAAGCGACCCGTTTCCCCATGCTCTACACTTCCAGTTCAACACCACACTGAGGGAAACACGATGTCGATGATAAAAAGCTACGCTGCAAAAGCGGCGGGCAGCGAACTCGAACTCTATGAATATGATGCGGGCGAGCTTAAGCCGGAAGATGTCGAAGTCCAGGTCGATTACTGCGGTATCTGCCATTCCGATTTGTCGATGATCGACAACGAATGGGGGTTCTCTCAGTATCCGCTGGTTGCCGGGCATGAGGTGATTGGTCGCGTGGCGGCGCTCGGCAGCGCGGCGCAGGATAAAGGTCTGAAGGTTGGTCAGCGCGTCGGTATTGGCTGGACGGCCCGCAGCTGCGGACACTGCGACGCCTGTATCAGCGGTAATCAGATTAACTGCCTGGAAGGCTCCGTTCCCACTATTCTCAATCGCGGCGGCTTTGCCGAGAAGCTACGAGCCGACTGGCAGTGGGTGATCCCGCTGCCGGAGAGTATCGATCTGGCGGCAGCTGGCCCATTACTGTGCGGCGGCATCACGGTGTTCAAACCGCTGCTGATGCACCATATCACCGCCACCAGCCGCGTCGGGGTGATCGGCATCGGCGGGCTGGGGCATATCGCCATTAAGCTGTTACACGCGATGGGCTGCGAAGTGACCGCGTTCAGCTCCAATCCGGCGAAAGAGCAGGAAGTGCTGGCGATGGGGGCAGATAAGGTGGTCAACAGCCGCGATCCAGATGCGCTAAAAGCACTGGCGGGCCAGTTCGATCTCATCATTAACACGGTTAACGTCGATCTCGACTGGCAGCCCTATTTTGAAGCGCTGGCCTACGGCGGTAACTTCCATACCGTCGGTGCAGTGCTGAAGCCGCTGCCAGTACCGGCGTTTACCTTAATTGCCGGGGATCGCAGCATCTCCGGTTCGGCGACCGGGACGCCATTCGAGCTGCGCAAGCTGATGAAGTTTGCCGGGCGCAGCAAGGTGTCGCCTACCACCGAGCTGTACCCGATGTCGCAAATTAACGAAGCAATCCAGCACGTGCGTGACGGCAAGGCCCGCTACCGCGTGGTGCTGAAAGCCGACTTCTGATCGTCTTTGCCGGGAGGCGTAAGCTTCCCGGCTATTCTCCCCGCTATTCCAGGCAGGTAAAATTCTCCTCACAATCTCCGCAATTTAGCGGTGAAGAGTGCGTCACGGTTGCCTATACTCCAGGCAGGATAAATGGAGGAAATCTCAATGAGCGCACCCCTGCTAATTGCCCGCACGCCGGACACCGAACTGTTTTTACTACCAGGCATGGCCAACCGTCACGGGCTGATTACCGGCGCGACCGGGACCGGTAAAACCGTCACGCTACAAAAGCTGGCCGAATCGCTGTCCGGGATTGGCGTACCGGTATTTATGGCCGATGTGAAAGGTGACTTAACCGGCGTGGCCGAAGAAGGACAAGCCTCTGAAAAGCTGCTCGCCCGCCTGAAAAACATCGGCATTACCGACTGGCAACCGCATGGTAATCCGGTCACGGTGTGGGATATCTTCGGCGAAAAAGGTCATCCGGTGCGAGCTACGGTATCTGACCTCGGACCTCTGCTGCTGGCTCGTCTGCTGAATCTTAACGACGTTCAGTCTGGCGTGCTGGATATTATCTTCCGCATTGCCGATGACCAGGGCCTGCTGCTCCTCGATTTCAAAGACCTGCGGGCCATTACTCAGTACATCGGCGATAACGCTAAATCCTTCCAGAATCAGTACGGCAATATCAGCAGCGCTTCGGTCGGGGCTATCCAGCGCGGACTACTGTCGCTGGAGCAGCAGGGAGCGGCACACTTCTTTGGCGAACCGATGCTGGACATCAAAGACTGGATGCGTACCGACGCCAGCGGCAAAGGGATGATTAATATTCTCAGCGCAGAGAAGCTCTACCAGATGCCCAAACTGTACGCCGCCAGCCTGCTGTGGATGCTCTCTGAACTGTACGAACAGTTGCCGGAGGCGGGCGATCTGGAGAAACCAAAACTGGTGTTCTTCTTTGATGAAGCGCACCTGCTGTTCAACGATGCCCCGCAGGTGTTGCTGGATAAAATCGAACAGGTGATCCGTCTGATCCGCTCGAAAGGGGTCGGCGTGTGGTTCGTCTCGCAAAACCCGTCGGATATTCCGGACAACGTGCTTGGTCAGTTGGGCAACCGCGTGCAGCACGCCCTGCGCGCGTTCACGCCGAAAGATCAGAAAGCGGTGAAAACCGCGGCGCAAACCATGCGCGCCAACCCGGCATTTGATACCGAAAAAGCCATTCAGGAGCTGGGAACCGGCGAGGCGCTGGTGTCGTTTCTGGACGCCAAAGGCAGCCCGTCGGTGGTTGAACGGGCGATGGTGATTGCGCCGTGCTCACGGATGGGACCGGTGACGGACGACGAGCGCAACGGGCTGATTAATCACTCTTCGCTGTACGGCAAATATGAAGAAGATATCGACCGAGAGTCCGCCTATGAACGTTTACAGCAAGGCGTGCAGGCCAGTACCGAGCAGCAAAATACGCCTCCCGCCAACGGTAAAGCGGTCGAGGTGGATGGCGGTATCCTCGGTGGATTGAAGGATATTTTATTTGGCAGCACAGGGCCGCGCGGCGGCAAGCGTGATGGCGTGGTACAGAGCGTGGCGAAAAGCGCGGCACGACAGGTTACTAATCAGATAATCCGCGGCATGTTGGGGAGTTTGATGGGCGGGAGAAAACGCTAGCCCGTATTACGTTGCCGGATGGCGGCTTAACGCCTTATCCGGCCTACGGGTCCGGAGTAGGCCTGAAAAGCGCAACGCCATCAGGCCTACGATTACTATGATTACGATTTACGCAGCATCAGCCACAGGCTTATCAGGAAGAAGCTGGCGCTTGGCAGCAGCGCACCGATAATCGGCGGAATGCCGTACACCAGCGTCAGCGGGCCAAAGATTTGGTCCAGCACATAGAACACAAAACCGAAGCTAATCCCCGTCACCACACGCACACCCATCGGGACGCTACGCAGCGGACCAAAGATAAACGACAGCGCCATCAGCATCATGACCGCCACTGACAGAGGCTGGAAGACTTTGCTCCACATATTGAGCTGGTAGCGTCCGGCATCCTGGCCGCTCGACTTCAGGTACTTCACGTAGTTATGCAGTCCGCTAATCGACAGCGCGTCAGGATCCAACGCCACGACGCCGAGCTTGTCGGGCGTGAGATTGGTTTTCCAGGTGCCGCTCACCGTCTGCGAGCCGGTGATTTGTTTCGGATCGGTCAGGTTGGATTCATCCACCTGCGACAAACGCCAAACCTTCTGCTCCGGGTCAAACGTCGCGCTCGCAGCGTAGCGTACAGACTGCAGACGGCGCTTGTCGTTAAACGAGTAGATGCTAATCCCGCCCAACTCGGCCTCGCCTTTCACCCGCTCGATGTAGACAAAGCTGTCACCGTCTTTCGCCCACAAACCCTGCTGGGTAGAGAGCAGCGAGCCGCCGTACATCTGCTGCGCACGGTAGTTACGCGCCATCTGTTCACCCTGCGGTGCGACCCATTCGCCAATGGCCATCGTCAGCAGCACCAGCGGAATCGCGGTTTTCATCACCGACAACGCCACCTGCATACGGGTAAAGCCAGAAGCCTGCATCACCACCAGTTCACTGCGCTGGGCCAGCATGCCCAGCCCCAGCAATGCCCCTAGCAGCGCCGCCATCGGGAAGAAGATCTGGATATCTTTCGGCGCACTGAGCAGGGTATACAGCCCGGCGCCCATCGCATCGTAGCTCCCCTGCCCGGCTTTTTTCAGCTGGTCAACGAACTTGATGATCCCGGAGAGCGACACCAGCATGAACAGCGTCATCATGATGGTGGTGAAAATGGTTTTACCGATATAGCGGTCAAGTACACCAAAAGGCTGCATTATACCGCTCCTTTACGCATAAAACGGGCACGCAAGCGGCGCATCGGCACCGTATCCCAGAGGTTAAGCACAATCGCCAGCGCCAGATAAGCCAGGTTAACCACCCACATCCAGAACACCGGATCCAGCTTACCTTTGCCACCGTTCGACTTCAGCGATGTCTGAACCAGGAAGAACAGCAAATAGAGCAGCATTGCCGGCAGCATCGACAGCACGCGACCCTGACGCGGGTTTACCACGCTCAGCGGTACAACCATCAGCGCCATCATAAATACGGTGAATACTAACGTGATACGCCATGTCAGCTCCGCGCGGGCACGATCGGTGTCGGTCGCCAGCAGCGTACGCATGGTCATCTGTTCGGTATCGTTTGGATCCAGCGCCACGGCCTGATGGCCGATAATCGCCTGATAATCCTGGAAGTCGGTAATGCGGAAATCGCGCAGCAGCGCGGTACCTTCAAAGCGCGTCCCCTGGTTTAGCGTCACAACCTGAGAGCCATCGCGCAATTGGGTAAGATGTCCGGAATCGGCTACGACGACCGAAGGACGAGCGTTGCCTTTCGGGCGGATTTGCGCGAGGAACACGTCTTTGAAGTTGCTGCCGTCAACGCTTTCGATAAACAGCACCGAACTGCCGTTGGTCGCCTGCTGGAATTGCCCCTGAGCAAGCGCCGCCATACCGGGGTTCGCTTTCGCCTCTGCCAGGACTTCGTCCTGATGTCTGGAGGACCACGGTCCGGCCCACATCACGTTGACCGCCGCAATAATACTGGTAAACAACGCCAGCACCATCGCCGCTTTAACAAGCACAGCCTTGCTCAGCCCACAGGCATGCATGACCGTAATTTCACTTTCGGTATACAGTTTGCCCAGCGTCATCAGCAGCCCGAGGAACAGGCTTAAGGGCAAGATAAGTTGCGCCATTTCTGGCACGCCCAGCCCCAGCAGCGAGAGCACCAGATTTGCCGGGATATCACCGTCAACAGCCGCACCAAGGATCCTGACCAACTTTTGACAAAAGAAGATCAAAAGCAGGATGAATAGGATCGCAAGTTGGCTTTTGAGCGTTTCCCGAACCAGATATCTTATGATTATCACTTTAAATACGCCCGTAAAAACCCGTCTTTTGCCGGAATTTAGCTTGTTTCATGGCTTAAACGTCATTTATTCTCTTGAGTCGTCGAAATCGTCGCTAAGATCATTATACTCAACGGATCCACCTCTCAGAAATTGTTCTGACGTGCCAATGCCGTAATAACGTTAAGATTAACACGAAGTCACCGCAACAGCGGGTATGAGTTACGAAAGCTTGCAATTCTATCCGTAGCCACCGCCGTTGTCTTTAAGATTCAGGAGCGTAGTGCATGGAGTTCAGTGTAAAAAGCGGTAGCCCGGAGAAACAGCGGAGTGCGTGCATCGTCGTGGGTGTCTTTGAACCACGCCGCCTCTCTCCGATTGCAGAGCAGCTCGACAAGATCAGCGACGGGTACATCAGCGCACTGCTGCGTCGTGGCGAACTGGAAGGCAAACCGGGTCAAACCCTGTTGCTGCACCATGTTCCTAACGTTCTGTCTGAGCGAATTCTCCTTATTGGTTGTGGCAAAGAGCGCGAACTTGATGAGCGCCAGTACAAGCAGGTCATTCAGAAAACCATCAATACGCTGAATGATACTGGCTCAATGGAAGCCGTCTGCTTTCTGACTGAGCTTCACGTCAAAGGGCGTAATAACTACTGGAAAGTGCGCCAGGCCGTTGAGACGGCACAGGAAACGCTGTACAGCTTTGACCAGTTGAAGACCAACAAAAGCGAGCCGCGTCGCCCGCTGCGTAAAATGGTCTTCAACGTGCCGACCCGCCGCGAGCTGACCAGCGGTGAGCGTGCGATCCAACACGGTCTGGCAATCGCCGCTGGCATTAAAGCGGCGAAAGATCTCGGCAACATGCCGCCAAATATTTGTAACGCAGCTTATCTGGCCTCTCAGGCGCGTCAGCTGGCAGACAGCTACAGCAAAAATGTGGTGACCCGCGTGATCGGCGAGCAGCAGATGAAAGAGCTGGGTATGCACTCTTATCTCGCCGTCGGTCACGGTTCGCAGAACGAGTCGCTGATGTCAGTCATCGAGTACAAAGGCAATCCGTCCGAAGACGCGCGTCCGATTGTGCTGGTCGGTAAAGGGTTAACCTTCGACTCCGGCGGTATCTCCATCAAACCAGCCGAAGGCATGGATGAGATGAAGTACGACATGTGCGGCGCGGCGGCTGTGTACGGCGTGATGCGCATGGTGGCCGAGCTTCAGTTGCCCATCAACGTCGTCGGCGTACTGGCGGGCTGCGAAAATATGCCGGGTGGCCGCGCGTATCGCCCAGGCGACGTGCTGACCACCATGTCTGGTCAGACCGTTGAAGTGCTCAATACCGACGCCGAAGGCCGTCTGGTGCTGTGCGACGTGTTAACCTACGTCGAGCGCTTTGAGCCGGAGGCGGTGATTGACGTTGCGACCCTGACCGGCGCGTGCGTGATTGCGCTGGGCCATCACATCACCGGCCTGATGTCGAACCACAACCCGCTGGCGCATGAGCTGATCGGTGCGTCCGAGCAGGCTGGCGACCGCGCGTGGCGTTTGCCGCTGGGTGATGAATACCAGGAGCAGTTAGAGTCTAACTTTGCGGATATGGCGAACATCGGCGGACGTCCTGGCGGCGCCATTACCGCGGGCTGCTTCCTGTCACGCTTTACCCGTAAGTACAACTGGGCGCACCTGGATATCGCTGGTACCGCATGGCGTTCAGGGAAAGCCAAAGGCGCAACCGGTCGTCCGGTCGCGTTACTGTCGCAGTTCCTGCTCAATCGCGCGGGTTTTAACGGCGAAGAGTGATGTAAAACGCCGGGTGGCGGCTTCGCCTTACCCGGCCTACAACGTCACTCAACCGTAGGCCGGGTAAGCGTAGCGCCACCCGGCTTTGCATTTAAATCCACCACAAGAAGCCCCATATATGAAGAATGCGACGTTCTATCTTCTGGACAACGACACACAACAAGATGGTTTAAGCGCCGTCGAGCAACTGGTGTGTGAAATTGCCGCAGAACGTTGGCGGGCTGGCAAGCGCGTGCTTATCGCCTGTGAAAACGAAAAGCAGGCTCTTCGACTGGATGAAGCCCTGTGGGCAAGACCGGCAGAAAGCTTTGTTCCGCATAATCTGGCGGGCGAAGGCCCCAGAGGCGGCGCGCCGGTAGAGATTGCCTGGCCGGAGAAACGCAATAGCAGCCCGCGCGACCTGCTCATCAGTTTGCGCGTTGGCTTTGCAGATTTTGCCACCGCTTTCACAGAAGTGATAGACTTCGTTCCTTACGAAGATTCTTTGAAACAATCGGCACGCGATCGCTACAAAGCTTACCGCGTGGCTGGTTTTAACCTGAATACGGCAACCTGGAAATAATGGAAAAGACATACAACCCACAAGATATCGAACAGCCGCTTTACGAGCACTGGGAAAAGCAGGGCTATTTCAAACCTAACGGCGATGAAAGCAAAGAGTCCTTCTGCATCATGATCCCGCCGCCGAACGTCACCGGCAGTTTGCATATGGGTCATGCTTTCCAGCAAACCATCATGGATACCATGATTCGCTACCAGCGCATGCAGGGTAAAAACACCCTGTGGCAGGCTGGTACCGACCACGCGGGTATCGCTACCCAGATGGTGGTTGAGCGTAAGATTGCCGCTGAAGAAGGTAAAACCCGTCATGACTACGGTCGCGAAGCGTTTATCGATAAAATTTGGCAGTGGAAAGCGGAATCCGGCGGCACCATTACCCGCCAGATGCGCCGTCTCGGCAACTCCGTTGACTGGGAGCGCGAGCGTTTCACTATGGACGAAGGTCTTTCCAATGCCGTGAAAGAAGTCTTTGTTCGCCTGTACAAAGAAGACCTGATTTACCGTGGCAAGCGCCTGGTAAACTGGGACCCGAAACTGCGCACCGCTATTTCTGACCTGGAAGTGGAAAACCGCGAGTCTAAAGGCTCCATGTGGCATATCCGCTATCCGCTGGCCGACGGCGCGAAAACCGCAGACGGTAAAGATTACCTGGTCGTGGCGACCACCCGTCCGGAAACCATTCTGGGCGACACCGGCGTGGCCGTGAATCCGGAAGATCCGCGCTATAAAGATCTGATCGGCAAATTCGTTATTCTGCCGCTGGTTGACCGCCGTATTCCGATCGTCGGTGATGAACACGCCGATATGGAAAAAGGTACCGGCTGCGTGAAGATCACCCCGGCACACGACTTTAACGACTACGAAGTCGGGAAACGTCACGGCCTGCCGATGATCAACATTCTGACCTTTGACGGTGACATCCGTGAAACCGCGGAAGTGTACGACACCAAAGGCGAAGAGTCCGACGTTTACTCCAATGAAATCCCGGCTGAGTTCCAGAAGCTGGAGCGCTTTGCCGCGCGTAAAGCAGTGGTTGCCGCCGTTGATGCGCTGGGCCTGCTGGAAGAAATTAAACCGCACGACCTGACCGTACCTTACGGCGACCGTGGCGGCGTAGTTATCGAACCGATGCTGACCGACCAGTGGTACGTCCGTGCCGACGTGCTGGCGAAACCGGCGGTTGAAGCGGTTGAAAACGGCGACATTCAGTTCGTACCGAAGCAGTACGAAAACATGTACTTCTCCTGGATGCGTGACATTCAGGACTGGTGTATTTCCCGTCAGCTGTGGTGGGGTCACCGTATCCCGGCATGGTATGACAACGACGGCAACGTATATGTTGGCCGTACCGAAGATGAAGTGCGTCAGGAAAACAACCTCGGCGCCGACGTTGCGCTGCGTCAGGACGAAGACGTTCTCGACACCTGGTTCTCCTCCGCGCTGTGGACCTTCTCTACCCTGGGCTGGCCGGAAAACACCGACGCGCTGCGTCAGTTCCACCCAACCAGCGTGATGGTCTCCGGCTTCGACATTATCTTCTTCTGGATTGCCCGCATGATCATGATGACCATGCACTTCATCAAAGATGAAAACGGCAAGCCGCAGGTTCCGTTCCATACCGTCTACATGACCGGTCTGATCCGTGACGACGAAGGCCAGAAGATGTCCAAATCCAAGGGCAACGTTATCGACCCGCTGGATATGGTCGACGGTATCTCACTGCCGGAGCTGCTGGAGAAACGCACCGGCAACATGATGCAGCCGCAGTTGGCTGAGAAGATTGCCAAACGTACCGAGAAGCAGTTCCCGAACGGCATCGAGCCACACGGCACCGACGCCCTGCGTTTCACCCTGGCGGCGCTGGCCTCTACTGGCCGCGACATCAACTGGGATATGAAGCGTCTGGAAGGTTACCGTAACTTCTGTAACAAGCTGTGGAACGCCAGCCGCTTCGTGCTGATGAACACCGAAGATCAGGATTGCGGCTTCAACGGCGGCGAAATGACCCTGTCTCTGGCCGACCGCTGGATCCTCGCTGAATTCAACCAGACCATCAAAGCGTACCGCGAAGCGCTGGATAACTTCCGCTTCGATATCGCCGCGGGCATCCTGTACGAGTTCACCTGGAACCAGTTCTGCGACTGGTATCTGGAGCTGACCAAGCCGGTAATGACCGGAGGAACTGATGCTGAACTGCGCGGCACCCGCAATACGCTGGTGACCGTGCTGGAAGGTCTGCTGCGCCTGGCGCACCCGATCATTCCGTTCATCACCGAAACCATCTGGCAGCGCGTGAAAGTGATTTGTGGCAACACCGCAGATACCATCATGCTGCAGCCGTTCCCGGAATATAACGCGGCTCAGGTAGATGAAGCGGCGCTGGCCGATACCGAATGGCTGAAGCAGGCGATCGTTGCCGTACGTAATATTCGCGCGGAAATGAACATTGCCCCGGGCAAACCGCTGGAGCTGCTGCTGCGTGGTTGCAGCGCGGATGCGATGCGTCGTGTAAACGACAACAAGAGCTTCCTGCTGAACCTGGCGCGTCTGGAAAGCATCACCGTGCTGCCAGCCGATGACAAAGGTCCGGTTTCCGTAACCAAAATCATCGACGGCGCCGAACTGCTGATCCCGATGGCGGGCCTCATCAACAAAGAAGATGAGCTGGCGCGTCTGGCAAAAGAAGTGGCGAAAATCGAAGGTGAGATTGCCCGTATCGAAGGCAAACTGTCCAACGAAGGTTTCGTTGCCCGCGCACCGGAAGCGGTCATCGCCAAAGAGCGTGAGAAGCTGGACGGTTACGCAGAAGCCAAAGCGAAGCTGATTGAGCAGCAGGCAGTTATCGCCGCGCTGTAAAAATCGTGCCCGTACGTTTGCCGGATGGCGCTTGCGCTTATCCGGCCTACGGGCACCGTCAACGTAGGTCGGATAAGCGTAGCGCATCCGACGCCGCAGACAATAAAAGCCTCTGACGCATATGCTCAGAGGCTTTTTATTGAATTATCCTCGCTTGCGCTTCCCCTCACCGCAGTGGTATTAACTGCATATGTCTCACTTTTATGTCATGAGTTCGCTATGAGTGCCATTACCTCCGTCGCGGCAACGCTGCGCCGAATTTCTGCCGATGATAACGCCGCAATTGCCCGCGTTATCCGCAAAGTTTCCGCTGAATACGGCCTTACCGCCGATAAAGGCTACACCGTTGCCGACCCTAATCTGGACGAATTGTTCCAGGTTTACAGCCAGCCGGGCGCGGCCTACTGGGTGGTTGAGCAAAACGGTGAAGTCGTGGGCGGCGGTGGTGTTGCACCGTTAGGATGTAGTGAACCAGACATTTGCGAGCTGCAAAAGATGTACTTCCTGTCGAGCGCGCGCGGTCAGGGGCTGGCGAAAAAACTGGCGCTGATGGCGCTTGAACATGCCCGTGAGCAAGGTTTCAAGCAGTGCTATCTTGAGACCACGGCGTTTCTGACTGAGGCAATCCGCCTGTATGAGCATTTAGGCTTTGAGCATATCAGCGAAGCGCTGGGCTGTACCGGGCACGTAGATTGTGAAGTGCGAATGTTAAAGCCCCTCTGACCTTACGCCGAGAGGCTTTAACCGCGTTACTGCATCTCGGCTGAGAGCATCAGTCGAATAACGCCAGCCGCGCGAGCGGTTGGCAGCTTCAGCACCTGTGACCATAAATCTTGCACCATTTCACAGGCGACTTTCTCTTTGCCCACGCCTTTACTCGGATCGGCCATGATTTGGATATCCGGTCCAAAGCGTTGTACCAGCCCCGGACTGATGGATTGCAGATCCTGAAGCGCCAACTGTTTTTCTTCCGCCGTAACCGTATGTTTGTTCGGGCCATAGGCCGCGTGCATCATACTCATGTCGCTGGCCATACGACGGTTCATGAGCTCGCGCGGAATAATACGCACCGGGTTAATCCCGCCTTTCACTGCCGGGAACAAAAAGCGAAAACATTCGTCATTGCCCACTTTTGCCACCGCGGCAATCTGCTCGAGATTAATCTTCATATACTCGATCACGTTGGCATCAGGCGCCTGCTGCAAACGCGCCATCTGTACCTGTAGGATCTGCGGCTGAATAGCGTCGATAATCTGTTGCTCGCTTTTCCCCGCCTCTTTCAGCTGCGTTGCCTGGGTGAGGATGTTCTGCCACAGCGCTGGCTCCTGCTCCTTAAGCACCTGATAAACGGGCATGGACAGCATCGCGTTTTCAAATTTCTGCGCATCCGTCAGACCATAATCCGGGCTTTCGCGTGGGATCAGGTAGTGCACATCAAACAGATTCCACGCGATAATCGCCACCACAAAGACCACCGCGCCAGAGACCTTGCCCAGCCAGCCTTTTTTGCGAAACATGCCGACGACGATAGCAATCACCGCCCCGATATAACCTGCCAACAAAACGTGTGCCCAGTTCATTAACCATCCTTATGCCAAATCGTCTCTGTTACAGGGATATATTTCCCCTTCGATGTTTTGATTATTACGGCAGCAGCGAGCTATTTCCAGCCACCAGATTTTGCTAACAGAAACAGGAAGGATTAAACCGCGCGGCGATGGGCACGCGCGTCAAAGAAAGGAACTAAGCTGGCACACCGCTGTGAAAGCGGAATTCATCGTCAGGAGAGGTGATCAACGCGGCTTCTACTTCGCCAAAAAACTGCACCCGGCTACTGATATCATCGGTTGAAACCTGCTGCGCCAGCGCCAGGTAATCCTGATAGTGCCGCGCCTCGGATCGCAGCAGCGACAGATAAAACGCCTGCAAATCGTCATCCAGATACGGTGCGAGCGCGGCGAACCGTTCACAGGAACGCGCCTCAATGTAAGCCCCGCAAATCAGTTTATCGATTAATGTCAGCGGCTCGTGGGTGCGCACCTCTTTGAGCATGCCTTTGGCGTAACGGCTGGCGGTAATCTTAATATAGGGAATGTTGCGACTCATCATCGCCTCACGCACCTGCCAGAAATGATGCAGTTCTTCTTTGATCAGCAAAACCATGCTGTCGATAAGCTTGCGTCCCCACGGATCGTCGGTTTGCGGCATCACGCTTTTGCTTATCTGTTTATTCAGCGCGATAAAATCCGGCTCATCCCCTTCTCTGAAAGCAAACGCTTCATAGGGTTTCAGCCAGTCCAGCAGCGCCTGAGATCCCTGTTTATCTGCGACATACTTACGCACCAGCAGCATCGCCGTTTGCGCCGCTTTCAGCTCACAGACGAGGTGGTCGGTCAATAACAGAGGCAGATTAGCCGGGTCTCGCGCTTTATCAAGCCAGGCCTGGGGCGTTTTACAGTGCAGGAAATTGTGGATCGGGGAGAGTATTTGCAGATAATCCATACATTGTCCTTGGCCTGCGGCAGCCTGGGCTACCGCAGGTCAGTAGATGACTTAGTGACGCACGCCGTCATCATCTTCGTCGACGAGATCTTCATCGTCGCCGTCTTCACCTTCTTCGCCGTTCGAGTCTTCAAAATAGGTGCCCCAACCGTCGTATTCCACATCATATTTTTCAGCCAGGTTCATCAGCTGCTCAACCTGAGCATCGATCAACTCCGCATTCAGTGCACATTCGCTCAAAATGTCACAGCAAATAACCGTGTCGCCTTCTTCCACTTCCAGCTCTTCCGGCTCGGTCACTTCATAACCCAGCTTGAAGGCTTCTACTGCCGCTTTTTCCAGGGTTTCGAAGTCATCCGCGGAAAGGTGATGCTCAATGGTGTACAGCGCGTCTGGATCGCTGCCATCTTCGAGTAACTCTTCAATAATCAAGCGCGTTTCTTCACGCTGTTCTTCCAGTAGTTCCGGGTTTGCCATGGCTCGTTCCTCATAATGTCCTGCCGATACTCTTATTGTCACATACCGCTGTCATTGCCTCCACCTTTCCTGGAAAGATTTGTTAAACAAGGTTGCAAATGAATAAACATCCATATAAATTGAATTTTAATTCAATAAATGGCCTAAGCCATGTGAGGGAACCATGTCTGCGTTTTATCATAAACATTTTTTGAAACTGCTTGATTTCACCTCTGCTGAACTCACGTCACTGCTCCTGCTCGCCGCGCAGCTAAAGGCAGATAAGAAAAACGGCACTGAAGTCGCAAAGCTCACCGGTAAAAACATCGCGCTCATCTTCGAAAAAGACTCAACCCGCACCCGTTGCTCTTTCGAAGTTGCCGCATACGACCAGGGCGCTCGCGTGACGTATCTCGGGCCAAGCGGCAGCCAGATTGGCCATAAAGAGTCGATCAAAGACACCGCCCGCGTGCTCGGCCGCATGTACGACGGTATTCAGTATCGGGGACACGGCCAGGAGATTGTCGAGACGCTGGCGGAATATGCCGGAGTTCCGGTGTGGAACGGATTAACCAACGAGTTTCATCCCACCCAGCTGCTGGCGGATCTGTTAACTATGCAGGAACACCTGCCGGGTAAAGCGTTTAATGAGATGACGCTGGTCTACACCGGTGATGCCCGCAACAATATGGGCAATTCCATGCTGGAAGCCGCTGCGTTAACCGGGCTGGATCTGCGCCTGGTCGCACCGCAGGCCTGCTGGCCAGAGGAAAGTCTGGTTGCAGAGTGCAAAGCGCTGGCGCAGAAAAACGGCGGCAATATTACGCTGACCGAAGATGTCGCCGCGGGCGTGAAAGGTGCGGACTTTATCTATACCGACGTCTGGGTATCAATGGGCGAAGCAAAAGAGAAGTGGGCCGAACGTATTGCGCTGCTGCGTAAGTACCAGGTTAATAGCACGATGATGGCGTTGACCGGCAATCCACAGGTGAAATTCCTGCACTGCCTGCCCGCGTTTCATGACGATCAAACCACGCTTGGCAAACAAATGGCACAGGAATATGGTCTGCACGGCGGTATGGAAGTGACCGATGAGGTCTTTGAATCACCCGCCAGCATCGTATTTGATCAGGCGGAAAACCGGATGCACACCATCAAAGCGGTGATGGTGGCGACGCTGGCGAAGTGAGGGCATGGATGAAAAGAATGCCGGATGGCGATGCTAAGCATCTTATCCGGCCTACAACCGCGCTCTCGTAGGCCGGGCAAGGCGAAGCCGCCCCCGGCAAATACGCTTATGCCACTTGCATTTTCACTACGGCTTTGCGTACCAGCGCTGGAGCACCGACCGCGCACAGCGGTTTATGCACTTCACCCGGATAGAACACCACGAAATCACCTTCGTTCAGCACCACCGTTTTCTCCTGTACCCCTTCCGGCAGGAAGGCGATATCTTTATCCGCCAGCCAGTCAGTTTCCGGCGCGCCCGCAGGCTGCGTGCTGAAGGTCATTCCTTCCTGGCCTTTGAGCAGGATCTGAATATCCAGATAGCGAGCGTGATATTCGGCGCGGCGCTGTGCAAACGGCTCCGTCATATCTTCGGCAATCAGATAAAACAGGCGATCGCCGTCAATGTCATGCTTACCTTTTTCCGTCGCATCCGTCACATGCGCTTTAATGTGTTCAATTGCCTGACGCAGCTCTTCCGGCAGCCAGGCATCCAGGTTGTGAATATTGCCAACAATCATCTCAAACCCCTTAATTAAAACATCGTTTCATTTTAGTTGTTATACGAAAAAACGGCCTGCCATACTACTGCTATTTGCCGATATTTTGCGTCAACGCATGTTTATCGCTGATGGTGTTAAATAATTGCTAACTCTCAGCAACAGGTTATGCATAAACTTTGCATAACTTTCGGCTACCCTTTTTCAATCTGATCAGTAACATACTGTTATTAAAAGTTTTATTAGAAAAACCAGCTATCGATCACAGTTCACCTCTCCTTCGCTATCCTTCTTCATCGTCATATTTATTTTGAAATAAACTTTACCGCGCAAATAATAAAATAATATATTCGCATAATAATTCACCACGCAGAAAAAAGCACAAATAAATCAATGCATTACTTATATTACAGCACACTAAAAGTGTACATAAAATTAACACCGATAAATAACAAGACATATTCCCGCGTAGTAATTCAATTATTCATGTTTTTATTTTATTAATTCTCCGAGCCATATCATAAATTAAACATCAAAAGTCAAATATCGACCTGACTGTGAAATAAATCACGTTTCCTCATCAAATAAGATCTAAATATAGATTCCGAAATCAGCTGAAAAGTCATGACTGCAATAAATATTATTTGCAGGCACATCCTCTTTATTTTTTAAAATAGTATTAAAGGAATAATGATGGAAAAGCATTATGTCGGGTCTGAAATCGGTCAATTACGTAGCGTAATGCTACATCGCCCTAATCTCAGCTTAAAAAGGCTGACGCCATCAAATTGCCAGGAACTGCTTTTTGATGATGTTCTTTCGGTAGAACGTGCAGGAGAAGAACATGACATTTTCGCCAACACGTTACGTCAGCAAGGGATTGAGGTTCTGTTACTCACTGATTTATTGACACAAACCTTAGATGTCCAAGATGCCAAAGACTGGTTGCTGGAGACACAAATCTCTGATTATCGCCTTGGCCCCGCTTTCGCCACGGATATTCGCGCCTGGCTTGCAGATATGCAGCACCGGGAACTGGCCCGGCATTTAAGCGGTGGGCTAACCTACGGAGAAATTCCTGCCTCAATCAAAAATATGGTGGTCGATACTCACGATATTAATGATTTTATTATGAAGCCATTGCCCAACCATTTATTTACCCGCGACACCTCATGCTGGATATATAACGGTGTGTCAATTAACCCAATGGCAAAAACCGCGCGACAAAGAGAAACCAATAACCTGCGGGCGATCTACCGTTGGCACCCTCAATTTGCTGATGGTGAATTTATTAAATATTTCGGCGATGAAAATATTAATTACGACCACGCCACATTAGAAGGTGGAGATGTGCTGGTCATTGGTCGCGGCGCGGTACTCATCGGTATGTCGGAACGCACCACGCCGCAGGGCATTGAATTCCTTGCCCAGTCGCTGTTTAAGCATCGCCAGGCTGAACGCGTCATCGCGGTTGAACTGCCGAAACATCGCTCCTGTATGCACCTCGATACCGTCATGACCCACATTGATATCGATACCTTCTCCGTCTACCCGGAAGTGGTACGCCCGGATGTCCAGTGCTGGACCCTGACGCCAGACGGGCGCGGCGGCTTGAAACGCACCCAGGAAAGTACTCTGATACATGCCCTCGAAAAAGCGCTGGGCCTCGACCAAATCACGCTGATAACCACCGGGGGCGACGCCTTCGAAGCTGAACGCGAACAGTGGAATGACGCCAACAACGTCCTGACGCTACGCCCCGGTGTGGTCGTGGGCTATGAGCGCAACATCTGGACCAACGAGAAATACGACAAAGCGGGCATCACCGTTTTACCCATTCCTGGCGACGAACTTGGACGTGGACGCGGCGGCGCACGCTGCATGAGCTGCCCACTGGAACGCGACGGTATCTAAGGAAAAGTCATGGAAAACAAACCTACTCTGGTTGTGGCGTTGGGCGGCAATGCGCTGCTCAAACGCGGCGAGCCGCTGGAAGCTGACATCCAGCGCAAGAACATTGAGCTGGCGGCAAAGACTATCGCTCAGCTCACACAGCAATGGCGCGTGATTCTGGTGCACGGCAATGGCCCGCAGGTTGGACTTTTGGCGTTGCAAAACAGTGCGTATGCCAGCGTCACCCCCTATCCGCTCGACATTCTCGGCGCGGAAAGTCAGGGAATGATTGGCTATATGCTGCAACAGGCGCTGAAAAACCAGCTTCCACAGCGTGAAATTAGTGTGCTGCTGACTCAGGTTGAAGTCGATGCCCACGATCCAGCCTTCAGCAATCCGACCAAATATATCGGACCGATTTATGACGACGCTCAGGCTAAAACGCTACACGCGGAAAAGGGCTGGATTTTCAAAGCCGATGGCAAAGCGTTCCGCCGCGTTGTGCCCTCTCCACAACCCAAACGTATCGTTGAAAGTGATGCCATTCGCACATTGATCGCACGCGATCATCTGGTGATTTGCAACGGCGGAGGCGGCGTACCGGTGGTGGAAAAAGCCGATGGCTACCACGGCATTGAAGCGGTGATCGACAAGGATCTCTCCGCCGCCCTACTCGCCCGCCAACTCCATGCCGATGCGTTGCTGATCCTCACCGATGCTGATGCCGTGTACCTCGACTGGAGCAAACCTACCCAGCGCCCGCTGTCCCAGGTCACCCCGGAACTGCTCGGTGAAATGCAATTCGACGCCGGTTCAATGGGCCCCAAAGTCACCGCCTGCGCGGAATTCGTCTCTCACTGTCGTGGGATTGCTGGCATCGGTTCACTGGCCGACGGCTCAGCCATTCTCGCCGGCGACAAAGGCACGCTAATTCGTCTCGAAACCACCGACGCTAACGCGTAGGACTTTTTTTTGCCGGATGACGGCTTCGCCTTATCCGGCCAACATAAGGACATTTTCATGACTGTTAACCTGAAAAATCGCAATTTTCTCAAACTGCTGGACTACACCCCTACGGAAATCCAGTACCTGATCGATCTGGCTATCGAGTTAAAAACGGCAAAAAAGGCCGGGCGCGAAAGACAGACGCTGGTCGGTAAAAATATCGCGCTGATCTTCGAAAAAACCTCAACCCGTACCCGCTGTGCCTTTGAAGTCGGCGCTTTCGATCAAGGCGCACAGGTGACCTATCTCGGCCCAAGTGGATCGCAGATCGGCCATAAAGAATCAATGAAAGATACTGCCCGCGTGCTAGGCCGCATGTACGACGGCATTGAATATCGCGGATACGGCCAGGACATTGTGGAGGAACTGGGGCAATTTGCCGGAGTTCCTGTTTGGAATGGACTGACAAATGAATTTCACCCCACCCAGATCCTCGCGGATCTGATGACTATGCTGGAACACGCGCCGGGTAAAACCTTGCCGGAATTGAGTTTCGCTTATCTCGGTGACGCCCGCAATAACATGGGTAATTCGCTGATGGTTGGCGCAGCGAAAATGGGGATGGATATCCGTCTGGTCGCACCTAAATCCTTCTGGCCTGACGAGGCACTGGTTGCCGAATGCCGTGAAATTGCCAGCTTGACTGGCGCACGCATTACGCTCACAGAGGATGTTGAGGAAGGCGTATACGACGTCGATTTCCTCTACACCGATGTCTGGGTCTCTATGGGCGAACCCAAAGAAGCCTGGGCAGAACGCGTTAGCCTGATGACGCCCTATCAAATTAACCAGCGGGTCATCAACGCAACCGGTAACCCCAATGTGAAATTTATGCACTGTCTGCCCGCCTTCCATAACGAGCACACAAAGGTTGGACGTGAAATCGAAATGGCCTACGGCCTGAAAGGGCTTGAAGTCACGGAAGAGGTTTTTGAGTCAGCTCATTCCATCGTCTTCGACGAAGCAGAGAACCGGATGCATACCATTAAAGCGGTAATGGTAGCGACCCTTGGCGACTAACCCCAGCGGGCGTATGTCGCCTGACGGCATATGCCCAAGCTATCCGGAGAACATCATGGGCAAATTCAAATTTCCCAGCGCATATACCATCCTGTTTATTCTCATTGCACTCGTCGCGGTTATGACCTGGATAGTCCCGGCAGGGAAATACCAGATGGCGATGAATGCTACTCTGGGCAAAGAAGTGCCAGTTGCCGGTACTTATGCCCCCACAGAGGCGCACCCGCAAGGTTTTACCGCTGTACTGCTGGCCCCGATTGACGGTCTTTACAACCACGAAACCTATACCGCAGGCGCAATTGATGTGGCGTTGTTTGTCCTGATTATTGGTGGGTTTCTCGGCGTAGTAAACAAAACAGGCGCCATCGACGCAGGTATCGAGCGCGTGACGGTCAGGTTGAACGGTAAAGAGGAGTGGATGATCCCCATTCTAATGGGACTTTTCGCCGCCGGAGGTACGATTTACGGGATGGCGGAGGAATCACTCCCATTCTACACATTGCTGGTTCCGGTCATGATGGCCGCACGCTTTGATCCGTTGGTTGCCGCCGCCACCGTTCTGCTCGGCGCGGGCATTGGCACACTCGGCTCGACAATCAACCCTTTCGCAACGGTTATCGCGGCTAACGCCGCCGGGATCCCCTTCACCCAGGGAATGCTGATGCGCATTCTGCTGCTGGTCGTCGGCTATGTTATCTGTGTGGTGTGGGTCATGCGTTATGCGCGCAAAGTCCGCAATCACCCGGAGTTGTCGATTGTGGCGGATAAAATGGAGGAAAACCGTGCGCATTTTCTCGGCAATCGCGGCAATACCAATCTTGAATTCACAGCCACGCGTAAGTGGATCCTGCTGATATTCGCCGCCGCCTTTGCGGTAATGATTTATGGCGTCGCGGTACTCGGATGGTGGATGGCAGAAATATCCGCAGTCTTTCTGGGTTCTGCCATTATCGTCGGCGTGATTGCCCGCATGAGTGAAGAAGCCTTCACCAGTACCTTCATTGACGGTGCGCGGGATCTGCTTGGCGTGGCGCTGATTATCGGCATTGCACGCGGTATCGTCGTGGTGATGGACAACGGCATGATCACCCACACTATTTTGCACAGCGCCGAAAATTTAGTCTCAGGTCTGTCCACCACCATTTTCATCAATGTAACCTACTGGCTGGAAGTATTGCTCTCCTTCCTGGTCCCTTCCTCGTCTGGCCTGGCGGTGCTCACGATGCCCATTATGGCCCCGCTAGCCGACTTCGCGCATGTACAGAGGGATCTGGTCGTCACCGCGTATCAATCCGCTTCCGGCATTGTGAATCTGATTACACCCACCTCTGCCGTCGTGATGGGTGGGTTAGCCATCGCCCGTGTTCCTTACGTGCGCTACCTGAAATGGGTCGCCCCGCTCCTGCTCATTTTGACGTTACTGAACATGGCCGTCCTGAGTATCGGCGCGATGTTGTAGCCCTTTTAGCCGTCGGATCCCGACGGCTTTTTTGAGCGCACTCTCGTTTTTCTGCGCAACCGCCCGTTTGAGCCGTTATTGATACTGCAAATGTGGTGAATTCCGCCATCACATTGATACAAATGATAAACTTAGGGTGTATTTATGAAGGAATTCGATGATTACTCGACCAAAGAGCAGAAACAATTGGCGATTTGTCAGCGCCTGATTAGCGAAAAAAGCTACCTTTCTCAGGAAGCGCTTCGCCGCGATCTCCAACACCATGGTTTTACCGGAATTAGCCAGTCAACGGTATCCCGTCTGCTGAAACTGCTCGGGGCTATAAAAATAAGAAATACAAAAGGGCAAAAAATTTATTCTGTAAATCCGCAGTCGCGCCCCGCTCCTGATGCTGCCCGATCGATTGCTGAAATGGTGGTCAGCGTTGAGCACAATAGCGAATTTATCCTCATCCACACGGCGGCAGGTTATGGCCGTGCCGTTGCCAGAATCCTCGATTACCACGCGTTACCAGAGATTCTGGGTGTCATCGCTGGCAGCAGTATTGTCTGGGTTGCGCCGCGAGTTGTGCAGCGAACGGGGCTGGTGCACAAGCAGATTAACTATCTATTTAAAATGAATTAAAATTCATAAGAACCGTTTGCGGTGAATAAATTGTGCATTTTCCGCTTGATCCCATAACGGAGCTGAGTATAATCGCGGACAATTTGCCGGGAGGATGTATGGTTCAGTGTGTACGACATTTTGTCTTACCGCGTCTGAAAAAGGACGCTGGCCTGCCGTTTTTCTTTCCGTTGATCACCCATTCCGAGCCCCTCAATTGAGGGGCTTTTTTTTTGCCCAGGCGTCAGGAGATAAACATGGCTAACCCGCTCTATCAAAAACACATCATTTCCATAAACGACCTCAGCCGCGATGACCTCAATCTGGTCCTCGCGACGGCGGCGAAATTAAAAGCTAACCCACAGCCGGAGCTGTTAAAGCATAAGGTTATCGCCAGTTGCTTCTTTGAAGCGTCAACCCGCACCCGTTTATCCTTTGAAACCTCCATGCACCGCCTGGGCGCCAGCGTGGTGGGTTTTTCTGACAGCAGCAACACGTCGCTGGGCAAAAAAGGCGAAACCCTGGCCGATACCATTTCCGTCATCAGCACCTATGTCGACGCCATCGTCATGCGTCATCCGCAGGAAGGCGCCGCACGTCTGGCTACAGAGTTCTCCGGTAACGTTCCGGTACTGAACGCAGGCGACGGCTCCAACCAACATCCCACCCAAACGCTGCTGGACCTGTTTACCATTCAGGAAACGCAGGGTCGCCTGGACAATCTGCACATCGCCATGGTGGGTGACCTGAAATATGGCCGTACCGTCCACTCCCTGACCCAGGCGCTGGCGAAGTTCGAAGGTAACCGTTTCTACTTCATCGCCCCGGACGCACTGGCCATGCCGCAATACATTCTGGATATGTTGAACGAAAAAGGTATCGCCTGGAGCCTGCACGGCACTATCGAAGAGGTGATGGCGGAGGTCGATATCCTCTACATGACCCGCGTACAAAAAGAGCGTCTGGACCCGTCCGAATACGCCAACGTGAAAGCACAGTTTGTCCTGCGCGCCAGCGATTTGAACGGTGCCAGAGCGAACATGAAGGTGCTGCATCCGCTGCCGCGCATCGATGAAATCACCACCGACGTCGATAAGACGCCGCACGCCTGGTATTTCCAGCAGGCTGGCAACGGCATCTTCGCCCGCCAGGCGTTACTGGCACTGGTACTGAATAGCGAACTGGCACTGTAAGGGAGAAAAAGAGATGACACACGATAACAAACTGCAGGTTGAAGCCATCAAACGTGGCACCGTGATTGACCATATTCCCGCACAGGTTGGTTTTAAGCTGCTGACGCTGTTCAAACTGACGGAAACCGACCAACGTATCACCATCGGTCTGAACCTGCCGTCTGGCGAGATGGGTCGTAAGGATCTGATTAAAATCGAAAACACGTTCCTGACCGACGAGCAGGTAAACCAGCTCTCCCTGTACGCCCCGCAGGCAACGGTAAACCGCATTGACGATTACGACGTGGTGGGTAAATCACGTCCGAGCCTGCCTGAGCGTATCGATAACGTGCTGGTTTGCCCGAACAGCAACTGCATCAGTCATGCTGAGCCGGTTTCTTCCAGTTTTGCAGTGAAAAAACGCGCTGATGACATCGCACTCAAATGCAAATACTGTGAAAAAGAGTTTTCGCATTATGTGGTGCTGGCCAACTAATTGGGGTTGGTTATGAGATCCCGGCTCCCGTTACACATAAGCATTCGCAATGCATCGAGGCGGCAAGTCCGATTATCACTGGGAGCATAGTAAACTATGTGACCAGGGTAAGAGGACGTAGCCAACGAAGAGGCAGTGTGAAGGATGACGTGTATAATGGGCGGGAACATTCTACTACCGCTGTAAATTCAGGAGAAATCATGAGCAAGACTATCGCGACGGAAAATGCACCAGCAGCAATCGGCCCATACGTTCAGGGCGTTGACCTGGGTAGCATGGTAATCACTTCCGGTCAGATCCCGGTCGATCCGAAAACCGGTGCCGTAGCGGAAGACGTATCCGCTCAGGCACGTCAGTCGCTGGAAAACGTAAAAGCTATCGTTGAAGCAGCAGGCCTGAAAGTGGGCGACATCGTAAAAACGACCGTTTTCGTTAAAGACCTGAACGATTTCGCCACCGTAAACGCGACCTACGAAGCATTCTTCACCGAGCACAACGCGACCTTCCCGGCGCGTTCTTGCGTAGAAGTTGCCCGTCTGCCGAAAGACGTGAAAATCGAGATTGAAGCGATCGCCGTTCGTCGCTAAGTCTCCTTGTGCCGGATGGCGGCTTCGCCTTATCCGGCCTACGCAAGCGTAGTTTGTAGGCCCGGTAAGCGTGAGCGCCACCGGGCATTTATCACATCACGCCAAACAATTTCGGCAGGAACAGTGAAATCGCCGGAATGTATGTCACGAGCATCAGCACCAGGAATAGCACGAGGTAGAACGGCAGCATCGCCTTTACCACCTGTTCTATTTTCTGCTTACTCACCGCACTGGCCACAAACAGCACCGACCCTACCGGTGGCGTAATAAGGCCGATCCCTAAGTTCACCAGCATGATCATGCCAAAATGGACCGGATCAATGCCGAGCGCGTTGGTCACTGGCAGCAGAACCGGCGTCAAAATCAGGATCAACGGCGCCATATCCATCAGCGTACCGATCAGCAGCAGCATGATGTTAATGCACATCAGAATGACGTATTTGTTGTCCGAGATGCTGGTGAAGGCTTCAGTGATACGCATCGGCAACTGCATATAAGTCATGACGGCGCCGAACGCAGCGGCAAAGCCTATCAGGATCATGACGATCGTGACCGTTTTCACCGTGCGGAACATCAGCTTTGGCAGCTCAGACCATTTATAGTCACGATAGATAAACATGGTGACAAAGAAGGCCCAAAGGCAGGCAATCGCAGCAGACTCCGTCGCGGTAAAGATACCTGACAGGATGCCGCCCATGATGATCACAACCGTCATCAGGCCCCACAGCGTATCGACGAAAATCTTCAGCGCCTGGCGAAACGGTACGCGTTCCCCTTTTGGATAACCGCGCTTGTGCGCAAAAGCCACGCACATTACCATCAGACTGAAACTTAACAGCAGGCCCGGTAGGATCCCGGCGATAAACAGTGCGGCAATCGACACCGTTCCGCCTGTAGCCAGCGAGTAAATAACCGAGTTATGGCTGGGCGGCGTAAGAATCGCCTGCACCGAACCACTGGCCGTTACCGCCGCGGCAAAGTCGCGCGGATAACCTTTTTTATCCATTTCCGGGATCATTACCGAACCAATGGATGCGGTATCCGCTACAGACGATCCAGAAATAGCGCCAAAGAAGGTTGATGCCACAATGTTTACCAGCGACAGTCCGCCGCGAATAAAGCCAACAAAAATATAGGCAAAGTTCACCAGTCGCCGCGCAATTCCCCCTTCGGCCATAATAGCCCCGGCCAGAATAAAGAACGGGATCGCCAGCAGGGAGAACTTATTCACCCCGCTGGTCAGTTGGATCATCACCGCTTCCAGCGGAATATCAATGTACCAGGCGCCAATGATGGCGCTAATCCCTACCGCGTACGCTACCGGTACCCCAATTGCCAGCATAATGCCGAGCGTAAAGACGAGAATAAATGCATCCATCTGCTTTCCTTTCTGAAATGGGGGCGGTAACTAGCTGGTCGATCCCAGCATGACAACGGGACGTTGGTACTGTGGACCACGGAAAATCTTTTCTGCGATAAACAGCAGCGTTATGGCAGAGCCAATCGGCAATGGAAGGTAGTTTTGCCCGGCGCTTAAAAGCGGGAATTCGGCCACGGGCTGTCCCCACAGCTCAAGACAGAGATTGGTTCCGTACCAGAGGATAAAAAGGCTTATCGCCACTAACATAACGTCAGCGATTACAGAGCAATAACGGCGGGAAGCATCACCCAGACGGTCAATCACCATACTTACCGCGATATGCGAGCCTGCACGATAGCTCACCGCCGCGCCAATAAAGGTGAATGTCACCATACACAGAATAGCGACGGGTTCAGGCCATGACAGGGCGTTATTCAGAACATAACGCGCGAATATACCAATGGGGATAATGGCGACCATGACTAATAATGCGATACCGGCAATCCACATTGACACCCGATAAAGAAAATCCATTACCGATGAATAGCATTCACCCATAATCATCACCTCGAATTAATCAAAAGATTCAGGCGGAGGGTTGATATCCTCCACCTGATGAATTACTTCACATCCTGAATTCGTTTGATCAAATCCTGGTGGTCTTTACCGTAATTATCCCGCACTGACTGCGTGGCTTTATAGAAATAGTCCGTATCAATATCGTGGAACTGAACGCCGTTGGCTTTCATGGTCTCCAGCGATTTTGCATTATAATCCTGCCAAAGTTTTCGTTGCTCTACCTGTGCTTCTTTGGCGAGTTTAATAATGAGGTCCTGGTCTTCTTTTTTTAACTTATCCCATTTGGCTTTCGAGAACAGAAAAAGCTCAGGAATAATAAAGTGTTTGCTCCAGGTATAGTTTTTCACGACCGGCAAATAGTTATGCGCAACAAACGTTGGCGGGTTATTTTCCGTGCCATCAATAACGCCGGTCTGCATACCGCTAAATACTTCACTGACGCCCATGACAACGGAGTTAGCGCCCATCGCCTTCAGGGTATCCAGCGCTATCGGACTCCCTTGAACACGGATTTTCATACCGTGTAAATCTTCCGGTTTCACCACTGGATTTTTGGTGATCAGGTTGCGCGTTCCGGCATCCATCCAGCCGAGGAACACCAGCCGCGATTTGGCGTTGGCCGTCAGGCGGTCGCCAATCTCCTGACCAATCATGCCGTCGAGAACCTTATGCAGATGGTCTTCATCACGGAAAATATATGGCAGGGTAAACACGTTAATTTCAGGGAGAATAGCGGCGACTGGCGTCATTGAGACACGAATAATATCGATAGCGCCTAATTGTGCCTGCTCAATCATCTGTTTTTCGTCGCCTAACACACCACCGGGAAAGGTTTTAATCTCCAGACGACCTTCGGTGGCGGCGCTAAGTTTTTCCCCCATATGTTTCACGGCAACAACGTTCGGGTAATCAGCCGGATGCACATCTGCGGCGCGAAAGGTTTGTGCCAGCGTTGCATGACTCGCCAGTAATACAGACGCGCCAATACACAGACTTAACAGGTTTTTTGTCAGTTTCATTTGTCCTTCTCCAGAAGTTCATAATATCCATTAACAGGAATAGCTTGCAGAGCAAATGACTGCCGGAATTAAAAACGGGCAGCGAGAAACTTTCTTAACGACGTTACCTGCGCAGACTAACTGGTGTAACAATTTATTTCGATGACTACGTTCACAAAAAATAGCAGACGCTTAAAATTTTTAGCACACTGTTTCATTTTTGCAATACAGATCGTTTTATTGATAAAAAAACAACGCAAGGAAGGCGATTTGATACTAACAACCCGCGTTAGCATTTCAATAAAAATAAAACACCAATATTTCGGGAGAATATCTTTCGAATGAAAAAGAGAAATGCAGGATGGTATTAACACCATCCTGCAGAAGAGAAGTTGAGGATTACTGCCAGCCGTAGCGGCGGCTATAAAAACCTTTCACAAGCTGGGTTAATGTCATGTAACCCGCCAGAATCGCAATCAGCCACGGGAAGTAGCTCAGCGGCAGCGCCTGCAATTGCAGATAGCTGGCCAGCGGCGAGAACGGTAATGCAATGCCCACCACCATTACCACCAGCGTCATCAGCATCAGCGGCCATGCGGCGCGGCTTTGGATGAACGGCACGCGACGGGTACGGATCATATGCACAATCAGCGTTTGCGACAGCAGGCCCACCACGAACCAGCCAGACTGGAACAATGTCTGATGTTCAGGCGTATTGGCATGGAAGACGAACCACATCAGGCAGAAAGTTAGAATGTCAAAGATAGAGCTGATCGGTCCAAAGAAGATCATAAAGCGGCCCAACTCGGCGGGATTCCAGCGCTGCGGCTTTTTGATCTGCTCTTCATCAACGTTATCAAACGGAATCGCCACCTGGGATACATCGTACAGCAGGTTCTGAATCAGTAAGTGCAACGGCAACATCGGCAGGAACGGTAAGAAGGCGCTCGCCACCAGCACGCTAAACACATTACCGAAGTTAGAACTGGCCGTCATTTTGATGTACTTCAGCATGTTAGAGAAGGTACGGCGTCCTTCGATTACCCCTTCTTCCAGCACCATCAGGCTCTTTTCCAGCAGGATGATATCAGCCGCTTCACGGGCAATATCAACCGCGCCGTCAACGGAGATACCAATGTCCGCCGCGCGCAGCGCCGGGGCGTCGTTAATGCCATCCCCCATAAAGCCGACCACATGACCTTCGCGCTTGAGCAGCGTGACAATACGCTCCTTGTGCATTGGTGTCAGGCGGGCAAACAGCGTGGTGCGCTGGGCAAGTTGGGCCAGCTCGTCGTCACTTAACCCCTCAATGCTGCTACCGATAACCACATCGCCCGCATCCAGTCCCACTTCATGACACACTTTCGCCGCCACCAGCTCGCTATCGCCCGTCAGAATTTTCACCGTAATACCGCTGGCTTTCAGCGCTTTAAGCGCCGGTGCGGTGGTCTCTTTCGGCGGATCGAGAAACGCGATATAGCCTTCGAGGATCAGATCGGATTCATCAATACGCTGGTAATCCCCCTCACGCGCTGGCAGGTATTTCGTCGCCACCGCCACCACGCGCAGCCCCTGGCGGTTCAGCGTGTCCGTGACGCGTTTCACCCGACGCAGCATGTTGTCATCTAACGGAACAATCTCACCATTGTGGCGCACCTGGGTACACACGCTGAGGATCTCCTGTAGTGCCCCTTTACAGACCAACTGGTGCACATCGATTTCTTCTGCCACCACCACCGACATACGGCGACGTTCGAAATCAAACGGGATCTCATCGATTTTTTGCCAGCGGGTAGAGAGCCGGCGGGCGGATTCTTCGTCCACGCCTTCCAGCACTGCCGTATCCAGCAGATTCTTCAGCCCGGTCTGGTAGTGGCTGTTCAGCCACGCAGAATGCAGGACGTGTTCGCTGGGCTTTCCAGATATATCAGTATGATTCTCCAGCACTATTTTATCTTGTGTCAGAGTGCCGGTTTTATCGGTGCACAGAATATCCATCGCGCCAAAGTTCTGGATAGCGTCGAGGTGTTTAACGATAACCTTTTGTTTTGACAGCTTCACCGCCCCACGCGCCAGCGTCGAGGTGACGATCATCGGCAGCATTTCTGGAGTCAGTCCCACCGCCACAGACAGCGCAAACAGCGCCGCTTCCCACCAGTCACCTTTGGTGTAGCCATTGATGATAAGCACGATGGGCGCCATCACCAGCATAAAGCGGATCAGCAGCATGCTGACGCGGCTGATCCCTTTCTGGAAGGCATTCTGCTCGCTTTCCTGCTCGCTGACGCGGCCCGCCAGTTGCCCGAACCAGGTATTGGCCCCGGTCGCAATCACGATGGCCTGCGCCGTGCCGCTCACCACATTGGTGCCCATAAAGCACAGGGTATCGCATTCCAGCGGGTTGCTTTGCTGCGGGTCGCGGCTGGTTGCAACTTTCTCTACCGGCAGCGATTCACCGGTCAGCGAAGCCTGAGCCACAAACAGGTCACGAGCCTGTACCACGCGCAGATCGGCCGGGATCATATCCCCTGCCGCCAGTTTGATAATATCGCCAGGAACCAACTGATCGATCGGCAGTTCAACCCAACCGTTCTCCCCTTTCTCGTTGATAACGCGCAGCACCGTGGCGGTGTTGCTGACCATCGCTTTCAACGCATCCGCCGCTTTGGTGGAACGCGCCTCCTGCACAAAATTCAGCAGCGTCGAGATGGCGACCATCAGCGCGATGACGCCAGCAGCGAACAGATCCTCGGTGGCATAGGAAATCGCACCAAGGATAGTCAGCAGAATATTAAACGGGTTGCGGTAGCAGACCCACAGATGCACCCACCAGGGCGACGGCTTCTGCGCCGGCAACTGGTTTTCGCCATGGATTTCGCGGGCGTTCTCGACTTCTGCGGCGTTCAACCCTTCTGGGTGCGCGCCGAACGTTTTCCACAGCGCGGCTTCGTCCATCAGCGCCATTTTCAGGCAATGTTCGCTCAGCGAGGGTGGGATCGGCGTGCTGGCAACGGTTTGCGCATTGGGTAGCGGATCGCGATGCACCAGACGATGCGGTAGATGGCGGTTTAGCCGGGCAAATAGCTGGCGAGTAATATTTTTGAACATAGGCAGTCCCCCTGCACCAGTATAAACAGGCGCAGTAAATCCTTCAGGCGTGGCAAAGCCTTGCCTGATGGCAATCTCAAAATCGTAACAGGGACGTCAGAACGTCACTGTCTTACGCATCCGGTAAGACAATGAAAGACAGGCTTACCGGAAAGGGTTGTTTCTCCGTCTCGGGAGAGGGGTGGGATCAGGATCCATATAGCCTCCGGTAAGTGAAAGATTTGCGCTGCGGATTATACGCAGAAAACCATAAGGTTTGTGGCAATTATGGCGGTATGATACAGCACGGAAACTAAACCAAATGTATACCAGACTTTGCCCATTGCACTGCGCTTGAGTAAAGTTATTCTCTATTTGGCATAACTTCACACGCAACATGGGAAAACAGGATGCAAAATCGGCTGACCATTAAAGACATCGCCCGCTTAAGCGGTGTGGGAAAATCAACCGTTTCCCGTGTGCTCAACAATGAAAGCGGCGTGAGTGAACGCACCCGCGAGCGCGTTGAAGCGGTGATGAATCAGCACGGTTTTTCCCCTTCTCGCTCCGCACGCGCCATGCGTGGGCAAAGCGACAAGGTAGTGGCGATTATCGTCACGCGTCTGGACTCACTTTCGGAAAATCTCGCCGTGCAGACCATGCTGCCCGCCTTTTATGAACAGGGTTACGATCCGATCATGATGGAAAGCCAGTTCTCACCCGAACTGGTTGAAGAACATCTCGGCATGCTCAGACGCCGTAATATTGACGGCGTGGTGCTGTTTGGTTTTACCGGCATTACTGAATCCATGCTCACCACCTGGCAGGATTCGCTGGTGCTGCTGGCACGCGATGCCAAAGGCTTTGCCTCGGTCTGCTATGACGATGAGGGTGCCATTCGCACCCTGATGCAGCGTTTATATGAACGCGAGCATCGCCATATTAGCTTTCTTGGCGTTCCTCATAGCGACGTGACCACCGGTAAGCGCCGCCATGAAGCTTATCTGGCATTCTGTAAGAAATACAAACTGCATCCGGTTGCCGCGCTGCCGGGTCTGGCCATGAAGCAGGGCTATGAGCAGGCCGCCAGTGTCATCACCCCGGAAACCACCGCATTAGTCTGCGCGACAGACACCCTCGCCCTTGGGGTCAGTAAATATCTACAGGAGCAGCGAATAGAGAACCTGCAATTGGCGAGCGTGGGCAGCACGCCGCTGATGAAATTCCTCCATCCGGAAATTATCACCGTCGACCCAGGATACGCCGAAGCCGGGCGACAAGCGGCCTCGCAGCTGATCGAGCAGATCAACGGCCGCAGCGAACCACGACAAATCGTTATTCCTTCCACCCTCTCCTGACCGCTTTCTGAGCGTTAATTTGTGATCTTCGCTGCGTTTCGGGAACGTTCCCATTTTTAAATATTCATCGACGATATACTCTGGCGCCAACAACGCGAGAGTTGCCGGATGGCGACCTAACGCGTCTAATCCGGCCTACGGGGAACACACGTCATCATGAGCAAAATAAAACAAGCAGACATCGACCGGCTGATTGAGCTGGTAGGCGGGCGCGACAATATCGCCACGGTAAGTCACTGCATTACTCGCCTGCGTTTTGTGCTGAATCAGCCTGCGAACGCCAGGCCGAAAGAGATCGAACAGTTGCCGATGGTCAAAGGCTGCTTCACCAACGCCGGGCAATTTCAGGTGGTGATTGGCACCGAGGTAGGTGATTACTACAAAGCACTGCTGGCAACTACCGGACAAGCCAGCGCCGACAAAGAGCAGGCGAAAAAAGCGGCGCGGCAGAATATGAAATGGCATGAACAGCTGATTTCTCATTTTGCGGAGATCTTCTTCCCGCTGCTGCCCGCGCTGATTAGCGGCGGCTTGATCTTAGGTTTTCGTAACGTGATCGGCGATCTGCCGATGAGCAATGGCCAGACGCTGGCGCAGATGCATCCTTCGCTGAAAACCCTTTACGACTTCCTGTGGCTGATTGGCGAGGCGATCTTCTTCTATTTGCCGGTCGGAATCTGCTGGTCGGCGGTGAAGAAAATGGGCGGTACGCCGATCCTCGGTATTGTGCTGGGCGTAACCCTGGTTTCACCGCAGTTAATGAACGCTTATTTGCTCGGTCAGCAGGTACCGGAAGTGTGGAACTTCGGCCTGTTCAGCATTGAGAAAGTGGGCTACCAGGCGCAGGTCATTCCGGCATTGTTGGCCGGGCTGGCGCTCGGGTTTATTGAAACACGCATGAAGCGCATCGTGCCGGATTACCTGTATCTGGTGATCGTCCCGGTGTGTTCGCTGATCCTTGCGGTATTCCTTGCGCACGCCTTTATCGGTCCGTTTGGCCGCATGATCGGCGACGGTGTCGCGTTTGCGGTCCGCCATCTGCTGACCGGCAGTTTTGCTCCGATTGGCGCGGCTCTGTTCGGCTTCCTGTACGCCCCGCTGGTGATCACCGGTGTGCATCAGACCACACTGGCTATCGACATGCAGATGATTCAGAGCATGGGCGGCACGCCGGTATGGCCACTGATCGCACTGTCGAATATCGCTCAGGCTTCTGCGGTGGTCGGGATCATTATCTCCAGTCGCAAGCACAACGAACGTGAAATCTCCGTTCCTGCCGCGATCTCTGCTTATCTTGGAGTAACTGAACCAGCAATGTACGGGATCAACCTGAAATACCGCTTCCCGATGCTGTGCGCGATGATCGGCTCCGGTCTCGCCGGACTGCTGTGCGGCCTGAACGGTGTGCTGGCAAACGGGATTGGCGTCGGCGGTTTGCCGGGCATCCTCTCCATCCAGCCGACTTATTGGCAGGTATTTGGCATGGCGATGGTCATTGCGATTGTTATCCCAATGATACTGACCTCATTTGTTTACCAGCGTAAATACCGTCTGGGCACATTACAAATTATCTAACTTTTCTTCGGGGCGCAGTTGCGCCCCAGCGTATTTCCAGGAAACAACCATGAATATTCCCCACTGGTGGCAAAACGGCGTTATCTATCAGGTTTACCCCAAGAGTTTTCAGGACACTACCGGCAGCGGCACCGGCGATTTACGCGGCGTGACGCAGCGCCTCGACTATCTGCAAAAACTGGGCGTTGATGCCATCTGGCTGACGCCGTTCTATATTTCGCCGCAGGTTGATAACGGTTACGACGTCGCGGATTACCTGTCTGTCGATCCGGCCTACGGTACGCTGGAAGATTTTGACGAACTGGTGGCGCAGGCGAAAGCGCGCGGCATCCGTATTATTCTCGATATGGTGTTTAACCACACCTCAACCCAGCACGCCTGGTTTCGTGAAGCGCTGGATAAAGACAGCCCGTATCGTCAGTTTTATCTCTGGCGCGACGGCACGCCAGACAGCCCGCCGAATAACTGGCGTTCCAAATTTGGCGGTAACGCCTGGGGCTGGCACGCCGAAAGCGAGCAGTACTATCTGCACCTCTTTGCTCCGGAGCAGGCCGATCTGAACTGGGAAAATCCGGCGGTACGCGCCGAGCTAAAAAAAGTCTGTGAGTTCTGGGCCGATCGCGGCGTGGACGGATTACGCCTCGACGTGGTGAATCTTATCTCTAAAGATCAGGACTTCCCGCACGATCCCGACGGCGATGGGCGGCGTTTTTATACCGACGGCCCGCGCGCGCATGCGTTTTTACGCGAGATGAACCGCGACGTCTTCACGCCACGCGGCCTGATGACGGTGGGCGAGATGTCTTCCACCACACTGGAAAATTGCCAGCAGTACGCCGCGCTCGATGGCAGCGAACTGTCGATGACCTTTAACTTTCACCACCTGAAAGTGGATTACCCCAACGGTGAGAAGTGGACGTTAGCCAAACCCGATTATGTCGCGCTGAAAACCCTGTTCCGTCACTGGCAGCAAGGCATGCACAATCAGGCCTGGAACGCGCTGTTCTGGTGTAACCACGATCAGCCGCGCATCGTGTCGCGTTTTGGCGATGAAGGTAAATACCGCATTCCGTCGGCCAAAATGCTGGCGATGGTGCTGCATGGCATGCAGGGCACGCCCTATATCTACCAGGGTGAAGAGATCGGCATGACCAACCCGCACTTCAGCCAGATTACCGATTATCGCGATGTGGAAAGCCATAACATGTTTGCCGAACTGAACGGTCAGGGGCGGGATGCCGACGAACTGCTGGCGATCCTCGCCAGTAAATCCCGCGATAACAGCCGCACGCCGATGCAGTGGGATGCCAGCCAACACGCGGGCTTTACCGAGGGCGAGCCATGGATCAATCTGTGTGACAACGCGGCGGAGATCAACGTGGTTGCAGCACTGAACGATACCGACTCGGTGTTCTACACCTATCAGAAACTGATCGCATTGCGCAAAGCGGAGCCAGTTATTACCTGGGGCAACTATCAGGATCTGTTACCGGACAGCCCACATCTGTGGTGTTACCAACGCGAGTGGCAAGGGCAGCGGCTGCTGGTCATTGCTAATCTGAGCGATGACTTCCAGAACTGGCAGCCAGCCTTGGCCGATGGAAACTGGCAGGTGCTGATGCACAACTATGCCGAGGTCGCCAGCCAACCTGGGGACATGACACTACGTCCTTTTGAGGCCGTCTGGTGGTTGCAGAAGTAACGCCGCAAAGATACGGATAAGCATCTTTATCCGTATCTTTTATTATTCAATTCAGGAGTGACGTATAGCGATACCTGAAATGTACCATGATAAAATTTACAAGCGCTGGAGAATAAAACAAAAATACCCCTGCCTCTTATTATATAACCCGGCAGGATATTATGAAAAATCTTATTAGAACATGTTCTCTTTCAGCATTACTGATTAGCAGCCAGGGATGGTGTGGAAATACTGCTGTTGATTTACGCTTTGGTCATAACACCAACTCTGACGTTAATGACTCACGTATTAAAGTCATGCACCAGGCCGATAATGGATTTTATTTTTCCGTTGAGGCTGCACAAAATCACAATGACACATTTTTTGGCGATACCGATCGTAACGACCCCGATGATAAAGGTGTCACTGAAGCCGCTCAAGAAATAGAAACACGCTGGCGTTTTGATTTAGGCGATGGTTATGCAATTGCGCCGGGGATGGTTACTGTATTTACCACCAGCAACACGCATTACCGTCCCTTTATTCAGGGATGGAAGTCTTTTGATAATGGACTTAATCTCTCCGCGCGTTATCGCTATAACACCGTAAATGACTCACACAGTGACAGAGAATTAGACGGCAGCGGTTACACTCGCCGTCAATCTCACCAGTTCGATATCTGGTTTGCCTATAATATCGGCAAGTTTGGCATGTCTTATAATCCCCGCTTCCGCTGGCAGGATGGTGTCGACCAGGGAACGGGTGATGATACGTATTGGGAGCATACCGTGGCGTTCAATTATAAACTGGACGATGGCTGGACCCCGTATGTTGAGCTAGTGTCTCTTGATAAAACCTACATCAATGACCACGGAAATCATGAAAATGATTACGCCGTGCGTCTGGGTATCGTTAAGCAACTCTGATGTTTTACGCCGCATCGTGTTGCAACAAATAGCAACCGATGCGGTCAACAACGGTCAACAACTCCAGTTGACCTTCCCGTTGGTACAAGGAAATCGCATCGATATCAATGTCCAGGGGCCAACACAGCGTAGCCAGCGCCGCTAACGACGATTCTCTCCTGGTAATCGCAATTATTTTTAGCCCTTTTCGCAAAGCATTTCTTGCCATCTCAACTAAAGAAGCGGTTTCTCCCGATTTACTGATCAGCACCAGCGTTCCTCGCGAGACCCGGGTAAGCTGATGAATATCATTGAGAATTAAATGGGGTAAACTCGCCAGTGAAAGAAAGCGAGAAAGGTAATTCAAACTGGTCAGCGATGCACCACGTGAATATAAAAATATATGACTTGAATTACTCAGCAGGTTACATAATTGTATAATTAGTTCTGTTTTTTCGTTGCCAACACTATATTTTACCGGTTCGGCAACACGTCTGTCTCGTGAAAATTTATAACGCAGTTCGGTATAACTCTGATACCCCATTTTCTTACACACCCGATTCACCGACGTCGTCGTCGTGAAGGTCTCGGTCGCAATCACTTTAGCGGAAATATCAGAAATTTCATGTGCATGGCACTGTATATATTCGAATATTAATCTTTCACTACCTTGAAAAGAATTCATAAAACAGCACTCTTTAACTAAAGATAGAATAATCATACTCGTATCTTATACCTGACACTGCAATGCGAATCACACTATCAGGATACAGGTATGCCCATACGCAATTAGTATCACCAAACGTTTAATGGTTCTTTTATTTCTCTTTATAATTTCCGCAGTCCTATTTTTAGAGATTTTACAATGACAAAACTAAAAATTGTTGCAGTAACGGCGTGCCCTACAGGTATCGCCCATACATTTATGGCGGCCAACAAAATTGTCACCTGGGCGAAAGAAAATGGCTTTGACGTTAAGGTAGAAACACAAGGAAGCGATGGGGTCAAAAATAAGCTTTCCCGGCAAGATATCGCCAGCGCTGACGCTGTCATACTGGCAACGGACGTTCCTATCCAGGATGCTGAACGATTCGCAAACACGCTACATCTTAAAATTCGTACCCAGGAACTGATTAAGAATACCGAGCGCTATATTCGCCAGGCGCTAGCCTTGAGCAAAGGCTCCACCCAAATAACTGACGAACCCGAAGAGCATCGTTCCGCATGGCAGATATTTATTGGCCATATTATGGCAGCAATCAGCTATATGCTGCCTGTTGTCGTTCTCGGTGGATTACTTATGGCGGTGGCGAAAATAACCGGGCAATTTATTCCCATCGCCGGAACGCCGTTCGAGGTGCTGGATAAACTGGGCTTTATGGTCATCAAGTTTATGTACCCGGTATTTGCCATGTACCTCGCCTTTTCAATTGCCGGGAAACCCGCACTGATACCTGGTCTTATCGGCGGAATTATGTCTGACGAAGTCTACAAGCGCTTTTTTAATCTCGAAGGTTTTATGCCCTCGGGATTCTTTGGCGCAATCGCCATCGGCTTTTTTGTCGGTCATCTGGTGCAATGGCTCAACGATACAATAAAAGTACGTCAGCAAATCACCACCATAAAAACCATGCTGATCGTGCCACTGTGTACCGGTATTACACTGGTTATTGTGATGCAGTATCTGATTAACCCCATTTTTGGCGCGCTGAATCAGGCGATGGTGGCCTTTTTTACTTCCGCCGGAGACTCCGGGCGCAGCTTTTACTCGCTGATGATCGCAGCAGGTACCGCTTTCGACCTCGGCGGGCCAATTAACAAAGCTGCGGGGTCGGTGGCGCTGGGACTTAACGGCGTGAGCGATACCTTCGATTTAACAGCCAGAGAACTGGCTATCGTCATCCCTTCAATCGGCGTCGGCATTGCCGCATTGCTCAATAACCGCTTCGGTCTTCCTGATGTGTTCAATAATGAAGAAAAAACTATCGGTAGTACCTCACTACTGCTGGGATTCATTGGCATTTCCGAAGGCGCGATCCCCTTTATTCTGAAAAACCCGCGTCTGATCCCCGTCTTTATGGTCGGCGCAATGTCTGGCGCATTCATCGCCACAACGTTAGGTGTCAAACAATCCTTACCGCTACCTGCCGTTTGGGGATGGCCGCTCGCCACCAACGTCACCGGCTATCTGGTAAGCGTTTTCGCAGGCTCTCTGGTGTGCGCGTTGGGCGTACTTTTCTTCAGCCCGAAACTGGCAACAAATTCAGGAAAGTAAAATGAGTCATATCCATGTCATCGCCCACACGCACTGGGATCAAGAGTGGTATTTCACGTTGCAGGACAGCAATATCCTGGCATCGCGAAACTTTGCCGATGTTATTGATACATTAGAACGTTACGCCGATTACACCTGTTACCATTTCGACGGACAAACCGCCGTGGTTGAGGATTTTCTGGCCGTCAATCCGCAATACGCTGACCGCCTGAAGCTGCTGGTCAAAAACAAGCGGCTTTACATCGGCCCGTGGTACACCCAGACGGATACGTTCAACGTTCACGGCGAATCGATTATCCGCAACCTGAAGTACGGCATACTTTCCGCGCGTAAACTGGGCCACGCCATGATGGTGGGATATCTGCCCGATACCTTTGGTCATAACAGCCAGCTCCCGACGCTGCTTCGCGGATGCAACCTGGACAACATCGTGTTCTGGCGCGGCATTGATCATGACACGCAGGTTGCACAGAGCCAGTTTATCTGGCGTGCGCCGTCAGGTTCGCAAGTCATTGCCTGCGCAATGCTGTTTGGCTACGGGGCAGCCAAAAATATTCAACCGGACGATGCCCACCTGCAGGAAAAAATCTTTCCAATGGTGAATCTCATCCGCCAACGCGCCGGTCTGCATGACTTACTCCTGCCCTGCGGCGGCGATCAGGTCAATATTGATCCTCTGTTACCCGAGATTCTGCAGACGGTCAGCGAACGCTCCCCTACAGGCGATCGGTTCCAGATATCATCGCTGGAAGCGTTTGTTGATACGCTTCGTCAGCAAGCCGATGGATTTACCTGCTGGCAAGGCGAACTGAAATCCCCGCGCTATACCCGGATCCACAAAACCATCGGCTCCGTTCGTTACGACATTAAAAAGAAAAATTACGATATCGAACAATTTTTGTTGGGCAAGCTGGAACCGACTATTGCGCTGGCCCGCCATCATGATATTCACGTCAACCTCCAGTGGGTTGATCAAATCTGGAAAAACCTGTTACGCAACCATGCCCATGACTCCATAGGCGGGTGTAACAGTGATGCCACCAACCGGGATATTCTGCATCGCCTGGAACAGACGGAACAGCTCAGCCATAGCCTGTAGAATCTGGTGATTAAAGAGCTGGCCATTGCCAGCAGCCAGGAGAACGACCTCTTTGTGGTGAACCCTGGCGCGACGCCCTGGTCCGGGGTTGTCAACGCCACGCTATATACCAGCACACCATCCCTTGAACTCTGCGCTGGCGAGCAGACTCTCTCATTTAGCATTATTGAACAAACAGAGCTTTCCGGTGGACGCGTGATTCAGGTTACGCCGCAGGGAGAAAAAGAGGTTGAGCTTCCGCCTTATTATCGCTCGCAGGTCGCTATCGACACGCAGGAACTGCCCGCACTGGGTTATATCAATATTGCCGTTCGCGAGGGCACGCACACGGTTTCTACGCTGCGCCCTTATGCCGAAAACCATATTGAAAATGACCATTATCGACTAAGCCTTGATGACGGAACACTGACACTACGGGATAAACGTACCGGCAGAACTCTCTCCGACCTGCTGACCTTCGAAGATTGTGCGGATGCAGGTGACAGTTATGATTTTTCACCGCTGCAAGATGATATCCCCCAAAAGTTCAATCATTTCACACTTCTCGCCTGCGAAAAGAGCCAGCACGTCGAGCGCTTAACGCTGGGCATCACGCTCAACCTGCCCTATTCATTAAGCCAACGCGCAACACAAGAATGCCCGGTACAGGTTGTTTGCGAACTCCGTCAGGGCGAAGCCCATCTTTTTATTGATGCCCGTTTAGAAAACAACGTTTGCGACCACCGCCTGCGCCTGCTGATCAACAGCGATATTCATACTCAGGAATCAATAGCCTCTCAGCCTTTCGGCATTATTCACCGCCCCATTGCCGACGCCCCTGAGAACTGGCAGCAAAACTATCGTGAGAAACCTGTCGATATCGAAACCAGCGAAGGAATTATCGCCATTGCGGAAAACGACAACGCTCTGGTTATAAACAGCCTGGGCATGAAAGAGTATCAGATCCTGCAAAACGCAACATCACAGGTGGCGCTGACGCTCTTCAAATCGACAGGCGTTCTGGGACGCGACGATCTGGCCTGGCGCCCCGGACGCGCTTCCGGCATCAATAATACCGTCGTTTACACGCCCGAGGCCCAGCTCCACAAGCCCCTGATCTTTAGCCTGACCCTGACACTTAGCGAGCGTGCCGACCATCTGACATTACGCCGCCTTGAGGCCAGAGCTTTACGTCAGCCTTTCAGCTGGCAGAACCAGAAATTGAATACGCTGGACAACCGTCTGGAGCGCTTCACGCTCAATTTCACACCGCGTTCACTGCCAGAAACTTTCAGTCTGCTGACGTTGCCTGAGCCGCTTATGCTCTCGGCGCTGCCACACGCCCAGACGATAAATGGAACAATATTACGTATTTTCAATGCCGGTGAGCATCCTGTTGAACTCCCACCATTGCTGCAAGAAATGCCGCAGATTAACTATCTGGAAGAACCCGTTAAGCACTGCCGCGAAATTGCGCCTTTCGCCACATGCGATTTCCTTTTCTCACTGCCGGAGCGTGACGCAAAAGTATGAATATCTCCCCACATAAAGCATTTATCCGCGACACGCTGGCACAGCTCTATCCGCAAGCGGATCATCAGGCAATCGCAGCGAAGATTGAACAGCTTATCCAACGCTGGAAACCCAAAACGCAAACGACGATTCCGTTAGATCAAAGCCGTATCTGGATGATCGCCTATGGCGATAGCATCTGCGCGCAAGGGGAAAATCCCCTATCGATTCTCCACCAGTTTGCAAAACTGTGGTTGAAGGGGACGATCAGTGACATTCACCTGCTGCCGATGTTCCCGTGGACCTCCGATGACGGTTTTAGCGTGGTGGATTACCGACAGGTTGATCCCCATCTTGGGCAGTGGTCAGATATTGCCGCGCTGGCGGGCGATTTCAATTTAATGTTCGATTTTGTGATTAACCATATTTCACAGCAAAGCCGTTGGTTCCAGGGCTATTTGCATGGTGAGCCTCGCTACCAGAACTACTTTATCAACGCCGATCCGGATGAAAATTACAGCCGGATCACACGTCCGCGTACATCTCCTTTATTAACGCCATTCACGCTTAAAACAGGGGAAACGGCGCATATATGGACCACATTCAGCGCCGATCAAATCGATCTTAACTTCCGTGAACCCGAGGTTTTACTGGAAAGTATTGATATTCTTTTGGAATATGCTTCACGCGGTGCCCAGGCAATTCGACTCGATGCCGTCGGTTTCTTGTGGAAAGAGAAAAACAGCCGCTGCATTCATCTGCCGCAAACCCATCAGGTAATCAAACTCTGGCGGGCGATCCTGGAAGAGATCTGGCCTGACTGCCTGCTGATTACCGAAACCAAT
This sequence comes from Citrobacter freundii ATCC 8090 = MTCC 1658 = NBRC 12681, assembly GCF_011064845.1. Lineage (NCBI taxonomy): Bacteria > Pseudomonadati > Pseudomonadota > Gammaproteobacteria > Enterobacterales > Enterobacteriaceae > Citrobacter > Citrobacter freundii. Next base: position 550,933 of record NZ_CP049015.1, on the reverse strand, counting down.
GTGCCACATCAGGAAAACATCAGCTATCTGGGTGCCGGGGATGAGGCTCATATGGTGTATCAATTCCCGCTACCACCGCTGACACTGCATGCCTGCCTGCGCGGCAACGCACGCTGGCTACGCCAGTGGGCGCAAAGCCTGGAGCAAGAAACCTTTCCTGCCAACACTACATTTTTCAATTTCCTCGCTAGCCATGACGGCATTGGCCTGCGACCTGTCGAAAACATCCTCTCGACGGAAGAAAAAGCGTTCCTGGTCAGTGAAGTAGAACGTAGGCAAGGACGAATTTCCTGGCGCACCAATCCAGACGGCAGCCAGTCGCCGTACGAGATGAACATTAACTTTCTGAGCGCGTTAAGCGAACCGGGAGAAGCTCCCGACACGCAGGTTGCCAGATTTGCCGCCGCTCACGCCATCCTCTTTATGTTGCAGGGCGTTCCTGCAATTTACTACCACAGCCTTCTCGGTAGCGAAAATGATATCGCAGGGTTGAACGCGTCAGGGATCAATCGCCGTATTAACCGTGAAAAACTGGATTTCGCCACCACGCATCAGGCATTAGTCACGCCAGAATCCCGACAAGCGAAGATCTATGCCGCACTAACGACATTACTGCGCATTCGCCAACAACATCCCGCGTTCTCACCGGCAGCAGCTCAGCAAGTCCTTACACTGCCGGATGCGCTATTTGGCGTCAAACGCCACCACCAGACAGAGGAAGAAACTGTCTACGGTATTGTGAATGTCACTGGCGCATCACAAACACTTTTCTTACCCGTGACGGGGACAGATCTCCTGACAGGAACCCCCTTTAATGGCGTTTGCGAACTGGCGGGCTGGCAAACGATCTGGATCCACGTCAAAGCGCAACCGGAGGCATAAAACATGGAATTGTCTACACTGACTCGTCAGACGCTAATTTTTATCGATCCGCCGCAATCGTCTCCCGATGCGATCATCCGGTATATGTCTTCAGCATTGTCTGAATGCGGACTCATTACCAATAAAGACGCTTTTATTGACAGCGTTCTGCGCCGTGAAAATGAAGGACCAACCGCGCTGGGAGAAGAGCTGGCCGTCCCTCACGGAAAATGTGATTCCGTCGTGCAGGCGTCGTTCTGCGTCGCCCTTTTTCCCGAGCCAATACTGTGGCCGGGTCTTGAAGGGCCTGAACCAGTACGGTTAGTATTCCTGCTGGCGATCCCGCCAAATGAAGCGGGTACAACGCATATGCAACTGCTCACCCAGCTCACCTCGTCGCTGGTTGAGGATGAGATGCGAAACGCCATGCTTAACGCTACGTCTGCCGAAGAAGTACTGGCGCTGCTCTCGACTGGAACGACACCAGCTCAGGAAGTGCCAGAAAACCGCGTGAAGAGCAGTTACCTTGTACCACTCATTCTGGGTCTCGTCGCCTCGGCAGCCTTCATTAATGCAGGTATCCACTGGATGCAGTCGCTGTCGTCATAGTGTGTTCCGGGCAGCAGATGCCTGCCCGGCTTTACCTTCCTGTTTTTGTTGAATAATTAATCAGAATTTTCTGCCCACAATTTACAATCGCTGTACTGCCCGTCATCTGTACGCTCCGATTTTTACTTTGCGCTACATCAAATAAATCGTAAACATCCTTGATGCAAATCACTACATATAGAACTTAAAATGCACGCCGACCCAATATGTTGTATTAATCGACTACAATTGCTACAACTACAGTGCACCGCTTTACGGTGAAATTGTGGATAAAGTGGGTCAGGATTGCGGGAAGTCATTGGCAATAGAGATGAATAAAGCCATGGCCGCTTCCCCAACCTCTGTGGATAACCTGTTCTTATAAATATGGAGTGATCATGACACCGCATGTGATGAAACGAGATGGCTGTAAAGTGCCGTTTAAATCAGAGCGCATCAAAGAAGCCATTCTGCGTGCAGCTAAAGCAGCGGGAGTCGATGACGCAGATTACTGTGCCACCGTCGCAGAAGTCGTTAGTAGCCAGATGAATGAGCGCAGCCAGGTCGATATCAACGAGATCCAGACAGCGGTAGAAAACCAGCTGATGTCTGGTCCGTACAAACAACTCGCCCGTGCGTACATCGAATATCGCCACGACCGTGATATACAGCGTGAAAAGCGTGGCCGTCTGAACCAGGAAATTCGTGGTCTGGTTGAGCAAACCAACTCTGCTCTGCTGAACGAAAACGCCAACAAAGACAGCAAAGTGATCCCGACGCAGCGTGACCTGCTGGCCGGTATCGTCGCCAAACACTATGCGCGTCAGCACCTGCTGCCGCGTGATGTCGTCCAGGCGCACGAGCGTGGTGATATTCACTATCACGATCTCGACTACTCTCCGTTCTTCCCAATGTTTAACTGCATGCTGATCGACCTGAAAGGCATGCTGACGCAGGGCTTTAAGATGGGTAACGCGGAGATTGAGCCGCCAAAATCCATCTCCACCGCGACGGCCGTCACCGCGCAAATTATCGCGCAGGTTGCCAGCCATATTTATGGCGGTACCACCATTAACCGTATTGACGAAGTTCTCGCACCATTCGTGACCGAGAGCTTTAACAAGCATCGCAAAACCGCTGAAGAGTGGCAGATCCTGGATGCCGACGGTTATGCGCATTCCCGTACCGAGAAAGAGTGCTACGACGCATTCCAGTCCCTCGAGTATGAAGTGAATACCCTGCATACCGCTAACGGCCAGACGCCGTTCGTCACCTTCGGTTTTGGCCTGGGAACCAGTTGGGAATCACGTTTGATCCAGCAGTCCATTCTGCGTAACCGCATTGCGGGCCTCGGTAAAAATCGTAAAACCGCCGTGTTCCCGAAACTGGTGTTCGCCATTCGCGACGGCCTGAACCACAAGTTTGGCGATCCGAACTACGACATCAAACAGCTGGCGTTGGAGTGCGCGAGCAAGCGTATGTATCCGGACATCCTGAACTACGATCAGGTGGTTAAAGTGACCGGTTCGTTCAAAACGCCGATGGGCTGTCGCAGCTTCCTCGGCGTGTGGGAAAACGAGAACGGCGAACAGGTTCACGACGGGCGTAACAACCTCGGCGTTATCAGCCTCAACCTGCCGCGTATCGCGCTGGAAGCCCACGGCGATGAAGCCACCTTCTGGAAACTGCTCGACGATCGACTGGTGCTGGCACGTAAAGCGCTGATGACCCGCATTGCGCGTCTGGAAGGCGTGAAAGCTCGCGTGGCCCCAATCCTGTATATGGAAGGTGCCTGCGGCGTGCGTCTGAAAGCGGACGATGACGTGTCAGAAATCTTTAAAAATGGCCGCGCGTCCATCTCGCTGGGTTACATCGGCATTCACGAAACCATTAACGCGCTGTTTGGCGACAAACATCTGTACGACAGTGAGCAGCTTCGCGCCAAAGCTATCGCCATTGTCGAACGCCTGCGTCAGGCAGTCGATCAGTGGAAAGACGAGACCGGCTACGGCTTCAGCCTGTACAGCACGCCGAGTGAAAACCTGTGCGATCGTTTCTGTCGTCTGGATACCGCCGAGTTTGGTGTGGTGCCAGGCGTTACCGACAAAGGTTACTACACCAACAGCTTCCACCTCGACGTGGAGAAAAAGGTTAACCCGTACGACAAGATCGATTTCGAAGCGCCATACCCGCCGCTGGCGAACGGAGGCTTCATTTGCTACGGCGAATACCCGAATATTCAGCACAACCTGAAAGCACTGGAAGACGTCTGGGATTACAGCTATCAGCACGTGCCGTATTACGGGACCAACACGCCAATTGATGAATGCTACGAGTGCGGCTTTACCGGTGAGTTCGAGTGCACCAGCAAAGGCTTTACCTGCCCGAAATGTGGTAACCACGACGCCGCGCGCGTGTCGGTCACCCGCCGCGTCTGCGGTTATTTAGGCAGCCCGGACGCCCGTCCGTTTAACGCCGGTAAGCAGGAAGAAGTGAAGCGCCGCGTTAAGCATTTGGGTAATGGGCAGATAGGTTAATTTCGACAGTATTATTGCCCGGCAATGCGATGCTTTTCGGGCCATTTTTTCCGCAACGCAATTCACGTCATAGCAAGGCAGCAAATGAGTGGGTCCCGGGGAGCTTACATAAGTAAGTGACTCGGGCGCACGAATGCAGCTAACGCAGCTATGGCGCGAATTGATAAGCGGATGAGAAGCGAAAATGAACTTTCACCAATACTATCCCGTCGACATCGTTAACGGCCCCGGCACCCGCTGCACGCTGTTTGTGTCCGGGTGCGTGCATGAATGTCCCGGTTGCTATAACAAAAGCACCTGGCGGCTCAATTCCGGCGAGCCATTTACCAAAGAGATGGAAGACAAGATCATTGCCGATCTGAACGATACGCGAATCAAGCGTCAGGGGATCTCGCTCTCCGGTGGCGATCCGCTACATCCGCAAAACGTGCCGGAAATCCTGCAACTAGTGCAGCGCGTTCGCGCTGAGTGCCCCGGCAAAGATATCTGGGTGTGGACCGGCTACAAGCTCGATGAACTCAACGCCGCGCAAATGCAGGTGGTCGATCTCATCAACGTACTGGTCGATGGCAAATACGTGCAGGATCTTAAAGACCCGGCGCTAATCTGGCGCGGCAGCAGCAACCAGGTTGTACATCATTTGCGTTGATCGCTAAAGCCGTTTGTTTGCATCGAGATAAACGGCCGAATGTTCTCGTTTGCCGACCGCGACAACAAACACGGTCACAACCTCATCCCGAACCTGGTACACCAGACGATAGCCGGACGATTTAAGCTTAATTTTATAGCAATCTGGAAGACCGTTTAAACGGGCAGAGTCAATTCTGGGGTTCAACAACACGTCGGCCAACTTCTTCTTAAACTGAGCCTTCACCGTATCACCCAGTTTATGCCACTCTTTTAAGGCTCTCGGGTCGAATTCCAGTTCATAAGTCATCCAGACTAACCTTGATTCCTTTTTGCGGGCTGGCCAGCCTCTCCCGGACTGTCTGAATCAGTGTATCTTCGCTGTCGCTAACGGTGACGGTTTTCACTGGCATGCGCCCCGTTTCCGCGACGTACTGAAACAGTAATCGCACAGCTTCCGTTGGAGTAATGTTCAGTTTTTCCAGCACGGCATAAGCCTCATTTTTGAGTTTGTCATCCAGACGGACGTTCAGCGTGGCCATTATGCCTCCAGTAGAATCGAATGTGTAATGCAGTTTAACATTACATACGCATTACATCGAATTCTGGATAACGCCTCTCAAAAACGACTGACACACTCCATGGCGACGGTTTTGAACTCGGTGAAATTCCGGCATGCGCAGAGCCGCGTCATGGCGCGTTCACGCAGGAAGGTGACGAAAATATCGTAGATCGCCATCGCTTCTTCGTACTCGCTTTTACTGATGGCGAGCAGGAAGATCACGTGCGCGGTTTCATCGCCCCAGGCGATACCCTGCGGGGCGAGTATGGTGTAGACCACCGTTTTCTTGGCCAGCAGACCGAGGGCGTGCGGCAGGGCAATGCTGTCACCCAGCATGGTGCTGACGATGGCCTCACGCTCAACCACAGAATCAAGGAACTCTGCGTCGACAAAACCTTCATCCTGCAACTGACGGCATAAGGTTTTGAACAACGTTTGTTGATCCATTGGCTCGTCAATTACACGAAAATGGGCGGCATCGAAGAATTTGTTCAACATCCACGGGCGGGTTCTATCCACCAGCACCAGTTTGCCAATTTGTTCCAGTTGATAATCGGTCGGGAACGGCGCAATCATCGCTACAGGCTTATCTTTTTCACCGATCCGCGCGGTAGAGATGACAAAATCTTCGCTGATGCTTTCCCGCTGTTCGTAGTCACGCAGCGTGACGGTATCGACGATCTCTATCTGCGGATACTTACGCGCCAGCACCGCTTCAATCATCCGCGCCATCGCATTTCCGGCATCGCATACCAGCAGAACCTTCGGCTGTCTCTGATAACCGATGTTGTAACTACGCTCCAGCCCGACGCCAATATGCAGCACGAGGAAGCCGATCTCATTTTCACTGATGGTGTACGGCGTATATTTTCCCCATCCCGAGACGGCGGCCAGCGTCATGTCCCACGCCATGGGGTAGTGCTGTTTAATATTTTCCAGCAGCGGATTGGGGATCATTATCTGGTAACGCACCCGGGTGATCATCGTCTTAATATGCGTCAGCAGGTCAGCATGCAACTGTTTGTCATTCAACAGGTTGTAGTTGTACTGGGTGTTGATAAAACGCAGGATGTAATTGACCAACGCTTCATCATCATCCGCATTGATAGCACTGGGCGCGATCTCTTGTACCTGGCGGGCAGCAATATGCACCTGTAGCCAGTTTTCTTCGGAAACGGAAAGCGGTTTGTCTGCCAGGCGGTGCAGTACCGCCGCGATTTCCCGCGTGGCCAGGCACACCGATTGATCGGCCTCTTCTGCGGCAAAATCCGGGAGTGGATACCCTTCGCTAATCCGCCGTACCGCCACCGCGCAGTACAAGCGTAAAAACAGCTCGCCCTCATCGGTCAGACGAATATGAAAACGAGCGAAAATATCCTGTAAAACGGGCTGTAGCTGCTCAGGGATCCCGGCATTAAGCGCCTCCTGCATCACTAATGGGTGCTGCGGATCCTGCTGTGCCAGCGTCCACAGCAGATCGGTCAAACAGGCGCGAATCGCCATTTCGCTGCCGAACAGTTTCATGCCGTGACGGGGACGCGTTTCCAGCGTCAGATGATAACGTTGCAGATGCTCGCGCACCTCAGCCATATCGTTTTGCAGCGTCGCGCGGCTGATAAACCATTCATCAGCCAAATCTTCCAGCTTTAGCGAGAAAGCCGACGTCAGAAAACGCACCACCAGCCAGTGTATCCGTTCCTGGCTGGTTCGAGGGATGCGTAGCAACGCGTTGGGCTGCTGCGTTTGCAGGGTGTTATAACTTGCCGGGTCGTCAATTTTGAGCTGATAACCGTTACCCCGGCTGAGGACAAACTGTGCGCCGTACTGGGTGAGCAGCGCGTTTAGCGCGGTGATATCCGCCCGTACGGTGCGTGTGGAAACCGACAACCGCTGCGCCAGCTCGTCCTGTGGAAGCGCTTCGTTTTGCAACATGTCAAACAGCTGTGCTAAACGTTGGTTGGGGAATCGCACGTCAGTTTCCTCATCAGTCAGTTAGCCTACGCAGGCCCGGGTCATCGCCATCAGCTGGCGTACGTCATCCGGACGAGTGTTACCACTCACCTTATCAATAATCGAACTATAGATGTGAGGAATGATTTTACTCACTCCGGCATCGAGGGCAATCTGCAGGATTTCAGTGAAATTATCCAGGTCGATACCGCCGGTTGGCTCCAGCCAGAAGTCATGACGGGCGCAGGCCTGCGCTACGGCAATGTACTCTTCACGGCATTTCAGGCCGCCCATCGGGAAGTATTTAATCGAGCTACCGCCCATATCTTTGAGCAGCGCAATCGCGGTTTCTACCGGCACAATACCGTCCGGCGTCTGGCTGCTCAGCGGACCGGTGGAGATTTTCACCCTGCCCGGCATGCCGGTTGGCGAGACCAGACCGTTGACTACTGTATCCTGCTGGCCCAGCAGCGCGCGACTTGTGGCCACGCCGGTAAAGACCTGATTAACATGCTGCGGCTGTACCTGACGGGAAATTTCACTGACCATCGCCGACTGGTTTGGGTCGCCTGCCCCCAATCCCACGGAGAGCGCATTGTCGATAAGCGCTGCGTATTCACGCATATCCGCTACTGCGCTTGCGACATCCGGGTAATTTTTTGACAACACACCAACCAGCACGTGTCCTTCCGCCGCCGCGTAAATATCCCGCGCATTTTCTTTGGAGCCTGCCAGCACGTTCAGGCAGACGCGGTCGCGATAAAAGTTAGGGGTCAGTTTCATACTTCTTTCTCCTGCGAAATCACTTCACCAATTCGACGGGCCACAATCTCCAGCTGCGCACGATCGACGCTGCGCACATCGGCTTCGATAATGCCTTCGTTAGCTTTGTAACCACGGAAGTAAATCGCGTACTCGCCTTGTTTCAGGGCTTCAACCAGTTCGCCCGTGGCGATCCCGGTTACCGCTTCATCAAACTTAATTTCCGTGCGTGCGATGTCGCGCCCTGCGCTATCCCACACCACGCGGGCGCTCACGCCGTTAAGCTGGTTCAACGCATTAATGAACGGCGTCATTTTCTCGACCATCTCCGCGCCACTCTCTTTCTGCGCGTTCAGATACAGTTCGATGGCGCAGGTTAGGCCAAGAATTCCCTCTTTCCCCACCTTCATCGCCCGGCCAATTCCCGCCGTCTGGCGTTTCACCCACTCAACGTACTGGGTTTTACCTATCACCAGACCGCTGGTTGGTCCTTCAATCGCCTTCGCGCCGCTATAAATAACCAGATCTGCGCCAACCCGGTAGTAGCATTGCAAATCTTCTTCCGCCGCCGCGTCCACGATCAGCGGCAGGTTATGCGTACGCGCCACCACCGCAGCCTGCTCCACGCTGAGCATACTTTTCTGGACGCAGTGGTGAGATTTGATATACAGAATGGCCGCCGTACGCGGTGTAATGGCCGCCGCCAGCTGCGCCGCGGAACATTCGTTGGCATAACCAGCCTCTACTAACTTACCGCCGCCAAGCGCCACCATGGTCCCCACCGGAGCGCCAAAGTTGACGTTGTGGCCTCTGGGCAGCACGATTTCGTTGTTCTCGATGGGCGTGACGTGCAGGTTCTCCAGCAGCCAGTCGCTGTCTTTAACCAATACGCCAGCCACCGACAGGGCGATCCCCGCCGAGGCGCAAGAGACAACGGTTGCCCCTTCCACTTCCAGCAATTTCGCGATGTAGTCGCCGGTTTTATTGACAAGATCTTTCATCTCGAAATAGTGGTTCATCCCCGCCATCGCCGCTTCAACCACTTCTGGTCGCGGCGTGGAAACGCCAAGCGCCGTCATGCGGCCGGAGGTATTAATCACCTGTTTTAAATCGTATTTCTCAAAAATCGAAGGCATGTTCCGCGCTCCCTTGTTCGGTCGTATAGCCCTTGCCCGCACGTATTGCGGCAAGCGGCACCAGCAGTTGTTCAGCCTGCAGGCTGTCGTTTTCTGCATCTACCAGCACGGTTGGCTGGCGCTTAAGCGTAAAGAGGGTTAAATCAGCATCAAGACCGACCTGCAGTCGCCCCTTCTGTTTCAGGCGCAGGCCGTCGGCAGCATTGGCGGTAACGCACTCAATGACCTGCGGAAGCGACATCCCAATGGCGAGAAATTTCGACATCACATTCGCCAGAGAATGCACCGGGCCGCTGATACGGTTGCGACAGTAAATATCGGAACTGATGGTGTGTGGCAAAATCCCCAGTTCAATAGCGCGTTTTGCCACCGCAAAGCTCAGGCTGGCGGTGCCATGCCCAACGTCCAGACGCACGCCGCGTGAAATCGCCCGCGTCACTGACGCCCGCAGCTCGCCTTGCGGCGTCAGAATGCGGTTCGGCTTACCGTTGTAGCAGTGGGTAATGATGTCACCCGCGCTCAGGCGCTCGGCGATCTCATCCAGGTCCGGCGGGTTGTTGCCGATGTGCACCATCAGCGGCAGGTCGCCGTTCTCTTTTTGCATCGCTTTGGCGCGATCCAGCGGGGTGATGCCATTTTCACCGACTACGCTGCTACTCATACGTGCCTTCAGACCGACGATAAAATCAGGGTGGCGTTTCACCGCCTCTCGCACCGCATCAGCGTCAATATTGGCCATGTTGGCCAGCTCGTTCTGGGCGATAAGCCCAACGCGAGAGATATTCAGCAACGCATACACCTCGGTGGCAGCTTCCCGGGTCAGGGTGTAAAAATCGTCGATGTCATCCGACCCGGTACTGCCCGCATCCACCACAGTAGTGACGCCAGTCGCAATACCGACGCTATCCGGCTGGTCGTGGTAAATCGGGGATTTCGGGTAGCAATGAACGTGGGAGTCAATCCAGCCTGCGCTGACGTAGCACTCGCCGCCCAGCTCAATGGTTTTCAGCGCCGGGCCATCAACGTCGCCCAACGCCGCGATCTTGCCGTCTTTGAGCGCAATATCACTCACCGTATCGTCAACGAGGCGCGCACGGCGCAGGAGTAAATCAAACATCGCTCTCTCCTATGCCGGATGGCGGCGTAACCGCCTTATCCGGCCTGCAAATCAACAGTTAGCTAATGGCAATCGGGAAGATGGACCCGAGGATCATTGCCCCAAGGATCGCCCCGCCGGTAATCGGTTTTTGCCACAGATAAAACAGCAGCGCACCCGCCAGAGAACCGATTCCGATAGGAATAGAAGCCGTCATCGCGCTGAGGATAATCAACGGTCCGAGGAAGCGGCCGGAGGCGTTACCGGCCCCCATCATGACGTCCGCACCGTAGGTTGAGTCGCTCTGGTTGATGGTGAACTTACGCGCCAGAATGATGATGTAGCCAATCGCCAGACCAATCACCAGACCGGTGACCAGCGAGGCGGCAAAGTTGGCGACCGGGAAGATAATGCCCGCGCCCAGTAGCAGCGCCGGAACGCCTAACCCAACCCCGGTCTGAATCGCCCCGCCGATATCCAGAATCCCCACCAGCGAACCTTCAATGATGCGGGCAAACAGGAAACTTGCGCCAAATGCCGCCACCGCCCCGTAGGAGCCGGTATCCATTCCCGCCTTCAGCATCGCCACAAAAGCCACTTCGTTAAATGCGCCAATACCGTACAGGTAGTACATGTGCGTTCCGGCAAATACGCCGGATGAGAGCAGGCCCACGAAGATCGGGAACGACCAGTCAGCGAACCAAAAACCTTTATTCTGTTCCATGATGACCTCCGTTATTTGCCGCTGAGCGAGTTGTGGATAAGTTCGAGCCAGTTAGGCACGGTCAGATGGAAGGATTCGATCATCTTCATATCGAAACCGCGGAAGAAGCCGCTCAGGACAAACAGCGCGACGATAGCTACCATCATCACTTTCGTGACGTGGTTCCAGCCGCTTTCTTCAACACCTTTGCCGATCAGAATACCGAGCACCAGCCCCGGAACGGCGTTGCCCATGATCAGCTGCGCCGCGCCGCCAAAAACGGTGGCCCAGAAGCCGGATTTCTTACCGGCGTCGATCGCCGCCAGCCAGAAGATCACCGGCATCACGGTGTTAACCAGCAGGTTAGCCGCTGGCACCAGCACCTTGACGGCGGTAACCTGCAGCGCTTCCGGTACGGATGACGCAGTGAGGTTCAGGAAGGTCACCACGATCATCCCGATAACGCCGCAGGCAATTGCCATGCGCTTAGGATCGTGCAGCGTTTCACCGACGTTGCGATTTTTAATCATCAGCGCGGCGGCACCCCAGTTGGGGATGATGCGATGGTCGACGTCCTGAGTGAACGCCCCCGCCGCAACGGAGGAAGCCCAGGCGTTAAAGAAGAAGCCCAGACCGAACGAGAAGTGAGAAGCCGGATCCCCTTCGCAGGAATTCAGTTCTCCAAGAGTACGAAACGCGCCCATCCCTTGAGTGGTAGGCGCATGAAACATGCGTGCAGCCCCAGCGCCGACACCAACGCCAACCAACGCGCCGATGATGAGCGATTTTATTAATATTATCAGGAACATAATTATGCCTTTTAATAGAAAATCAGCGTTGCGTAACGAAATCCACCTTGTCGAGATTGATGGCAGTCACGTTGACGGTCACGTCCAGCTCCACGCTGAAAGTGCGTCTTTCCCGGCGCAAAAAGAGGAATAAAAACGCCTCTTTACGCACCGATTCACGCGCTTGAACAACCTGCACATCCTGTGGCTCAATACGCAGTAAGATATGCGGCGACGCTTTCATCACCGCAGCCTGAACGTGGTTCAGGGCATCGGCAAAGGCGCGAGCTTTGGTCTCGCCCTTACCCGTGACTCTCACCGTGGTGGTGAATTGCTCTTTCATGCTTAAGCGCCGTGTTTCTTTTGCCAGGCCTGCACCAGGCGCTCGCCGAGCTCTTCTTTGTCCATAAAGCCGAATCCCAGTACGTTGCACCCTTCGTTGATGGCGGTTACCCCTTCATCGACCGAACGCATGCCGTATTTCGCCTTGTAGCCGTATTTGGTCTGCGCAGTAATCGCACCCGCACCACCGCTGCCGCAAAACGAGATACCAAAGGTGGCGTTTTCCGCCTTCATCACGTCACCCAGCTTCATATCTGCTGCAACGCCCGGCACCACAACGGCACGGCCACCCGCTTTCTCTACGCCTGCCGCCACTTTCTGGCCTTTACCCAGACGATCGCCAATCACTACGGTAATCTGTTCCATCTTTTTCTCCTTAAAGGTTGTCTTTCGCGACTTCAAAGTGCACCGACAGCAGCCAGGCCTCTTCCTCAGGAAGATTGCCAAACTCGGCGACCACGTCGCGGGCAAGCGCCATTGACTCGGCAGATATTTCATCAAACAAGCTGGCATCGACTTCTGGTAAGGGTTCACCCGTTACCGAGCGGTGCGCCATGGCGCGAACATGCGACGTCAGCATCTGTTCCTGTACGGCGTTGGGAATAATGTTGCGTTCACGCAGCAAGGCATACACCTGCGCCAGCATGCGGTCGGCCAGTTCCACCGATTCCCCCATGTCATTCATTACAGCTCCGTTATTCACTCGTCTTACCCCGTTAATGTCTCTGAGGGTAAATTAGCGACGGAGGTTATAAGTTTGTAGCGAGTTGTTTTCCACTTCGAAGTGGAAAGGTGTGCAGCGATAGTGATCTGTGCCGCAAAAAGGGCTGGAACCACGATTTATCACCGGAAGAATGTGATTGAGATCGCAAGAGTGGGCAGCAAAATGGAAGGAAGTGCGAACAATGAATGGACGATAAAAATGAAAAAATGTGATGGGGATAGCGTTTACTTATGGGCGTGTAGTAGCGGGGGATTTTATCCGGCCTACGGGTATGCAGGCCGGGTAGCGCAGATTAGCGGAACTTCTTGTGGTTTTCGTTGCGCGTGGTTTTCAGCTCTTCCGCAACGGCTTTCGCCTCTTTAACTTTACCTTCGTTCGCCAGCTTCAGCGCGCCGTCAATCTGGCCGATCAGCGTGTCAAAGCCGTGGCGGAAATCTTTCATCTCCGGGCTGTCCGGGGATTTGTTTTCCAGCTTCGGCGGCGTACCTTTTTGCGCGTCCAGCGCGGCTGCACGCATTTTGGTTAACGCGTCTTTCAGTTCAGTCGCATTATCCGTTTTTTCGACAATTTTCAGGTTGTCGTTGAGGATCCCCATGTCATCTTCGAGATCGGCTGCAAACGCAGAAGAACCAAGAACCAGCGTTGAAGCCGCGACGATCGCTAACAGGTGTTTACGCATTGCTCACTTCCTTTTTTATTATTAAAAATTAACGCCTTAACGAGTATTACTGCCCGGCGATTTTCATCTCCGGTAACAATACCGAACCACATTGGATATTACTGCGCGTTTCAATATCGTTCCCCACGGTCACAATATTGCGCCACATCTCTTTTAAGTTACCGGCGATGGTAATTTCGCTCACCGGATACTGAATTTCACCATTTTCGACCCAGAAGCCCGCCGCGCCGCGCGAGTAATCGCCGGTAATGCCGCTTACGCCCTGTCCCATCAGCTCAGTAACCACAAGACCTGTACCCATCTCTTTGAGCAACTGCTCGAAGCTTAGACCTTGTCCCGGAATTCGCCAGTTGTGGATCCCGCCTGCATGCCCAGTACTCTTCAGGCCCAGCTTACGTGCGGAATAGTTAGTCAACAGCCATTGAGTCAGCACGCCTTCTTTAATGATGTCACGGCGTTCAGTCCGTACCCCTTCACTGTCGAACGGTGAAGACGCCAACCCTTTCAGCAGGTGCGGATGTTCTTCAATAGTCAGCCATTCCGGCAGAATTTGTTTGCCCAGCGAATCCAGCAGGAAGGTGGATTTGCGGTACACCGAACCGCCGGCGATCGCGCCGACCAGGTGTCCGAACAGTCCGGTCGCTACTTCGTTGGCGAAAATCACCGGCGCTTTCATGGTGGACAGCTTACGCGGAGACAGGCGTGATAAGGTACGGCGAGCACAGTCAGCCCCCACCCACTCCGGCGTTTGCAGATCGCCCATCGCCCGGCCAATGGTGTAGGCGTAATCACGCTCCATATCACCATTTTCTTCCGCGATCACGCAGCTGGAAAGGGAATGACGCGTGGAGCAGTAGCCCTGCAGCATGCCGTGGCTGTTACCAAACACTTTGATGCCATAGTGGCTGTTAAAGCTGCCGCCTTCGGTATTGGTGATACGCTTATCAGCCTGCAGCGCCGCCTGTTCAGCACGAGCGGCCAGTTCGATGGCTTCATCAGGGGAAACTTCCGCCGGGTGGAACAGGTCCAGATCGGGCGCATCAAAGGCCAGCAGTTCTTTATCTGCCACGCCTGCGCACGGATCCGGCGAAGTGTAACGTGCAATGTCCAGCGCAGCCTGCACGGTGCGTGCAATCGCCTGCGGGCTTAAATCGGTGGACGATGCGCTGCCCTTACGGTTCTGGTGATAAACCGTAATCCCCAGAGCACCATCGCTATTGAATTCGACGTTCTCCACTTCACCATAACGGGTGCTGACGCTAATACCCGTGGTCTTGCTCACAGCGACTTCCGCGCCATCCGACTTACCTGACGCTAATTCCAGTGCCGTCGAGACTGCTTCTTCCAGAATCTTACGCTGCGCTTCAACTTGTGAGATTACTTTCATCGCAAATGCCATAATGTAGAGAGAGTTTCTCTGAAGTCTAACAGAGAACCGTTTTTCAGTGCGCATCTTAACTGGTAACATTAGCCTCTTTTTTTAAGGAGCCTGAAATGACAAAGCAGCCCGAAGACTGGCTCGACGACGTTCCCGGTGATGACATCGAAGACGAAGACGATGAAATTATCTGGGTCAGTAAAAGTGAAATTAAACGCGATGCCGAGGAGTTAAAACGCCTGGGTGCGGAACTGGTTGATCTGGGGAAAAACGCGCTGGATAAGATCCCGCTTGATGCGGATTTACGTGCCGCCATTGAGCTGGCCCAGCGTATTAAGATGGAAGGACGCCGCCGCCAGCTGCAGTTGATTGGCAAAATGTTGCGCCAGCGCGATGTTGATCCTATCCGTCAGGCGCTGGACAAGCTGAAAAATCGTCACAACCAGCAGGTCGTTGTCTTCCATAAGCTGGAGCAACTGCGTGACCGTATGGTTGACGGTAGCGATGAAGCCATCGAAGAAGTGATGAGTCTGTGGCCTGACGCCGACCGCCAGCAACTGCGTTCGCTGGTACGTAACGCCAGGAAAGAAAAAGCGGGCAACAAGCCGCCAAAATCTTCCCGCCAGATCTTCCAGTATCTGCGTGAACTGGCGGAAAACGAGGCCTAACCTCTTCGTCTGCCGAAAGTGCCGGATGGCGGTGCAATCACCTTATCCGGCCTACAATCCGTTAACACGTTGTAGGCCCGGTAAGCGTAGCGCCACCGGGCATTTTTTTACTCTTCCGCTTCTGCCTGAGCTTTCTTCGCCAGGCCATCCAGCAGTTTTTGATGAATACCACCAAATCCGCCGTTGCTCATCACCAGAATGTGATCGCCTGGCTGCGCGGTTTTCACCACCATATCTGCCAGGGCATCCACATCGCCACTCCAGTGTGCCGGCTGAACGCAGGCTTCAGCGACTTCGGCTACCTGCCACGGAATATGCGGAGGTTGCAGCAGGAACACTTCGTCCGCACGGCCTAGCGACGGCGCCAGATCGTCTTTGCACAGGCCCATTTTCATGGTGTTCGAGCGAGGCTCCAGCACTGCGATGATGCGCGCCGTACCGCCCACTTTACCGCGCAACGCCGCAAGCGTTGCCAGAATGGCCGTCGGGTGATGGGCAAAATCGTCATACACCGTCACGCCATTGGCTTCACCGCGCAGCTCAAGACGACGACGGGCGTTAATGAATGAACCGAGCGCATTAGCTGCATCTGCAGGCACGACGCCCACATGGCGCGCGGCCGCAATCGCCATCAGACCGTTATGCATATTGTGCTCGCCCACCAGGCCCCACTTCACTTCGCCGACTTTTTCACCGTCCAGCCATACTTCCCACTCAGAAGCATCGGTGGTCAGTTTTTTCGCCTGCCAGTGACCTTGTTCGCCCACCAGCTCTTGTTCGCTCCAGCAGCCCATCGCCATCGTCTGTTTCAGATTGATGTCGTTTTCCGGGTAGATGATGCGTCCCTGGCCCGGCACGATACGCACCAGATGGTGGAACTGTTTCTGGATCGCTTTCAAATCGTCAAAGATGTCCGCGTGATCGAACTCAAGGTTGTTGAGGATCAGCGTACGCGGGCAGTAATGCACGAATTTAGAACGCTTGTCGAAGAACGCGCAGTCGTACTCATCTGCTTCAATCACGAAGAAGTCGCTTTCGCCAAGACGCGCAGAAACCTCGAAGTTACCCGGTACGCCGCCGATCACAAAGCCAGGCTTATAGCCGCAGGCTTCGAGGATCCAGGTCGCCATTCCGGCGGTGGTGGTTTTGCCGTGCGTACCCGCAACCGCCAGTACCCAGCGGTCGCGCAATACAAAGTCATGCAGCCACTGCGGGCCAGACATGTACGGAATGTTCTTCTCGAGAACCGCTTCCACACACGGATTACCACGGGTCATGGCATTGCCGATGATCACTAAGTCCGGCTGCGGGTCGAGCTGGCTGGCATCGTAACCCTGAATCAGATCAATGCCTTGCTTCTCAAGTAAGGTACTCATCGGCGGATACACATTGGCGTCCGAACCGGTTACTTCATGACCGAGCGAGCGCGCCAGCATCGCCAGACCGCCCATGAAAGTGCCACAAATTCCCAAAATATGAATGCGCATACGTCACTATCCTTTTTTAATCTGGGGGCCATTTTACGCACATGTCCGGCAAGTGAGAAACGCATTTCAGGATATTCCGCAGTTTGCTGGCGCGATTCACCTAAGCGCAACAATGGAAATATTTGTTAATATTGTTGCGGTCGCTTTACTCCACATAAATTGCAGGGAAAGTGTTATGAAAACGTTAGGTGAATTTATTGTCGAAAAGCAGCACGAGTTTTCTCATGCTACCGGTGAACTCACTGCTTTGTTGTCGGCAATAAAGCTGGGCGCCAAGATCATCCACCGCGATATCAACAAGGCCGGTCTGGTCGATATCCTGGGTGCCAGCGGTGCTGAGAACGTGCAGGGAGAGGTTCAGCAAAAACTCGATCTGTTCGCGAACGAAAAACTGAAAGCTGCACTGAAGGCGCGCGACATTGTGGCGGGCATTGCCTCGGAAGAAGAAGATGAAATCGTCGTCTTTGAAGGCTGTGAACACGCTAAATACGTTGTGCTAATGGATCCGCTGGATGGCTCATCCAACATCGATGTTAACGTCTCTGTCGGTACGATTTTCTCTATTTACCGCCGCGTAACCCCAGTCGGTACTCCGGTCACGGAAGAGGATTTCCTGCAACCGGGCAACAAGCAGGTTGCTGCAGGTTACGTGGTTTATGGTTCTTCCACCATGCTGGTGTACACCACCGGCTGTGGCGTGCACGCCTTCACCTACGATCCTTCTCTGGGCGTATTCTGCCTCAGCCAGGAACGTATGCGCTTCCCGGCGAAAGGCAGCACGTACTCCATTAACGAAGGTAACTACATCAAATTCCCGAACGGCGTGAAGAAGTACATTAAATTCTGCCAGGAAGAAGATAAATCAACCCAGCGCCCGTACACCTCGCGCTACATTGGCTCTCTGGTTGCGGACTTCCATCGCAATCTGCTGAAAGGCGGGATCTACCTGTACCCAAGCACCGCCAGCCACCCGGAAGGGAAACTGCGTCTGCTGTATGAATGCAACCCAATGGCCCTGCTGGCCGAGCAAGCGGGCGGCAAGGCGAGCGACGGTAAAAATCGTATTCTGGATATCATCCCGGAAAGCCTGCACCAGCGCCGCTCCTTCTTCGTGGGTAACGACCATATGG
This sequence comes from Citrobacter freundii ATCC 8090 = MTCC 1658 = NBRC 12681, assembly GCF_011064845.1. Classification (NCBI taxonomy): domain Bacteria; kingdom Pseudomonadati; phylum Pseudomonadota; class Gammaproteobacteria; order Enterobacterales; family Enterobacteriaceae; genus Citrobacter; species Citrobacter freundii. The sequence continues at coordinate 532,915 of NZ_CP049015.1, read as the reverse complement.
TTGAAGATGTAGAACGCTTTATCCGCGAGTTCCCGGACGCGTAAGCGCAACATCCGGCCTACAGCACGTTGCAGGCCGGATAAGCGAAGTGCCATCCGGCACAATACGGTGATATTGCCGGATGGCGGCGTAAACGCCTTTATCCGGCCTACGCGCGGTTACGCTGTCTGTAGCTTAAATACGGCCATTGCTTCGATTAGCGCTGAAGACTGTTCTTCCAGCGAGCGGGTAGCCGCTGACGACTGCTGTACCAGCGCCGCATTTTGCTGCGCCGTTTCATCCATCTGAATCACCGCAATATTCACCTGTTCTATGCCGCGACTCTGTTCCTGGGACGCACTGGCAATTTCACGCATCAGTTTGGTCATGCGCATGACTTCATTGGCAATCTCATCCATGGTTTCGCCCGCCTGCTGCGCCAGTTCGCTGCCTTCCCCTACGTGGGTGTGCGAATCGCTGATTAACGTGCGGATCTCTTTGGCCGCCTCGGCGCTGCGGCTGGCCAGATTACGTACTTCACCTGCAACAACCGCAAAGCCCCGCCCCTGCTCACCGGCGCGCGCCGCTTCAACGGAAGCGTTGAGCGCCAGGATATTGGTCTGGAAAGCAATACCGTCGATTACGCTGAGGATGTCGGCGATTCGGCTGGAGCTGCCGGAAATATCGCGCATTTTCTCGATCACATAGCACACCATTTCACTACCGCGATCGGCGGTATCCGACACCGATTTTGCCAGTTGGTGAGCCTGTTCCGCGTTCTGCGCATTCTGTTTCACCGTCGCCGTGAGTTCTTCCATGCTGGCGGCGGTCTGCTCCAGTGAAGTGGCTGTCGATTCAGTGCGTTGCGCCAGATGCTGGTTCCCGGCCGTCAGTTCACGACTGCCAATATCAATTTGCGAACTGGCATCGCGTACGCGTTGTACCGAGTCGCCCAGCGCATGGCGCATGTCATCCATTGCCGCGTTCAGTCGGTTGAATTCAGCGCTGGCCGACAGCGTGGTAACCGGTGATAAATCCCCCGTCGCCAGACGTTCCAGTTGCTCAACCATATTATCCAGCGGTTTGAGAAACTTATTTCGCAGCATAAACCAAATAACCGCCAGCAATGCGATAGCAGCCAACATCGCAGCGCTCATAATACCGTGATAAATCAATGATGTAATGACACGCGTCGAGGCATATAGCCCCATACCACCGGTCAGTAACAGAAGGAAAGTCAGCAAAGACAATAACACCAACAAACTTGATCGAATTGAAAGGGATTTTGGCATCGTTATATTTCCGGTTGTAGGGTTAAAACAGACCTGTACAGAACCTATCGACTACAACCGGAAAAAGTTTAGGTATTTAAATGTTTTGTGCAAAATCAGGATGTTACTTTGGTGTTGCCGCCGTACCCACTCGGGTAACCGGCGAGCTTTGACGATTTTCCCAAAGTACCGTCAGACCGCGTTGTAACGCTATAAAAATAAACAATAAAATGCCAATCGCGATCTTCGTCCACCAGGAACTTAATGTGCCATCAAAATTAATGTAGGTCTGGATCAACCCCTGAATGGCGACGCCAAACAACGTACCCAACACCGTTCCCACGCCGCCGCTTAGCAGCGTTCCGCCAATCACCACTGAGGCAATCGCATCCAGCTCAACGCCAACGCCCGCCAGCGCATAACCCGCCTGGGTGTAAATGGAAAACACAATGCCGGCAAGCGTCGCCAGCCCGGTAGACAGCATATAAATGCGGATCGTTGTGCTGCGAGTAGAAATGCCCATCAGGTTAGCAGAGGTGGCGTTGCCGCCAATGGCGTAAACCTGATTACCAAAGCGCGTACGGTGCGCAAGGAAGATGCCAATCACCACCACGCCCAGCATTAACAACCCCATCGCGCTCAGGCGACCGCCGCCAGGAATTTTCCATGCCAGACTTGAGAGCGTGTCATAAATCGGATGGTTAATTGGGATCGACTCTTCAGAGACCAGATAGCTGACGCCGCGCAGGAAAAACATTCCCGCCAGCGTAATAATGAATGCTGGGATCTTCAGCGCATCAATCAGTAACCCCATAAATGCGCCAAACGCGCAGCCCATCAGCAAAATCAGGGGGAACGCCAGCAGCGGGGAAATACCCCAATAGCCAATGGCCTTCGCCAAAAATACGCCGGTAAACGCGATCACCGAGCCAACGGAAAGGTCGATCCCGCCAGAGAGGATCACGAAGGTCATGCCCACGGCAATAATCCCTAAAAAAGCGTTATCGGTCAGGATATTGCAAATCACCCGGGTGGAAGCAAAAGCTGGAAACTGCGTCAGGCAGTAAAGGTAGCCCAGCACAAACACGCCGAGGGTGATCATCAGCGGTAAATTACGTTTTATCATGACCACGCACTCCTTTTATCAGGCTGATAAAGCGTTGTGATTGCACGACCAGCACACACAACACCACCACGGCTTTGACCACCTGATTCAGTTCCGGCTGGAAGCCCGACAGCAAAATCCCGGTGTTCATGCCCTGAATAATCAACGCGCCTACCACCGACAGCAGCAGGTTAAAGCGCCCGCCCATTAGCGAGCCACCACCGATGACTACCGCCAGGATGGCATCCAGTTCCAGCCATAATCCGGCGTTATTGGCATCTGCCCCACGAATATCCGCCGTGACGATAATGCCAGCGATAGCCGCGCACAGGCCGCTCAGCACATAGGTGAGCATCACGATAATGCGGGTGTTCACCCCAGCGTTTTTTGCCGCACGAATGTTGATACCCACCGCTTCGATAAACATACCCAGCGCCGTTTTCCGCGTCAGCAGCCAGAACACCACCAGCGTGAGCAGTGCAATAATTACCGGCGTAGGGAACAGTAAGAGCGAGCCGCTACCAAACCACGACAGCTCGGGCGAGTTGAAAGTGACGATTTGCCCGGAAGTGATAAGCTGCGCCACTCCACGCCCGGCCACCATCAGGATTAGCGTGGCGACAAACGGTTGGATCTTGAGTATGGCCACCAGAATCCCATTCCACAGCCCAGCCAGAATGCCGGAGCCTAAGGCGGCAAGCAGCACCACCGGTAGACTGTGCCCGGCCACCGTCATCGCCGCAGTAGTGGCGCCAGCAATAGCCATGACGGCCCCCACGGAAAGGTCGATGCCGCCGGTGGCAATCACCAGCGTCATACCAATCGCCAACAGCGCCACGGGAGCGGCGCGGTTGAGAATATCAATCGGGCTACCAAACAGCCGACCATCCTGCAAAATCACCTGGTAGAAGTGCGGGGCGACCAGGCTATCCACCAGCAGCACCAGCAGTAACGCCACCAGTTGTGGCATCCCCTTTGGCCAACGGAACCGCCGTTTAGGCGGATTGGATTGAGGGAGAGATTGAGGCATCACCATAGTCTCCTTAGGCCGCAATGGCGTTCATGATCGCCGGTACGGACAGTTCAGCCAGTGGGATCTCGGCCACTTGTTTGCGATCGCGCATAATAATGACCCGATCGGCATAGCCCACTAACTCTTCCAGTTCGGATGAAATGACCAGCAGCGCCAGACCATCCGCGCACAGCGTTTCGATCAGGCGGATGATCTCGGCATGTGCGCCGACGTCGATCCCACGCGTGGGTTCATCGAGGATCAGGAACTGCGGTTTGGTCAGTAACCAGCGCGAGAGCAACACTTTTTGCTGATTGCCGCCGGAGAGAAACTCGATCGGCTGTTCAGCGTTAGGAGTGCGAATTCCGAGCTGGCGGATAAAACGCTCGGCAATCTCGTTTTGTTCTTTCCGTGGGATAGGCCGCAGCCAGCCGCGCTGCGCCTGCAATGCCAGAATGATGTTTTCCCGCACCGAAGCGGCGGCAATAATGCCATCCGTTTTGCGATCCTCCGGACAGAAACCGATCCCCAGACACGAAGCCTGATGCGGCGATCGCAAGGTCTGCGGTTTGCCTTTGATCAGCGCTCTTCCGCTGTCGGCGGGTTTAATACCGAAGATCACCTCTGCCGTTTCCGTTCGCCCGGATCCCAGCAGCCCTGCGAGACCGACGATCTCACCGGGACGCACCTGTAGATCAAACGGCGCGATGGTACCTTTTTTGCCAAAGTCGCTAAAGGCCGCCACCGGCTTATCGCTAAGCAATGTGCGTCCCGCACGCTGTAGCGCATGGGTATCCAGTTCGCGACCCAGCATCATTTTGACCAGTTCAATTTGTGGTAATTCCCGGGTTTCACGGCAGCCAACGAAGCCGCCGTTACGCAGAACGGTGATGCGATCGCTGACCTGATAAACCTGATCGAGGAAATGAGTGACGAAGATCAGGCTGACGCCCCGATCGCGCAGATGACGCATCAGGCCGAACAGCATTTCAACTTCCTGGGTATCGAGGCTGGCGGTCGGCTCATCGAGGATCAGCACTTTCGCGGAGAGATCGATCGCCCGACAGATGGCGACGATTTGTTGCATCGCCACGGAAAAGCGGTTCAGCGGCTCACGCACGTCAAGGGAAAAACCGTATGACGCCATCAGCTCCGTCGCGCGTTTTTCCATCTGCTTGCGCTGAAGCAGGCCAAAACGCCGCGGCTCACGGCCAATAAATAAGTTATCGGCGACCGACATATTGGGCAGCAGGTTCACTTCCTGGTACACGGTGCCAATCCCCAGTTGCTGGGCATGGGCGGTGTTTTTGGGGGAGATCGGTTGGCCTTCGAGCCAGATAGTGCCGCGATCGGCATGGTAAACGCCGGTCAGCGCTTTGATGAGCGTCGATTTGCCGGCTCCGTTTTCCCCCAGCAGCGCCATAATTTCACCGCGACGCAAGCTGAAATCCACGTTATCCAACGCTTTGACGCCGGGAAAGAATTTGCTTAATCCTTCGGTGCGGAGGATTTCCTGATGTTGGTCGGTGGTCATGATTCCCCCTGCATCACGCCGGATGGCGCTACGCTTATCCGGCCTACAAAAGAGCGTAATGTAGGCCGGGCAAGCGCAGCCCCCCGGCATTTTCATGAAGGCTTAGTAGCCCATGTTTTTCTTCTTCTCTAACTCTTCTTTCGCCGTATCCGGCAGATAAAGGATCGACTTGGTAATGGTCAGCTTCTCAGGCATCGTGCCGTCTTTTTTGAATTTCTCCAGCGCGTCGAATGCCGGACCCGCCATATTCGGCGTCAGTTCAACGCTGGCGTTGGCTTCACCGTCAATCATCGCTTTGTAGATATCCGGTACGCCGTCGATAGAACCGGTGAGAATATCTTTGCCGGGTTTCAGACCCGCTTCTTTGATCGCCTGGATAGCACCGATCACCATGTCATCGTTGTGGGCGTAAACCATGCAGATGTTCTTGCCGTTGTTTTCTGCTTTGATAAAGCTCTCCATCACTTCTTTCCCTTTACTGCGGGTGAAGTCACCGGACTGAGAACGGATAATTCTGATGTTTGGCGCACTGGCGATGGCTTCAGCAAAGCCTTTTTTACGATCGATCGCCACGCTGGCCCCGACGGTCCCTTGCAGCTCAACGACGTTACACGGCTTGCCGTCCACTTGTTTAATCAGCCAGTCGCCAATCAATTTGCCTTCCAGCACGTTGTCGGCGGTGACGGTGGTCATATAGAGAGATTTGTCTTTTACATCGATGGAACGATCAAGCAAAAAGACCGGAATGTCGGCATCTTTCGCTTCTTTTAAAACCGGCTCCCAACCTGTTGCCACGACCGGCGCAATAAAGATGGCGTCGACGCCCTGGGCAACAAATGAGCGAACTGCTTTAATCTGGTTTTCCTGCTTTTGTTGGCCATCAGCGATTTTCAGCGTAATTCCCCGCTTTTCGGCCTCGCTTTTCGCGACGTTGGTTTCTGCTGCGCGCCAGCCGGATTCAGAGCCAACCTGCGAAAATCCTACGGTTAAAGGGGCTGCCATTGCCATAGACGACATGGCTGCCGAAACTGCTGTGACTAAAAGTAAGCGCTTCCACATAAGTGCGTCCTCGTAGGGTGATTATTGTTGGTTAATTAACCGTTGCGAAAAAACTATAGACAATTGAGCATGTAACGGATTGCGTTACATCACACTTCAAAAAAGTAAATAAAACGTTAATCACAACTTTGTAATCGCTTTCATCTCGCTATGAAAAATGCGGCTGAAGATATGGACTTTTCTGTCACGAGAGAGAGGTAAAAAGAAGAAAATGCACGCAGAGAAAGCGAAAACAAGCGGAGACATTCCGCGCGAGTTGGCTATAATACCCGCCACTTGTTTGCCATAGCTTATTTAAAGGAAACAGACATGAGCTTACTCAACGTCCCTGCCGGTAAAGACCTGCCGGAAGATATCTACGTTGTTATCGAGATCCCTGCTAACGCAGATCCGATCAAATACGAAGTTGACAAAGAGAGCGGCGCCCTGTTCGTTGACCGCTTCATGTCCACCGCGATGTTCTATCCGTGCAACTACGGTTACATCAACCACACCCTGTCTCTGGACGGTGACCCGGTAGACGTTCTGGTCCCGACTCCGTACCCGCTGGAGCCAGGTTCAGTGATCCGTTGCCGCCCGGTTGGCGTACTGAAAATGACCGACGAATCCGGTGAAGATGCGAAACTGGTTGCGGTACCGCACACCAAGCTGAGCAAAGAATACGATCACATCAAAGATGTGACCGATCTGCCGGAACTGCTGAAAGCGCAGATCACCCACTTCTTCGAGCACTACAAAGACCTCGAAGCTGGCAAATGGGTAAAAGTTGACGGTTGGGACAACGCTGAAGCTGCTAAAGCTGAAATCGTTGCTTCCTTCGAGCGCGCGAAGAAGTAAGTTGGCTTTCTAAGGTCAGCATAACTTATTGAAGCCCCTCACTTTATGAGGGGCTTTTATTGAGATCAATCTAAACAATTAGTTTCAGTTCAGGCTTCGTTTCAAAGAAACGTTCTTGTTCTTGAAAATCTATTAACCTACTAGCCCCTTCAGGTATTTTGGTTCTCGAAATTTTCACTCCAGATTTACAGGTTTCGCACCAAATAACCTTCCAGCCAATATCACCATTATCGAAACCAAAGTATTGATAAGAAAGTCCTTTTTTACCACATGCTGGGCATTCACATGAACTGTAACTACCATCATCTTTTGGTAAGTGCTTCATCCATTCAAGATAGGTCAAAGAGTTCATCTATTTGTACTCCTCTAGCTTTCCGGTCTTATTATTCAGGTAAAATTGCCAAAAGCTATCTTCAATACTATGGGCGGCTTTTTCATTCAATATCAATTCTTTATTCATCTTGATTGCATCATCAGCATATGTATTTGGATGCTTAAAGAGATAGATTTGCATAGTATGTGTTCTTTCATGTCCTAACGTTTTTATTAATTGCTCAATATCCGCAAAAGCATCCGGGTACAAATCAATATCACCACTAGGGTGAGTATAACCATAGATATTCTTACCTTTCAGGTCAGAATCCCTGATAATTCTCACTTTAACTCCCCCCAAGCCTATCCCACCTTCACGTGCAGCCTGTTCAACATAGCGCATCTGCATAGGCACTTTTAGATCTGAAAACACTTCAGTATTGCTAGTCCGACGATATAAATTTTCAGTGGTGTTACTACGCCCTAATGATATGCTCTTGGTTTCAATCCGCCCCAGCTTTTCAAGACTTCTTATCGTCGAACTTAACTCCATCCTCCCAAGCCCATAACCAGCGGCAATAGAGGCAGCCGTAATGGCGACGCCGACCGTTTTCTCATTAAGAATCTGATCGTAGCCTTTGACGGCATCACCACCCAGTTTTTCTGCAGTGTCCCTGAACCCTTCGATGTTACCGTTATAAATCCCTCCAGCCGCCAGCAATCGGCCCACACCTGCACTGTTAAGAGTTTGAGTCTGGGGTTTCGGAATCGGAACAAAAAGCTTATTGTAGTCTGCAGGTAAAGCCAGATAGCTACACTCGGTATTGCTTATCAGGTGCTTACAAAGGATATAATCATAATTTACTGATATTATTTCTGTATCTATCTGGTCTTTTATAACCCTCATCTGAATACTTGATATCGATGCACCTCTGAGCTGAATATAATAATACTTCTCCCATTGACCATATCTATTTATGTGATAAAACCAAAACTCTAGAAACAGGTTTTCATTGTTATTAATCGCATTCATTAATAGTGGTGAGCTTTTATCTATTTGCTTACTGAATGTTAAGTTCTTTAGATTCGTACCTTTACCTGTACTCGCTACTCCTGCAACCAGAGAAAAAACAAATATTTCATTCACATGATTCTGTTGCCACCGATTACCAACTGAATCAATTGTGCCACATCCATCAGAAATATCGCCTTGTTGTTCACCAATGAGCTTGAGATAAACAATATTACTCATTCCATTACTATCCTTACCTGGATAATTATTTTTACAGAATGAGAGTGCAACTAAAATAAAATTATTTCTGCTAACGTGATCATATTGCCTTACAATAATCCACGGTGATGTTTTGAGTAAAATAATAAATTATATTAATTAACGCTTTATTGAACAGGTATTTTTATGTGATGAAAAAAAAGAGAAATGCTTCCTGATAGCCCAGGATTACAGCGACCATCGTATAAAACAACGCCACCCGAGGGTGGCGTGTTATACCTGTCGTCTTTCAAACTGCCTCTGCGTTGGCTTTACTCGGCCTTTGGCCTCGCCCCTTCGGGGCCAGCGTAAGCGCTGTTCAAACTGGCTGTGCCAGTTTGTCCTCGCTCACCCCAGTCACGTACTGAAGTACGCTCCTGGGGATTCTCTGCGTCGCCGCCTTGATGCAACTCGAAATCCATCAGGTATATGTTAGTACTGGTCTCTGTCTAACCAGTTACCGCTTTCAATCAGCGTTAAGCCATCAACCGGACGTTGGTACACGTACATCCATGCACTTCCGTACGGCGTTTGAATTAACTGGCGTGCGTATTCACCGCCGCGGGTACGCAGAGCGTCAAGCTCTGCCAGCGTGGCGTTATCAATACGATAAACTTCCCCGTGTACTGTTCCATTTCCCGGAACCGCGCCTGGATAGTGGCCCAGGCTGTACAACTGGTAGTTATCGATACTGAAATTTCCCAGCAACAGGGCATTGGTCATCCAGTGGCTGTTGCCTTGTTTGGTTCGTAAACTGCCGTAGACAAATATTCGCATTGCTAAAACTCGAACTGATAGAGCAAATCAAGTGCCTGATCTACGCCAGACACTGCTTCCAGATATAGCTTAGGCATCAGACGATAACGTAGCGTGAGTGTCGCTAAGGAGTCAAATATACCCACACCATATTTCACCTGCAGACCTGGCAGTACGTATCCGCTGACAACCACCTGAGATGAGTCGCCCACCCCTTGCGTGTCCAGTGCCAGATTGCTTACGCCAAATGTCTCCCCGATTTTACCCACAACCTGACCACTTTGTGCAACCCCCAGACCAATAAGCATTGAGGTCATCGCTGCGCTATCGCTCTGCTCGCTATCCAGCCCTTGTCCGCGTAGCAGGTAGGAAAGCGCCATTTGCTGCGACATTGCCGGGTCAGAGAAGATCTCCGCCTTCGGTTCATCGGCGGTACCAGTGACGCGAACGCCAGCGATCACGTCGTCTTCGGTGGCATCAGGGTTACGAATCGCTTCGATGTTAAGCAACGGCTGATCCGGCGGACCGGAGAACAACAGCTCGCCCTTACGCACAATCAGATCCTGACCATAGGCATGGAAGCGACCGCTCGGAATATTAATTTGTCCGTTCAGCCCCAGCCCCTGCTTATCCTGCACCACTTTCAGATCGCCCGTCAGACGCGCTTTCAGACCAAAGGCGTCAAGACGCACGTTGTTACCGACGTGGATGTTCAGGTTGCTGTTGATCGGAATGCCGGCAGTCTGCGGTTTCTCGGGCTGCAGATTGTTGTTAAGCATGACCATGTCGCTGGAAACCCCAACCGCGCTTTCCGGCAGGTCATGTACCACGATACGCGCCCACGGCACATCCACGTTGCCATCAAGGGTGAACAGGCTTGGCGTGGCTTCAAAGACCACGTCCGGCGAGACATCCAGGCGGACCATTGGCGGTACGGTAATACGTACCCTACTGCCTTTAGCCGCGACGCGCGCCCGCCAGTTGTCTATTTGACTCCAGTCGGCATCGCCGCTCAGGTTAATTTCTCCCTGCTGCGTACGCACCACGCCCGCCAGCGTTGAGCGTGTTCCGGTGAAGTTAACAGCTAACTGGCTTGGCTGCATGTCAAACGGCATAAAGTTACCGTCTATATCAAGACCGCTCAGTTGCAGCTGTCCGAGCAACTGCGGGCTTTGCACATCGCCGCCCAGCCGCAGGTTGGCGTTGATCATCCCTGCCGCTTTTTCACCGCGCGAGAAGATGGGGTTCACCATCGCCAGATTGAAGTTGCGAATATTGACGTTACCGCCCAGATTACGGCGCCCTTGCGGGTCTGTTACCTGCACCTGTCCGTCAAACTGTCCGTTGTTGGTCAGACGAATCAGCCAGCCCAGCTCGGCACGGTTATTGTGCAGGTCGGCGGTGAGATTCAACGTTTCAAACGCCACGGGGAGCGGTGCATCATTCACGCTTTGCGTGACCTTCACGTTACGTCCGCTCAGGGTGACCTGCCCCTGTGGCAGACCCTCTTTGGTGGTGTCCCAACTCACATCGGCTTTACCGGTGAACACACCGCTGGCCTGGGTTGTCTCCGGCATAAACGGTTTTAGCATCGCCAGGTCGAAGCGGTTTAGATTCACCACCGCGCGCCCTTCCGCACCCGCATCAATCGTCTGTGGTACGCACAGCTCCGCATTCGGGTTGTTCCAGCAGTGCGGTCCGATACTAATTTTTTGTTCCTGATTACGGTAATCCAGCGCGATAGCCCGGTTGAGCGACCACGGACCAACCGGCGTCTGGAAGCGGGTATTGCTTAACTCTCCTTTCCAGCGCTGTTCTTTGCGATCAAAGCTCCCGGCAAGATCCAGTTGCCCGGAAACCGGTTCCCCCTGAATGCGCAACTGCAGCTCGTGCTGCTTTTCACTGCCTTTGGCGTTGAGCGTCACCAGGCCAATATTCACGTCAGGTTGTACAATCCGCTCTACGCGAACATTAAGATTACCGGCGATTTGCTCGGCCGATTTAACATCCCCTTCAACACGTACCTGAGCAACGGAAAGTTCCTGCCAGCGCAGACCACGGGCGGTAATATCCGCCAGCAGCTGTGGTGCTTCAACCGTACCGCGAACTTTTACCAGCCCTTTCGCCGTACCACCCAGCCCCGGCAGCGCGTTATCCAGGCTTGGGGCATCAATCGTCGCGTCGAGGTTGAGGTCTTTAACCCCCAGTTCACCTTTTACGTCTGCACTGTTGCGTCCCAGTTCCAGATGCAGGCCCGGGATCGTCCACTGCAGGTAGCTGTTCCCCTTCAGCGAACCGTTCACATTGACCTTATTCTGCTTCACGTTGCCGGTCAGCTTCAGCTCGGGAACCTCCATCTGCCAGCTTCCGCCGTACAGACTGCCGCGAGTTTTCACCAGGCCATTCAGTTTTGACGGCCAGTCCGGGATCGCTTTTGCGGTGTTGATACCATCCAGCGTTAGCTCCCCGCGCCAGCTGATCGCCTGCTGCCAGTCCACCAGCGCTTTCAGCTCGGTTTTCCCTTCCAGTGCCGCAACGCTGAGTTTGTCGAGATTGATCTGCTGCTCGTTGCCTTTGGCGTCCAGCGTGATGGTAGCCGGTGGAATATCCTGACCTTTCACGGCGGTACGCATCGACAGTGTATAGTCGGTCATCTTACCGGTCAGTTTGAGTTTGATGTCATCGGCCTGGAACTGTTTCTCACCGGTAAACGGCCAGTAAACCTGCTTACTCACCACCTCAATGTTGAGCGGTAATCCGGCTTCAGCCAGACGCGTCTGTGCACGCAGGTCCATATCCACCGGACCAGACAGATTGACGCCGACTTCCAGCTGCTCGCGCAGCGCGCCGCCGACCTTCAGCTTCACCTTTTCGCCTTTTAATGGGTCGATGTTTAGCGTGCTGTTTAACGTAATATCAACCGGCCACGTGTCGGTCAGTTGCGCCGTGCCGCTGGCTTTTACCGTTCCCTGATTCGAGTCGATGTCCAGCGCGTCGAGCTTCATGTTGCCGTCAATGCTGCTCACTTTTAGCAGCATGCTATGGACCGTTAAATCCGTATCTCCGGTCACGCGCAGCTGCTCGCCGCGAAACTCTTCAATATTGAGATTGAGCGGCAGATGGACATCGGTCATTTCCGGCAGCACCGGCTGTGAGAACAGATCTTTTAGCGTTTCGCCGAGCGGCTTTTCATCCGGCTGCGGGTTTTGAATCTTCGGTTCGACAACCTCTTCCTGCGCCACTTCCGCCACTTTAGGTAGGGCAATCAGTAGCCCCTGTAATGACGTTGGCTTCAACGTCAGCGTTTTTTCCTGCCAGTTCAGGCCGGAGGTAAAATCCAGCACCGAAACCGTGGTGTCATCGATTTTGATATTGATGTTGTTCAGCGCCACGCGCGAAAGCGTGATGGGGTAAGGCGTGGAAAGATTAAGCGGACCGCTCTCTTCTTCCTCAACCGGCGCGGATGGCGGCATCTTTTTGCTGTCGATCGCCACATTGATATTTTTCAGCGACAGATCGTTGACGCACAGACTGCTGTTCCACAGGCAGTTAAGCCCCACAGCCAGATGCACTTCGCCGGCATTCACCGCCACGCCAGGCTGGTCATAACGAATATTTTTCAGTGATAAATCCCGCCAGCCGCCGGTGACCTGACCAATCTCCAGCCCCGGAACCCAACGATTAGCTGCTTTGAAGATCAGATGCAGGCCCGAGGTGGTACCGACGAGGAACGCCACCGTGCCTAACAACAGCAGGATAAAAATCAGCACGCCGAGGCTTATCTTCTTCCATAAACTCATAATTCAGGCCCCAGACCGATGTAAAACTGTAAACCATGTTCATCTTTGTCGCCGACCGGGACGGCAAAGTCGAGCTTGATAGGCCCCACTGGTGATTGCCAGCGTACGCCGACCCCGGCACCGGTTTTGAAATCGCTTCGGCGAATATCGCTGACCGCTTCACCGCTATCGACAAACATCGCGCCCCACCATTTACCGGTCACGTTGTACTGGTATTCCAGCGAGCCAGTTGCCAGCTTGGAGGCCCCTTTCAGCTTGCCGTCGCTACCTTCCGGCGAAATAGATTTGTATTTATAGCCGCGAATACTGCGATCGCCCCCGGCGAAGAAACGCAGGTCCGGCGGTACTTTGTCGAAGTCTCCGGTCTCAATCCAGCCGAGGTTGCCGCGCATCACAAAGCGATGGCGATCGTACAGCGTGCGGATCCAGACGTTTTGCGCCTGGAAAACGGAGAAATCAACATCTGACCCCCAGGCGGTGTTGGAGTAATCAATAGAATAACGCTGAGAGTCGCCCCAGACAGGCATCAAGCCGCCGCGTGAACGCGTCCGGCTGATCATCACGCCCGGATAGAGCAGCATAGTGGTGTTGGTGACGTTACCCTGGGTAAAGTGGTCGAGGCTCCAGCGCAGGTTAATCGCGCGCTGCCAGCCGCTGGAGAGGTCCCAGTAGCGGGAAACCGCAAGCGTTGTAGAGTCCTGCTCGGTGTCATTTAAATCGGTTCGCTTAAAGCCGCCCTGTACCAGGTAATACTGTTCCAGCGGGTTCTTTAACAGCGGCATTTTATAGCTGAAATCAAGCACCTGCTCTGGTGCCGAGATACTGGCGCTGGTCGTAAGGCTGTGGCCGTAGGAGTTCATCCACGGCTTTTTCCACGAGGTCTTCACCCGTGGCCCGACGTCAGTTGAATAGCCGACCCCGGTTTCGATGGTGTTTTCGGTGCGCGGTGAGACCACGCCTTTCAGCGGCAGCACTTTGGTTTTGCGGGCTTTATCAAACTCCGGCGCGACGACCACGGAGTTAAACCATCCGGTCGCCGACAGACGACGGTTCAGTTCGCCCAGATCTTTCGACTCGTACTCTTCACCTTCTTTAAAGGGCACCAGATTTTGCAGATACTCATCGCGAATTTGCGAGCCTTCAAAGGTGACATGCCCAAAGCGATAGCGTTCACCGCTGTTGTAATCGATATCCCAGAACGCCTGGCGGCGCTCAAGCGCTATTCCAAGCTGGCTTTTATTAAATTCACTGTCGAAATAACCTTTGCGCAGCGCCACGCTGGTGAGTGACTTTTTGAAGTTGTCATAGTCCCCCTGATTCAGCACGGTGCCGATTGCCGGGCGCGTTTTCAACAGATCCAGATAATCTTTATCCGTACGCGCGCCACCACGCAAAATCACCTCGGTGCCACCAATCAGCACCGGCTCGCCGGGGGTCACTTTGGCGATCAGCACCTGGCGGCCTTTCGCCGGCGGTGGACGTAGTTCAAAATCAATGGTCGGCTCAAAGTAGCCCAGCGCTTTTAGCCCTTCGCGGATGGCATCATCAACGCGCGCACGAAAGCGTCGGTCTGGAGTGACTTCATCACTTTGAATCGTGGACAGCTGCGCACGGACGTTTTTCTCCAGCGGTCCTGATAATCCTTCGACCTGTAAGCGAACATTCGCGGCGGCGGCGGAGCCACTTAAGCACAGTAATCCCACCCAACATAACTGACGGATATGTGGCACATTTTCTCCTGAATATCCTTTTTTCCCACCCCTGGAAAAAAATACTATGCCGTTCCTCGGCTTAACAAAAAATCAACAATAAGAGTTGAAAAACAGACGGCAACCCAAATATTTCTTATGTTTAACTCTAGACGTATTCACGCCGTTTATTGTGGGCAAAGACGCGTCTCGTTACAACCTTAACCCAAATGACTGATTTCGGGAGAACGGCCATGAGTTTATTTGATAGAAAGCATCTTGTTACTCAAGCAGATGCGCTACCTGGACGCAACACCCCGATGCCAGTGGCAACGCTGCATGCGGTTAACCAACATTCGATGACCAACGTGCCCGACGGTATGGAGACCGCTTATTTCGCCATGGGATGTTTCTGGGGCGTTGAGCGTTTATTCTGGTCATTACCCGGTGTATACAGCACGGCAGCCGGATACACCGGCGGCTACACCCCAAACCCAACCTATCGGGAAGTGTGTTCTGGCGACACTGGACATGCCGAAGCGGTACGCATCGTCTATGACCCGCATGTTATCAGCTACGAACAACTGCTGCAGGTGTTCTGGGAAAATCACGATCCGGCGCAGGGCATGCGTCAGGGGAACGACCAGGGTACGCAGTATCGCTCCGCCATTTACCCGTTAGCGCCGGAACAAACCGCCGCCGCACAGGCCAGCCTTGAGCGTTTTCAGGCAGCAATGACCGCCGCAGGCGACGAGCGCACCATTACCACAGAAATCACTACGGCAACGCCTTTCTACTATGCCGAGGACGATCACCAGCAATATCTGCATAAAAATCCTTATGGATATTGTGGCATTGGCGGAATTGGCGTTTGCCTGCCGCCAGAGCGTTAATCCGCGATTAACGCGCTACCGTCACCCGCGCGGCATGGCGCGTTGCGTGGGGAACGGTGCCTCGATCTGTCACCTTTCCTTTCAGCAACAGGTTAAAAACCGGCGCAGAGGGTCGATTAAGACGGTTCTGCAGCAAATGCACCGCTTCCACGCCCAACGCCCGACAAGGAATCGTGATACTGGTCACCGCAGCAACGATATGCGCGTCCAGTTCCTGAACATCCGTCGTCATCAGCGACAACTCACCGGGTATCTCCACGCCAATCTTTTCCAGCACCCGCCGGATGCCCGTCGACATTGACGCCCCGGCGCAGAAAATAACTTCCGGCCACGCTTCACGCGGTGTCTCATTTAGCCAGTTGCCTATCGCCCGCTCTGATTCGTCCTCAGAAAAGCCCTCCGTTACCAGCAGATCGCGCCCGGTATCAAACGGTATTTGATACTGTCGGTAGACCTCCTTGATGCCCTCCAGACGCCAGTACATCGTTTCCCGACGCAGGCTGGTAACATGGAGAATACGCCGGTGCCCCTGATCAAAAAGATATTGCACAGCACGGTTGCCAATCGCCCGATGATCGGGGGATACCGCATCCAGCAACCCTTCCTGGTCCTGCGAATTAATCAACACGCAGGGTTTATCCAACAGTTGCGCCAGTTTATGCACGGTCGGGTCATCAATGCCGATAAGAATAATCGCATTAATATTCTTATTGTTGGCCTTTTCCTGAAAGACCTTGATGTCCGCACGTTGCTCATCCAGTCCGCAGTAACTCAGATAGACATCATGCGGCGCTATCGCCTCGGCAATGCCGCGTGTCACTTCGAGGTAAAATGCATCGCCACGGGCGGTAAAGGTGCGCAACGGGGCGAAAACAGCAATGCCGTTGATCAACAACCGCCCGCTGGACAACGAGTCCAGAACCCCCAGCCTGCGCGCGCAACTGACAATCGCCTCACGTGCTTTATCGCTGGTGTATGACTTTCCGCTAAGCACCCTCGACACCGTACTTACCGAGTAGCCCGTCAGAGCAGCAATTTCGTCCATTTTTAGCTTGCCAGACATTCTGTGACCTCACTCGCAATCAATCTTTGCAATTTTTTGCAAACGCAGTTCATTGACTCTAAAACACTTTTTCAATGACTGGACCAACTTCTTTTTCATCCTGCAACCGTTCTCACAAAATCACATTGTCGATATTCCAGGCGTTTCTTATGTTCCGCATATCCCTTATTTCTGACGAAAAAGGCACGACATGAAAAAAATACGCTTTGGCATTATTGGGGTTGGCAACATTGGTACCGTCCACGCACGCTACCTGCTGGCCGGAACGGTACAAGAAGCAGTGCTCGCCGCAGTGTGCGATAACAATCCGGATAAACATCCGGCGATCCGCCGGCTGGTCGGCGAAGAGGTGAGATTGTTCAGCGATGCGCGAGAGATGCTGGAAAGTGGGCTGATCGATGCCGTCATCGTCGCCACGCCGCATTATGACCATCCGGGTTTATCGATGATGGCCATGCGTCTTGGTATTCATACGCTATGTGAGAAGCCTGCAGGGGTCTACACCGCGCAGGTACAAGAGATGAACGCCTGCGCGCGCGAATGCGATGTGGTGTTCAGCATGATGTACAACCAGCGCCCCAATCCGCTGTATCAGAAAGTAAAAGATCTGATCGACAGCGGCGAACTCGGCGAGCTGCGTCGATCTAACTGGATCATTACCAACTGGTATCGTTCGCAAAGCTATTACAACTCCGGCGGCTGGCGCGCGACCTGGAAAGGTGAAGGCGGCGGCGTGCTGCTGAATCAGGATCCGCACCAACTCGATTTATGGCAATGGCTGGTCGGCATGCCGGTACGCTTGCGCGCTTTTTGCCAGTTTGGCAAGCATCGTCAGATTGAGGTCGAAGATGACGTCACGGCCTACGCAGAATACGCCAACGGCGCAACCGGGGTGTTCATAACCACCGTAGCCGAAACGCCTGGCACCAACCGCCTCGAAATTGTCGGCAGCAGGGGAAAAGTGGTGGTAGAAGAAGGTCGCCTGCGCTTCTGGCGACTGCGTGAATCCGAAACCGAGTTCAACGCCCGCTGGCAAAACGGTTTTGGTGAGCCGGAATGCTGGGAGGCCACCATCCCTACCGAACCGGAATGCAGCGAGCACTATGTCATTACCCGCAATTTTACCGCCGCGATCCTGCACGGCGAGCCGCTGATCGCCCCTGGCCTGGAAGGCATTCGCGGCCTGACGCTTTCCAATGCGATGCACCTCTCTACCTGGACGGATGACTGGGTAGAGCTGCCGCTTGACGAGCAACGCTACTTCCAGCTGTTACAGGAACGTATCGCCTCTTCAGTGGAAAAAAATACGGCCAGCCGCACGCTGGACGCTTCCGGTAGCTGGTAACGCGCAGGAGAAAATCATGCTGAACATTGCGATTGTCGGTACCGGGAATATCTCCCACAACCACATTCAGGGCTATTTACAGTTCGCGGATCGTTGTCGGATTGTTGCGCTGGTCGATATCTACCCGGAGAAAGCAGAGGAGAAGAAATCACGCTATGGCCTGAGCGAAGCGCAAGTCTTCCGCAGCCATCAGGCGATGCTTAACGCAGGCATTGAGGTCGATGTGGTCGATGTCTGCACGCCGCCGTACGTACACGCAGGCATCAGCATTGAAGCGCTGCACGCCGGAAAACATGTGCTGTGCGAAAAGCCGATGGCCGCCTCGCTCGAAGAGTGCGATGCGATGATCGCCGCGCAAAAGGCCAGCGGGAAAATCTTATCGGTCATCGCCCAAAACCGCTTTACCGATGCCTTCTGGCGTTTGAAAACCGTGGTTGATTCCGGGCTGGCGGGCAAGATTTGCCATGCGCAGGTGGATTCGTTCTGGTGGCGCGGACACTGTTATTACGATTTGTGGTGGCGCGGCACGTGGCAGAAGGAAGGCGGCGGCTGCACGCTGAATCACGCGGTGCACCACATCGACGCCATTCAGTGGATGCTCGGCTTCCCAACGGAAGTGGTGGCGATGATGACCAACGTCGCCCACGACAACGCCGAAGTCGAAGATCTTAGCGCGGCTATTTTCAAATACTCACACGGGGCGCTGACGCAACTGACCGCCTCGGTGGTGCATCACGGTGAAGACCAGAAAATTGTTATTCAGGGCGAAAAAGCGCGAATTTCTGCGCCGTGGCAAGTCCATGCCAGCCAGTCGGCGGACAACGGCTTTCCGCAAACGGAAAATAACGGTGAGCTGGAACAAGGTCTGGACGCACTTTTTCACGCTACGCCAGCGCTGCAATGGACGCTGCATACCGGGCAAATCGACAACCTGCTTAGCGCCATCGAACGACAAACCCGTCCGCTGGTCGATGGCGAACAGGGCAAACGCTCGCTGGAGCTGATCACCGCTATCTATAAATCCGCCATCACCCGCACGGTGGTGGCGCTGCCCATCCACCACAGCGATGCGTTTTATCGCACCGGCGGCCTGATTGAAATCGCCCCGCATTTCTATGAGAAATCCGCCTCCGTGAGCAATTTTGCGGAAGTAGGCGCCATCCCTCTGGGTAAAGACTTAGATTCAGGAGTTAAATCATGAACAAGCAAGACGGAATGAACTACGCCCCTACCGGGAAGCCTCAGCCGGTCGTGAAGCCTGGCGAGTTTGTCATTGCCGCCGCCACGCTCGACCACGGCCATATCTACGGCATGTGCAACGGGTTGATTGAGGCAGGTGCCACGCTGAAATGGGTTTACGATCCCGATCCGCACAAAATCGATCAATTTCTGCAGCAGTATCCGCAGGCGCAGGTGGCCGATTCGCTCGAGACAATCCTGAACGATCGTGAGGTACAACTGGTTGCCGGGGCGGCTATTCCGTCTGAACGCTGCCCGCTGGGGCTAAAGGTAATGGCGGCAGGGAAAGACTACTTCACCGACAAGGCTCCGTTAACCACCCTTGCACAACTGGAAGACGCCAAAGCGATGGTGGCGAAAACCGGACGCAAATACGCAATCTATTACAGCGAGCGTCTGCACGTTGAAAGCGCTGTCTTTGCTGGTCAGCTCATTCAGCAAGGGGCGATTGGGCGCGTGATGCAAACCCTGGGCACAGGGCCGCACCGTGAAGGCAATGGGCGCCCGGACTGGTTTTATGACAAACGCTACTTTGGCGGCATTCTGTGCGACATCGGTAGCCATCAAATCGAACAATTCCTGTTTTATACCGGCAACCGCGAGGCACACGTCGTCGCCAGCCAGGTGCGTAACGTTAATCATCCGCAGTTTTCGCAGTTTGAAGACTTTGGCGATGCCATGCTGGCGGGCGACAACGGCGCAACGGGTTATTTCCGCTGCGACTGGTTCACGCCGCAGGGGCTCAGTAGCTGGGGGGATGGACGCCTGACGTTGCTGGGTACCGAAGGTTACATTGAGATCCGCAAGTATGTGGATATCACCAGAGGCGAACAGGACGTGGTGTATCTGGTGAATAAAGAAGGAGAGTTTCGTCTCCCGGTCGCGGGAAAAGTCGGTTTCCCGTTCTTCGGTGAATTCATTCTCGATTGTCTGAATCGCACGGAAAACGCCATGACTCAGGCCCACGCCTTTAAAGCCGCAGAGCTATGCGTGAAAGCGCAAATGCTGGCGAATGCCCGCACATAACCGGAGGTGACATGACAACACTCAATGCCGCCATCATCGGCGCGGGGGCGATTCACCGCAGCCACGTTAACGCCCTCCGGCTTTTGCCGGGGGTCACGCTGCGCGCGCTGGTCGATATTGATAGCGCCAACGGTTTGCAACAGGCCATGGCGTATAACTGCCGCTTTTACCAGAATTACCGTGAAATGCTGCTGGATAATGACATCGACGTCGTCCATATCTGTACACCTCATTTCGAGCACAAAAACATGATTACCGCCGCGCTTGCCGCCGGGAAACATGTGTTTTGTGAAAAGCCGGTGGGGTTGAATTGCACAGAAGTCGCAGACATCGCTAACGCAGCAGCGTCCGCCCAGGGCTTGCTGGGCGTGTGTTATCAAAACCGGCTTAATCCAACCAGTTTACGTATCCGCGACGAACTGGCGAAAAATACGCTGGGTAGAATGTTAAGTATTAAAGCGGTTTTGACCTGGTCACGCTCTAAAGCGTATTACAGCGAAAGCCCGTGGCGTGGGCGTTTTGCCAGCGAAGGCGGCAGTTTACTGATCAACCAGGCCATTCACACTCTCGATCTGATGCAGTGGTTCGCCGGCGGTGTAACGCGTTTGAAAGGCGTGGTGGACAGCGGCGAGCTGGCAGACGTTACCGAAGCCGAAGACTGCGCGATGGCGACCCTGCACTTTACCAACGGTGCCCGCGGTCTGTTTTATGCCAGCAACTGCAATACCCTCGATTCACCGCTGCTGCTGGAGATCCATTGCGAACACGGCATGCTGCAGCTCACGGATAACACCCTGTGGCGCGTTACAACGGATCGGCGCCTGAAGCTGGATTGCGACGGTTCACCGGACGGCCACAGTAAAAGTTACTGGGGTCTGGGCCACCAGCAGGCCATTCGTCAGTTTTATCATGCTATTACTCATGGAGGTCAAACAGAATATATCAATATTAATGATGCCCGCAAATCACTGGCGATGGTCGATGCTATTTATCATTCGTCTAAAACCCGACAATGGATAACCATTAATAATTAAAAATTAACCTAGCACTACAGAATTAATAAACATCAGCCGGATAATACCGGAGTACAAATACCCTACATACTGGAAAATATTATGGTCAAACCAACTGAACGCAGAGTCAGTTATGGTGTAGCGATCGGCTATGGCATTACTGATTTATTTGGCGGCGGTGCTTTCGCCATTATCGGAACCTGGCTTTTATTTTTTTATACCACCTACTGCGGTTTAAGCGTACTGGAAGCAGGCTCAATATTTGCTATTGCCCGCGTGATTGATGCGGTACTCAGCCCAATTATGGGTTACATCACTGATAACTTTGGCAACACGTGGCTGGGTCGACGATTTGGCCGCCGTCGCTTCTTTTTATTACTCAGTTCTCCTTTAATGTTTCTCTATGCTCTGCTGTGGCTGACCGACATGGGTTACTGGTATTACCTGGGAACCTATCTGTCAATTGAGCTACTGTCAGCGATGGTGCTAGTGCCGTGGGAAACCCTCGCCGCAGAGATGACCAATCGCTACGAAGAACGCAGTCGCCTCTCCGGCGTGCGCATGATCTGCTCGCAGTTGGGCGGATTCCTTGCCGTCTCGGTACCCGGTATCCTAATGCAGTTCACCGGCAAAGATAATCCCTTTACCTATACGCTAACCGGACTGATTTTTTCCGTCGTGTTCTGTCTTGCCGTATTTATAACCTGGCGCTGTACATGGGAAGCCAAAGACGTTCAGGAAGAGACATTTCAGGCTGACTTACAACGAAATAGCGGGCTACTGAATCACCTTAAATATTTAATACTTGATCTATTTTCGTCATTCCGTATCCGGGCATTTCGCTTGCATATCATTATTTATATTTTCTCATTTACCGCCATGGATGTATTCGGCTCGGTTTTCACCTATTACGTGGTGTATTGTTTAAGCCAGGATGCCGCCTCCGTTTCGGGCTGGTTAAGTATTGCCGCCTTTGCTTCAGTATTTGGCACCTATGGATTTATGCTACTACTGAACAAACTCAATATCACCCCGTCAGCGGCACTACGTCTTTCTTACACCTGTATATTTAGTGTATTACTCTTTTTATTTATTATTTATTACACTGAAACCCAAGTATCCAACATTTTGTTCTCGGCGGTATTTATTCTACTCGGTATGGCGCGTTCCGGCCTTTACTATATCCCATGGAATATCTACAGCTTTATTCCTGATATCGACGAAATGGTTACCCAACAGCGCCGTGAAGGGATTTTTGCAGGCGTTATGGTACTCACCCGCAAAAGTACCGTGGCAATCGCTATTTTGCTTATCGGCATGGTGCTGGAAGAGTCTGGCTTTATAAAAGGCAGCGGCGCACAGCCGGAAAGCGCGCTCCACGCTATTATCGGATTGATGATCTTTGCTACCGCGGCGCTGCTGGCGGTGAGTTTCTACGCGACCTACAAATTCAAACTCACTCGCGAAACCCACAAAGTTCTGCTTAAAGAGATCGCTCGCCGCAAGCTGGGTGGCAACTATCGTGACTGCGATGAAGAAACTCGGGTGGTGATCAAGCAACTTACTGGCTACGAGTACGATGAAGTTTGGGGTGGCAGCGCCACGCAGCGTGCGACGGGACGCGTCAGTCTCTCAGATGCAGAATAAGGAGCGCATCATGTATAACCCATGGAACAAAGCACGGGCGCAAAGCTGGTATCAACAGCAACCCTGGGGCTGCGGTTTTAACTACTTGCCGCGCACCGCGGTTAACTGGCTCGAAATGTGGCAGGCAGAGAGTTTCGATAGCAGTACTATCGATCAGGAACTCGGCTGGGCCAGCCAGTATGGCTATAACCAGTTGCGAACAAATTTACCTTTTACCGTCTGGCAGTATGACCGTGACGGGCTTCTCGAGCGCATAAATATCTTCCTGAGCATTGCCCATAGCCACCGTATAAAAGTGATGTTGACGCTGCTCGACGACTGCGCTTTTTCTGGTGATGAGCCCGTTATCGGTCAGCAAAAACCGCCGGTTCCCGGCATTCACAACAGCCAGGCGGCGGGTAGCCCTGGGCGCGCCTGCGTGCTGGATCGACGCTGTTGGCCGCACATTGAAGCCTACGTCAGAGATATCATCCGTTACTTTCGCCATGACTCGCGCATCAGCGTCTGGGATTTATATAATGAGCCAGGCAACGGCGGGATTTTTTGTCATACTGGCGAATTTGCCCGCTATGATGACAGGCTGGAAATCTACGCCTTAACCCTAATGACCCATCTGTTTAGCTGGGCCCGACAGGAGTCACCCTCTCAACCGTTGACCGTAGCAGCCTGGCATATTGACGATCGCGCGGCGTGCGGGAATGCGTTTACGCATCCTGTTGATATAGCGGCGCTGCGGCTTTCCGATGTGATTAGCTACCATGCCTATGTCGACACCCCTGGCCAGCTGTCTCTTCTGTCACAGTTGGCCGAATTTGGCAGGCCGCTCTTTTGTACCGAGTGGCTGGCACGCCATGTCGATAGCCGAATAGAAGAACAGCTGCCGCTATTTCGCGCCCAGCGCGTTTCCAGCTTTCACTGGGGGCTGGTACAGGGGAAAACGCAAACCTGGTTGCCGTGGCCGGATATCCCGCGGAACGAGACGACGGCGCAGCTATGGTTCCACGATGTGCTGAAGTCGGATGGTTCGCCTTATAGCGAAAAAGAGATGCAGATGGTGCGCAGGCTTAACGCCGCAGGATAAGGCCAAAAAAGCTCCTCTGGCGACTTTACAGTACCTTACGCTATACTAGCTTCTGAAATTACCGGTCCACTCCCTTCGGACCGGTTTTCATTGAATATTCCATTGGATTTATACTCTATGGATTTCGAGTTGCAGGCAGGCGGCAAACTCGTGAATCCCCAGGAGCATAGATAACTATGTGACTGGGGTGAATGAGTGCAGCTAACGCACCTGTAGCTTGAAAGACGACGAGTATCAACTTCTCCCTTCCGAGGATCTGACCTGAACGGTCGGATAAGATATGTTAAACAGTATTTTAGTCATTCTCTGCCTGATCGCCGTGAGTGCGTTTTTCTCGATATCTGAGATCTCGCTTGCTGCATCACGCAAAATAAAACTTAAACTGCTTGCCGATGAAGGCAACGTAAACGCACAACGTGTTTTGAAGATGCAGGAAAACCCCGGCATGTTTTTTACCGTCGTGCAAATTGGCCTTAACGCGGTCGCCATTCTCGGCGGTATCGTCGGTGATGCAGCATTCTCCCCGGCGTTTTACAGCCTTTTCTCGAAGTACTTCGCTCCAGAGCTGTCCGAACAGTTAAGCTTTATTCTGTCATTCTCGCTGGTTACTGGCCTGTTCATCCTGTTCGCGGATTTAACCCCGAAACGCATCGGTATGATTGCGCCAGAAGCTGTGGCTTTGCGTATCATCAACCCGATGCGCTTCTGCCTGCTGGTCTTCCGCCCGCTGGTGTGGTTCTTTAACGGTCTGGCAAACAACATTTTCCGTCTGTTTAAGATCCCAATGGTGCGAAAAGACGACATCACCTCAGACGACATTTACGCCGTGGTCGAAGCCGGTGCGCTGGCGGGTGTTCTGCGCAAACAGGAGCATGAGCTGATTGAAAATGTGTTCGAACTGGAATCGCGTACCGTCCCATCTTCAATGACCTCGCGCGAGAATATTATCTGGTTCGATCTCCATGAAGATGAGCAAAGCCTGAAGAACAAGGTGGCGGAACATCCGCACTCCAAATTCCTGGTGTGTAACGAAGATATCGACCACATCATTGGTTATGTCGATTCAAAGGATCTCCTCAACCGCGTACTGGCGAACCAAAGCATGGCGCTGAACAGCGGCGTACAGATCCGCAATACGCTGATCGTCCCGGACACGCTGACGCTCTCTGAAGCACTGGAAAGCTTCAAAACCGCAGGCGAAGACTTTGCCGTCATCATGAACGAGTACGCGCTGGTGGTAGGGATTATCACGCTCAACGACGTGATGACCACGCTGATGGGTGATTTAGTTGGCCAGGGTCTGGAAGAGCAGATTGTGGCGCGTGATGAGAACTCATGGTTGGTTGATGGCGGTACGCCGATTGATGACGTTATGCGCGTGCTGGATATCGACGAGTTCCCGCAGTCCGGCAACTATGAAACCATCGGCGGCTTTATGATGTTCATGCTGCGTAAAATCCCGAAACGCACCGACTCGGTGAAGTATTCTGGCTACAAATTTGAAGTGGTGGATATCGATAACTACAAGATCGATCAGCTGCTGGTGACGCGTCTGGACAGCAAACCTACAGTTCTGGTACCAAAACTGCCAGATGCAAAAGAAGAGGCAAAGGCGTCGTAACGCCTTACAGAAACATCAACGGCTCCTGTCCAGGAGCCGTTTTTTTAACTACTGCATAGCACTTGATCAAGCCATCTCAGTTTGCAGACGCAAGACCTGACGGTTAACTTCGGACATCACGGAAAAATGCAGCTTGTCCTTCACTTTTGGGATAAGAATCTTACCCTTATCAAATTCAAAAGCGCCTACATCCTTGATATATAACCGTCCACGAAACAGGATCTTCACGTACTTCGCCACCTGCAGCGGGTTGTATCGTTGGAAAATTTTCATTGTTGTCTCCTGCTGAGCATTACGCCTTTGCGGTACCACAATCGGTCCGACAATCCTCAGGCGCAAATTTTAATGCCCTATGACTATAGACTATCTCGTTGATGTTTCCAGCGTGTATAAGTTTATTTACCTTCAGGTTACAATTATTCAGAATTATCTTTTCAACGCTTCGCTGTCTTCAGTATAAGCCTTCATTTTTCGCAGGATTTGTGCGCCCGTCCGCAAACTGGCATCGCGCTTGCGGGAAAAAGCATCAATCGCACATATGATTAAATTCCAGACCCAAGTGGTCGGATCACCTGCAAAATAAAAGAAAGAAGGAAAACCTATGACCTTACGAAAACTGCTGGCGCTGTCGTTTCTGCTGCTGCCGATGATTGCCTCCGCACATAAGTTTGAGACTGACCAACGCGTACCACCGGTGGGGATCGCCGATCGCGGCGAACTGATTCTCGATAACGATAAGTTTAGCTACAAAAGCTGGAATAGCGCGCAATTGCCTGGGAAAGTGCGAATTGTGCAACACATTGCCGGACGCACCTCCGCCAAAGAGAAAAATGCGACACTGATCGAGGCAATCAAAGCCGCCAACCTGCCGCACGACAAATATCAGACCACCACTATCGTCAACACAGATGACGCCATCCCCGGCTCCGGTATGTTTGTGCGCAGCAGTCTGGAGAGCAATAAGAAGCTCTACCCGTGGTCGCAATTCATTGTCGACAGCAATGGCATTGCGCGTAAAGCCTGGCAACTGGATGAAGAGAGCTCCGCTATCGTCGTACTCGATAAGGACGGACGCGTGCAGTGGGCAAAAGATGGCGCATTAACGCAGGAAGAGGTGCAGCAGGTAATTGCCCTGCTGCACAAATTGCTCAGTAAATAGAAACGCGGAAGCCGGGGTTGAGGAACGATTCACGTGGGGTGTAATCCAGAGGTTTCCCCTGCCAGTCGTGAACGTGCGCCCCGGCTGCAGCGGCAACAGCGTGGCCCGCGGCGGTGTCCCATACGTTAGTGGGCCCAAAACGCGGATACAGCTGTGCGTGCCCTTCCGCCACCAGGCAGAACTTCAACGATGAGCCAATCGACGTGGTCTGGTGCTCGCCCAACTGTTGCAGATACTCTTTTAACTCATTATCGGCATGCGAGCGGCTAATGACCACCAGCGGCGGACGCGCGTCACGAACCTGAATTTGTTTACGTACGCCGCACTCTTCTTTCCACGCTTTACCTTCTGCTGCGCTGTACATCACTTTCATTACCGGCGCGTAAACCACGCCCAGAACCGGCTTTCCCTTTTCGATCAGCGCAATATTGACCGTAAATTCACCGTTACGCTTAATGAACTCTTTGGTCCCGTCCAGCGGGTCCACCAGCCAGTAGCGCTGCCAGTGCTGGCGGACATCCCAGCCAGGAGGCGCTTCTTCAGACAGGACGGGAATATCCGGCGTCAGCGCCAGTAATCCCTCGAGGATAACCTTGTGCGCGGCGATATCCGCCGCCGTGACCGGAGAATCATCCTGCTTGCTGGTAATCTCCATCGGTTTGATTCCATCGTAGACCTGCATAATGGCATCGCCCGCGTTCCGTGCAAGCTGGCATACATGTTCTAGCATTCTCCACCTCGTTTCTGTCAGTGGTGTTAACTCGTTGTTTTACTTATACCCGATCGTCAGGGGATCCGCCAACTGTGATAGCGTCTGCGGTTTTAAACGCTATATTCATGTCATGATTCACAGTTCTGTAAGCAAGAAGATTTATATACATTTTCTTTTGTGGCTTAGATCTTAAAAGGATGCCCCTGATGATTAAGTTTAGTGCAACGCTTCTGGCAACGCTGATTGCAGCCAGCGTCAATGCCGCGACCGTCGATCTGCGTATAATGGAAACCACTGATTTGCATAGCAATATGATGGATTTCGATTATTACAAAGATACACCGACTGAAAAATTCGGTCTGGTACGAACGGCAAGTCTTATCAACGCTGCGCGTGGAGAAGTCAAAAACAGCGTGCTGGTTGATAATGGCGATCTGATTCAGGGCAGCCCGCTCGGGGATTACATGGCGGCCAAAGGGCTGAAAGCTGGCGAAACTCACCCGGTATATAAAGCGCTGAATACCCTGGATTACGCGGTGGGTAACCTCGGCAACCATGAATTCAACTACGGTCTTGAGTATCTGCACAACGCGCTGGCAGGGGCGAAGTTCCCTTACGTTAACGCCAATATCATCGACGTTAAGACCAAAAAGCCGCTGTTTACGCCTTATCTGATCAAAGACACTGAGGTTGTCGACAAAGAAGGGAACAAGCAGACGCTGAAGATTGGCTATATCGGTTTTGTGCCACCGCAGATTATGACCTGGGATAAAGCCAACCTCAGCGGTAAAGTGACGGTGAACGACATTACGGAAACTGCACGCAAATATGTTCCCGAAATGCGAGAAAAAGGTGCCGATGTCGTGGTGGTAGTTGCTCACTCCGGGCTTTCTGCCGACCCGTATCAAACCATGGCGGAAAACTCCGTTTATTACCTCAGTGAAGTCCCAGGCGTGGATGCCATTATGTTTGGCCACGCTCACGCCGTTTTCCCTGGTAAAGACTTTGCCAACATCAAAGGTGCAGATATCACAAAAGGTACGCTGAATGGGGTTCCGGCGGTGATGCCGGGTATGTGGGGCGATCATCTGGGGGTGGTGGATTTAGTGCTGAATAACGACAGCGGTAAATGGCAGGTCACCCAGGTGAAAGCCGAAGCACGTCCGATTTATGACGCGGCAGCGAAAAAATCACTGGCAGCAGAAGACAAAAAAATCGTTGAGATCCTGAAAGCCGATCACGACGCCACGCGTGAGTTTGTCAGCAAACCGATCGGTAAATCCGCCGACAATATGTACAGCTATCTGGCGCTGGTACAGGATGATCCGACCGTACAGGTGGTGAACAACGCGCAGAAAGCCTATGTGGAACACTTTATTCAGGGCGATCCGGATCTGGCAAAACTACCGGTACTTTCCGCCGCCGCGCCGTTTAAGGTCGGTGGGCGTAAGAACGATCCGGCAAGCTTTGTAGAAGTCGAAAAAGGCCAGTTAACCTTCCGTAACGCCGCTGATTTGTATCTCTATCCCAACACTCTGGTGGTGGTGAAAGCCAGCGGTAAAGAGGTGAAAGAGTGGCTGGAATGTTCCGCCGGGCAGTTCAATCAGATTGATATCCACAGCAGCAAACCACAGTCGTTGATTAACTGGGACGGCTTCCGTACCTATAATTTCGACGTGATTGATGGCGTGAATTATCAGATTGATGTTTCACAACCCGCCCGCTACGACGGGGAATGTCAGACCATTAATCCGAAAGCGGAACGTATTAAAAATCTGACCTTTAACGGCAAACCAATCGATCCGAATGCTACCTTCCTCGTCGCGACCAACAACTACCGCGCCTACGGCGGTAAGTTTGCCGGAACCGGCGACAACCACATCGCGTTTGCTTCTCCGGATGAAAACCGCTCGGTGCTGGCCGCGTGGATTGGTGCGGAGACGAAGCGTGCCGGTGAAATTCATCCGGCGGCAGATAACAACTGGCGTCTGGCGCCAATTCACAGCGATACGCCATTGGATATTCGCTTTGAAACATCACCGTCTGATAAAGCCGCGGCGTTTATTAAAGAGAAAGGCCAGTATCCGCTGAAAAAAGTCGCGACCGATGACATCGGTTTCGCCATTTACCAGCTGGATTTAAGTAAGTAATTTTCGTGCCGGATGCGACGCAATAGCGTCTTATCCGGCCTACGAGTCGAAGTAATCTGTAGGCCGGATAAGGCGTTAGCCGCCATCCGGCAATACTTTACGCCGCCCGCTCTTCCCGCTGCGCTAAAACCTGCGGCAAATTCAGTTCTATCCAGTCCGCCAGCGCGGCGACTTTATCGCTCACCTGCTCCCCCAACTGCGTCAAACTATATTCCACGTGCGGCGGTACCACCGGATATGACACCCGATTGATAAACCCGTCCTGCTCCAGCGCCTGCAGAGATTGCGCCAGCATCTTTTCACTGACCCCGCCCATCTTACGGCGCAAATCGCTGAAACGGTGCGTACCGTCGCGCAGCGCCACCAGAATCAATACACCCCAGCGGCTGGTGACGTGTTTTAACACCTCGCGGGAGGGACACTGTTCGGCAAACAAGTTGCCATCGCGTAACTGCTGGGAGAGCGTCGAAGCTGTCATTTTCATACTAACCTTTTTGTACGTACTTACTAAAAGTAAGTTTAGGTGTTAGCGTGATTAAACACAAGACCAATACCAAGGAGTCACCCCATGATCGCGATTACCGGCGCCACCGGCCAACTGGGCCAACACGTTATTGAATCTCTGCTGAAAACCGTTCCTGCCAGCCAGATTGTGGCAATCGTGCGTAATCCCGCTAAAGCGACGGCGCTTAGTCAGCAGGGCATTACCGTTCGTCAGGCGGATTACAGCGATGAAGCCGCCTTTACAACTGCCTTACAGGGTATCGACAAGCTACTGCTGATCTCCTCCAGCGAAGTGGGACAACGTGCCCCGCAGCATCGCAACGTGATTAATGCAGCGAAAGCCGCTCACGTGAAATTTATCGCCTACACCAGCCTGCTGCACGCCGACACCTCTCCGCTGGGGCTGGCTGATGAGCATGTGGCAACCGAGCAGATGCTGGCTGAATCCGGTATCGCCTACGCGCTACTGCGTAACGGCTGGTACACCGAAAACTATCTCGCCAGCGCACCGGCTGCTCTGGAACATGGCGTGTTTATCGGGGCTGCAGGTGAAGGCAAAATTGCCTCAGCGACCCGCGCCGACTATGCCGCTGCCGCCGCGCGCGTCATCAGTGAAGACGGTCACGCCGGTAAAACCTATGAGCTGGCGGGCGACGCAGGCTGGACCCTGAGTCAGTTGGCTGCCGAGCTGGCAAAACAGAGTGGTAAAAAAGTGGTGTATCAGAACCTGAGCGAAGCTGATTTTGCCGCCGCGCTAAAAGGTGTAGGTCTGCCTGCCGGACTGGCGGACATGCTGGCTGACTCAGACACTGGCGCCTCCAAAGGCGGTCTGTTCGACGACAGCCATACGCTGAGCAAACTGATTGGTCGCCCGACCACCTCGCTGGCTGACAGCGTCAAAGGCATCGTGTAAGTGTTAAAAATTAGTTAATTGTGGTGGCATCCCCACGCATCCTCTCTGATAATGACAGGATGATGCGTGGGGAGAGAAAACGTGCAAGGTGTACCTGAGCAGTTTATTGATGAGAAAGACAGCGCCCGCTTTCGCCATCTGGCGCAGGTGCCGGGCGTAGAGCTGTATCATGCGCACATCTCACGTTACGCCTTTGAGCCGCACACACATGAAGCATTCGGCATTGGCGCGATAGAAGCCGGAGCCGAACGTTTTCGTTATCGCGGCACGCAGTACGTGGCCCCCGCCCATTCCGTCGTAACCATGAATCCCGATGAGCTGCACACCGGCGAGGCCGAAACCGCCGATGGCTGGCGCTATCGGATGATTTATCTTGAGCCCGATCTTCTGGAAGAGGTCACTGGGATCCGCCACTGGTGGTTTCATGACGTAACGCGTCATGATCCGCTGCGCTCGCGCCAGATCTGCTCGCTGATCCACGGCCTGTGGAACACGGAAGATCCGTTGGCGCAAAAAGGACTATTGCTCGATCTGATCGACACGTTCCAGCCGCTGGCCCGCCATGCACCGGTTTTGCCGGAGGGGGCGCATCGCTTTGAACGAGTACGCGAGTATCTGCACGATAATTATATGCATCCGGTCACGCTCGACGAGCTGGCGCGGGTTGCATCGCTGAGTCCCTGGCATTTTCAGCGCCAGTTTAAATCTCATTTCCACGTCACGCCGCACCAGATGTTGATGGCGATCCGCCTGTGGCGAGCCAAAGGTTTTCTCACTTGCGGTATGCCCGCCGCAGAGGTCGCCGCCGCAACCGGCCTCACCGACCAGTCGCATCTCACCCGCGCGTTTACCCATCGCTACGGCATTACGCCAGTGCGTTATCAGAAACAAGTCGTCCGGCGTTGATCAGCAATCTCATACAATACGGCGGCATTTTTCCTGCCTACACTCGACGTATTGTTAAGCGATGTGGATATCAAAAATGATTAGCGGTGTGTTGTATGCCCTGCTGGCCGGGCTGATGTGGGGATTAATTTTTGTTGGACCGCTGATCGTACCGGAATACCCGGCGGTATTGCAGTCGATGGGGCGCTATCTGGCGCTGGGGCTGATCGCATTGCCGATTGCCTGGCTGGGACGTGTGCGCCTGCGTCAACTCGGGCGGAAAGACTGGGTAACTGCGCTGACGCTAACAATGATGGGGAATCTGATTTATTACGTTTGCCTGGCAAGCGCTATCCAGCGCACCGGCGCACCGGTCTCCACGATGATTATTGGTACATTGCCGGTGGTGATCCCGGTCTTCGCTAACCTCCTCTACAGCCAGCGTGACGGCAAATTATCATGGTGGCGTTTGTCGCCTGCGCTGGTGTTGATTGGTATAGGCCTGCTGTGCGTGAATATCTCGGAGCTGAATCAGGGACTCCCTGACTTTAGCGGCTGGCGATATGGCTCTGGAATCGCACTGGCGCTGATTTCGGTGGTGTGTTGGGCGTGGTATGCGCTGCGTAATGCCCGCTGGCTGCGCGAGAATCCGGATAAGCACCCGATGATGTGGGCGACGGCTCAGGCTCTGGTAACGCTGCCTGTTTCTCTGCTCGGCTATATTGCCGCCTGCCTGTGGCTGAACGGGCAAACGCCGGACTTCGCTCTGCCCTTCGGTCCGCGTCCAGCCGTGTTTATCGGCCTGATGATAGCCATTGCGGTATTGTGTTCTTGGGTTGGCGCACTGTGCTGGAACGTCGCCAGCCAGAAGCTGCCGACGGTGATCCTCGGCCCGTTGATTGTCTTCGAAACGCTGGCTGGCCTGCTGTACACCTTTATACTGCGCCAGGAATTTCCACCGTTGCTGACGGTAAGCGGTATTACGCTGCTGATGGTTGGGGTAGTGATAGCCGTCAGAGCCAAGCCGCAGAAACCCAGCGTCATGGTGGTTTCACAATCATAATGTGCCGGATGGTGCTCCGCTTATCCGGCCTACTGGATAATATCTTGTAGGCCGGAGCAGACGTTAAACTGTAAACACCGCCACCGTCTGGTTCAACCGTGCGGCCTGCTCTTCGAGCGCGGCTGCGGCGGAAGCGGATTCCTCCACCAGCGAGGCATTTTGCTGCGTGACGCGATCCATCTCAGCCACCGCCTGACCGACCTGATCGATACCCCGACTCTGTTCATCAGAGGCCGACGCAATTTCACCCATAATATCGGTTACCTGGGTGACGGCACTGACAATTTCCGCCATCGTCTCACCCGCTTCATGCACCAGCGCCGTACCGGCATTGACCCGATTCCCTGAGTCATCAATCAGCGCCTTAATCTCTTTCGCCGCCTGAGCGCTACGCTGCGCCAGCGTGCGCACCTCACCTGCGACTACAGCAAAGCCACGCCCCTGTTCGCCAGCCCGCGCCGCTTCTACCGCCGCGTTCAGCGCCAGGATGTTGGTCTGGAAAGCAATACCGTCGATAACAGTGGTAATTTGCGCGATTTTGCTGGAACTGGTGGCGATTTCATCCATCGTACGCACCACGCTATCAACCACTGTTCCGCCTTTTTGCGCCGTATGTGAGGCGTTTTTTGCCAGGCTGGTCGCCTGACGCGCGTTATCTGCGTTCTGTCTCACAGTTGCGGTAAGTTGTTCCATGCTGGCTGCGGTCTCCTCCAGAGAGGCGGCCTGCTGTTCGGTACGTGACGAGAGATCGTTACTGCCAGCGGCAATTTCACCCGCGCCGGTATAGATGGTGTCAGCCCCGTCACGCACCACGCTGACCGTGTTCGCCAGCGCCTGCTGCATGTCGCGGACGTTGCCTGCCAGCAGCGCCATTTCATTACTGCCATCGGCGTTGATGCAGTGAGTCAAATCACCTGCGGCAATATGGCGAATATGTCCCATCACCTCGTGGAGCGGCTTGAGCAGCACTCGCTGCATCGCCAGCCAACTGGCGATAATCACGGTGACGACAATCAACATCACCGCGGACAGCAGCCAGATTATCTTCTGGTAGTCACTCTCATTGTCCTGTACTCCGGCAGTGGCCAGCGCCGTTTGCGCGCTACGCCATTCCCGATAAACTTCCTGCATGGCCGTTTGCTTTTGCTCGGCGTTCTGCTTGAACATCTCTTCCAGCTTTCCTTCAGCCAGCAGCGCGTTCATTTTTGCCAGCGTCGCAGAATAGATGCCGTACTGTTCTTCCAGTCGATCGGCCAGATGCTCATCCAACCCCGGCGTTTCCGGTAGAGCGTAGTATTTATCGTAATGCTCTTTCGATTCGGCCAACAGGCGATTTGCCGTGTTCACCAGCTCCTTCAACTGACCGCCGTTAATCTCGCTGGCCATCGTTCCCTGTAAACGCAGCATGCCCCGGTTGAGCGTGACGCGAGCCTGGTTCAGGCTAATCCACGCATCGGTAAACTCGGCCACGTTCTGGCTGGAAAGTTGAGACACGTTAAAGTTCTGCTTATCGTTATTGAGTGCGCCAATAAAAACGCCCGCGGAGATGAGCTGCATTGCGCCCAGGGCGAGTAACACGGTGATAAGTAAGGTTATCACTTTGATTCGTTTGAACATCTGTAGCCTTTTTATTATGCAGGTATTGTCTGAGGTCTAACTATCG
The DNA here is from genome assembly GCF_011064845.1 of Citrobacter freundii ATCC 8090 = MTCC 1658 = NBRC 12681. Classification (NCBI taxonomy): domain Bacteria; kingdom Pseudomonadati; phylum Pseudomonadota; class Gammaproteobacteria; order Enterobacterales; family Enterobacteriaceae; genus Citrobacter; species Citrobacter freundii. Next base: position 498,315 of record NZ_CP049015.1, on the reverse strand, counting down.
GCAGCGGCGTGCGCTTATTTAATCCTGTCGTGCCGCTTTTTTCGCCGCCCCTCACCTTTCCAATAAGATTCAGCACCTTAACGAAATAAGAAATTTTCGTGACGTTCATCACAAATCACCCCACCCCGAAAGGGTTATATCCTTCGCCATAAGTTGTATTTAAAATACATCTTATATTATTGAGAATGAGGTAACGGCAATGTCTTATCGCGATCAACCTTTAGGTGAACTGGCGCTCTCTATTCCTCGCGCTTCGGCCCTGTTTCGTAAATACGATATGGATTACTGCTGCGGCGGTAAGCAAACGCTGGCACGCGCTGCCGCGCGTAAAGAGCTGGATTTAGACGTTATTGAGGCGCAGCTTGCGCAGCTGGCTGAACAGCCGCTGGAGAAAGACTGGCGTACCGTGGCTCTGGCTGAAATCATCGACCATATCATCGTGCGTTATCACGACAGACACCGCGAACAGCTGCCGGAGCTGATCCTGCAGGCCACAAAAGTTGAACGCGTTCACGCAGACAAACCGAACGTACCGCGCGGTCTGGCGAAAAACCTGACCATGCTGCATGAAGAGCTGTCCAGCCACATGATGAAAGAAGAGCAGATCCTGTTCCCGATGATCAAACAGGGCATGGGTAGCCAGGCGATGGGGCCAATCAGCGTGATGGAAAGCGAACATGACGATGCGGGTGAACTGGTGGAAGTGATCAAACACATCACCCACAACGTGACGCCGCCGCCAGAAGCCTGCACCACATGGAAAGCCATGTATAACGGCATTAACGAAATGATCGATGACCTGATGGAACACATCAGCCTGGAAAACAATGTGTTGTTCCCGCGTGCCCTCGCAGGTGAATAAAAAAAGGCGCCCGAGAGCGCCTTCCTGAAGTCCGAATTCGGCCACTGCTTATGTGGCCTTTTTTGTGTCCGATATGACAACGCTTAACGCATACCCGCCATACGTTTCTTACCGATAAACAACCAGCCCAGACCCAGCGCGATGAACCACAGCGGCGTCACCATCAACGCCTGACGGGTATCATCTTCCAGCGTCAGCAGTACCAGTACGAAGACGAAGAACGCCATACATACCCAGCACATCAGCTTGCCTAACGGCATCTTGTAGATTGATTTTTCATGCAGGTGAGGACGTTGCTTGCGGTACACCAGGTACGAGCAAAGAATGATGGTCCAGACGAACATGAACAGAATCGCCGACACGGTGGTGATCATGGTGAACGCGCCAATCACGCTCGGGTTCACGTACAGCATCACCACGCCGCCCAACAGACAGATACAGGAGAAGGTTAACCCCTTCGCCGGAACTGCGCGTTTAGACAGCTTGGCAAATGCTTTCGGTGCAACGCCTTCCTGCGCCAGGCCGAACAGCATACGGCTGGTAGAGAACACGCCGCTGTTTGCGGAAGAGGCCGCTGAAGTCAGAACCACAAAGTTGATCAGGCTCGCCGCAGCAGGCAGACCAACCAGCACAAACAGTTCAACGAATGGGCTCTTGGTTGGTACTACTGAGCTCCACGGCGTTACGGACATAATCACGATCAGCGCGAACACGTAGAACATGATAATACGGATTGGAATCGAGTTAATGGCGCGCGGCAGAGATTTCTCAGGATCCTTGGTTTCCGCAGCGGTCGTTCCCACCAGCTCAATACCCACAAACGCGAACACCGCTATCTGGAAGCCGGCAAAGAAGCCGCTCAGACCTTTCGGGAACCAGCCACCGTCATTCCACAGATGCGTGAACGATGCCTGAACGCCGGTTGGCGACTGGAAGTGCGTCAGCACCATCACCAGACCGACGACAATCAGGCCGATGATGGCGACGATTTTGATCATCGCAAACCAGAACTCCATCTCACCGAACATTTTTACGGTGGCGAGGTTGAGGCTCAGCAGCAGCACAATCACCGCCAGCGAGGCGACCCAGTCTGACAGTTCGGGGAACCAGAATTGCGCATACGCGGTAATCGCGACAACGTCTGCCATCCCAGTAACGACCCAGCAGAACCAGTAGGTCCAGCCGGTAAAATACCCGGCCCACGGCCCGAGCAGGTCGGAGGCGAAATCACTAAACGATTTGTACTCCAGATTCGAGAGCAGCAATTCACCCATTGCCCGCATCACGAAAAACAGCATAAAACCGATGATCATATATACAAAGATGATCGACGGTCCGGCGAGACTGATGGTTTTACCGGAGCCCATAAACAGGCCAGTACCGATAGCACCACCAATAGCAATAAGTTGAATATGACGGTTTGTGAGATTGCGCCGTAGCGACTGTTCAGACGACGCCTCTTCAGCGGTGTCGACTTTTACCTGATCTACCATGTTTTTTCTTCCTGTACCTGTCTGTGTTGTTCAGGCTCTACGGCCTTTAGTGTGTCTATGATACGACGATCCTGTTATCAGGACTCATCGATATTAGGTAAGAATTGGCGGGATGAATACTAAGATTTAGATATAATGTTAATTTAATGTTTAAAGTGAGTGTCATATCACTCTGATAGCGCGAATCAGCTCACAAAAATACACGCTGATGCGGCATTTGCAAGATAAAATATCGACAACGACGTAACTATAGCTTTTCACGCTATTTTTTTGCTCCCCCCGGCCTCGGGGGGAACAGAAGTCACTGCTTACAGGATCTCAAGCAGCTCAACGTCGAACACCAGCGTGCTGAACGGAGGAATGGACGCGCCAGCACCACGCTCGCCGTAAGCCAGTTCCTGAGGAATAGTCAGTTCCCATTTCGAACCTACCGGCATCAGGGTCAGTGCTTCAATCCAGCCAGGGATTACGCCGTTAACCGGGAATTCAGCCGGTTCGCCACGTGCGACAGAGCTGTCAAACACGGTACCGTCGATCAGTTTACCAGTATAATGCACGCGAACGCGGTCAGTACGCGCCGGAATAGCCCCTTCGCCCTGAGTCAGAACACGGAACTGCAAACCGGATTCAGTGCTGTTCACACCCTCTTTCTCACGGTTTTCTTCCAGATATTTGACGCCATCAGCCGCCATAGCCTGGAAGCGTTCGCGACGTACTGCATCGGCGCGTTCATGGATTTCACGCAGCGCGCGATGCACAACATCAACCGGCACTGCCGGGTGCTTACCTTCCAGCGCGTCAGCGATACCCGCTACCAGCGCTTCAGGCAACAGTCCTTCCAGTCCGGATTCGCTCAGCTGTTGTCCTACCTGCAAACCAATGCCGTAGCTTGCTTGCGCTTCGATAGTGTCAAAAGTCGGGTTAGCCATCATATTTCCTTTCATCGGATGTAAAGTAGCGGGCAGCATATCAGCCATGCCGCATCCGGTAAAACTTTGTCTCGGGAACAGATGACAAATCGCGAGGAAACATAAACAATAGGAATATCCCGCGTTGACGTCACGAAAGCGGGTAATATGACGAACATCATAGCGTTAGCCATCTATACTCTATGATCGAGGAACGAGACGCGGAGCAGGAGGAAAGCCATGCCCGGGCGCTTTGAATTAAAACCAACCCTGGCGAAAATCTGGCATGCACCGGACAATTTTCGCATTATGGATCCGCTACCGCCTATGCACCGCCGCGGCATTATTATTGCTGCTATCGTGCTGGTGATAGGTTTCCTGCTTCCTTCCAGTGACACCAGCGATGCCCCTGTGGTGACGCGTACTGCCCAGCTGGATTTACAGTCACAGTCGCAGCCACCAACCGAGGCTCAGCTACAGGCACAGTTAGTCGCCCCGCAAAACGATCCCGGCCAGGTCGCTCCGGTTGCTCCAGAGCCAATCCAGGAAGGAGAACCTGATGCGCAGCCGCAGGCTCAGCAATCTCAGCCGCAGACGCAACCTTTCCAACAGGATAACGGAATTGAGCAACAGTGGCGCTCTTATCGCGTAGACTCGGGCAAAACGCTGGCCCAGGTCTTCCGTGACCATAACCTCCCGCCAACCGATGTGTATGCAATGGCGCAGGTTGAAGGCGCGGGAAAACCGCTAAGCAACCTGAAAGACGGTCAGATGGTGCAGATCAGGCAGAATGCCAATGGCGTGGTGACGGGATTAACCATTGATACCGGGAATGGCCAGCAGGTTCTGTTCACCCGCCAGCCAAACGGCAGTTTTATTCGCGCCCGTTAAGCGACGCCATCAGGCATCAAGGTGAAGCGTCAGCGCTTCACCTTATTCACCCACCAGATCCCCGAACAGACCAGCACCAGTGCCAGTGCGTATTTCCATTCGAGAATGTTTTCGCCGAGGAATATCGCCGACAGCAGCGCCCCCGAAACCGGGATCAGGAAGTTAAACGGCGCAATCATTCCCACACGATTATGCTTGAGCAGAATACTCCACAAGGCAAAGGCGACAGAAGAGAGTAACGTCAGGTAGCCCAGAATTGCCACCGAAGACGCACCGTGTACGGTCAGCGTGCCGCCAAAAGCGTAGCCACCGATAACCAACGCTAGACCGCCACCGCCCAACTGGTACCCTGTCATTACCGTCGGATCCACCGTCTGAGAAATACGTTTTCCATATAGCGTGGCAGCAGAAAGAATAAAGGCCGCCATCACTACTGAACCGTCTCCTAACAGGCTGAAACTAAAATCCATTCCGCTGCTAAAGTTCACTACCATCACCCCAGCAAAGCCGAGGATACAGCCCAGCGCTTTGTTGTAGCTCAATTTGTCATTATGGTAGATAAAATGGGCCAGCAGCACGCTGAAGAAGGTCCCGGTCGCATTCATGATGGACCCTTTCACCCCCGTCGTGAACGCCAGGCCGATATAGAAGAAGATGTATTGCAGCGAGGTTTGCGTCAGCCCCAACAGCGTGAGTTGGCCATACTGACGCGGGCTTAACCGGCCAATCGGTTTTCGCTGTGCCAGCGCCAGCATTAGCAGCAATATTCCCGCAAACAGAAAGCGATATCCGGCAAAGACAATCTTTGAGGGAATGTCATCCGTGGCAATCTGGAAGATCTCATATCCGCTTTTGATCGCCGGATAGGCGCTCCCCCACAGCAGGCAGCAGAACGCCGCACTCAGATAGACAACATTTTTACGCGCAAACAGAGGTTGGTGCGTTGGTTCCATTCCATCACCACTTTGAAATAATGTTTTATTTTTGTGATTATCCCGAAAAGGATAAAGAATAGCCAGAGAGAAAAGCGGGGGAACAGAAAAGCAAAACGCCGGCACAGGGCCGGCGCTTTTACGCGGTCATCAGAATAAAAACTTATTCTGCAACTACGTTTACAGTCAGCTTAGCAAACACTTCGCTGTGAACCTGGAAGCTCACTTCGTGCTCACCAGTGGTACGCAGAACGCCGTTCGGCAGACGAACTTCGCTCTTAGCTACTTCAACGCCAGCTGCAGTTACAGCGTCAGCGATGTCGCGAGTACCGATGGAACCGAACAGTTTACCTTCGTCGCCAGCTTTAGACGCGATGGTTACGGTTTCCAGTGCGTTGATTTTCTCAGCACGAGCTTCAGCAGCGGACAGAACGTCAGCCAGTTTAGCTTCCAGCTCAGCGCGACGCGCTTCGAAAAATTCAACGTTTTTCTTGGTAGCAGGAACAGCTTTACCCTGTGGTACCAGGAAGTTACGAGCATAGCCCGCTTTAACGTTAACCTGATCACCCAGGCTACCCAGGTTTGCTACTTTATCAAGCAGAATAACTTGCATTACCTTATCCTCTCAAAGTCGTATTAATGGACCGTGACCGATTACTGATGACGATCAGTGTACGGCAGCAGAGACAGGTAGCGAGCGCGTTTGATAGCGCGAGCCAGCTGACGCTGGTATTTTGCACGGGTACCGGTGATACGGCTTGGGACAATCTTACCGCTTTCGGTGATGTAGTTTTTCAGCGTAGCGATATCTTTATAGTCGATCTCTTGAACGCCTTCCGCGGTGAAACGGCAGAACTTGCGACGACGGAAATAACGTGCCATATGGCTAGTCTCCAGAATCTATCAATTCAATCTGCTCGGCATGCAGAACCATTTTGCTCAGGCCGTTCTTTGCCTTGTGGCAAGAGATGAACCCCTGAACGGTCACTGCGCTACCGACCGTTATACTGTGAGTAATGGCCTGGTTTTCGTGTCCGCTAATAATAACGGGCATTTGGCACCACGCCTGCCGGTGAAACCCGGCTTCCTCCTGCACAGAACGATGCTCAAGCACGAACTGGCAATGAGGAATTCCTGATGGACTGACCTTTCGAAGGGGAGCCCTGCACACGGTGCCGGACAACGCCAGACGGTTGGTCATCAGAAATTACTCTTCAGAATCCCCAGCTTCAGCATCATCTGCGGTTTCGTTAGCGAAATCATCGCGACGCTCACGGCGCTCGTCTTTCGCTTTAACCATCGGAGATGCTTCGGTAACAGCGTGTTTAGTACGCATAACCATGCTGCGGATAACGGCATCGTTGAAGCGGAAGGTAGTTTCCAGCTCATCGATCACTTCCTGCGGCGCTTCAACGTTCATCAGAACGTAGTGAGCTTTGTGCAGTTTGTTGATCGGGTAAGCCAGCTGACGGCGGCCCCAGTCTTCCAGACGGTGGATCGTGCCTTCTGCACCAGTGATGGCAGCAGTGTAGCGTTCGATCATACCCGGAACCTGTTCGCTCTGGTCAGGATGGACCATAAAAACGATTTCGTAATGACGCATCGAATTGCTCCTTACGGATTATTCAGCCTCCTGTCTGGGTCAGCCGAGGCCCATGGAGGCAAGGAACGTGTTAAAGGTCGGCTGAAAAATGACGCGTCATAATACTGGGGTCAGCAGTTAAACTCAAGGTGCTTGTACGATTATTTATCATGTCGCCATTAATACATATCCAGCAGCATTTTGACGCTGATACAAATAGAGACGATGACAATCATAGGTCGGATGACTTTCTTGCCGCGCGTCAGTACGACTGTCGCCCCCAGACGTGCGCCAAGGGATTGTCCGGCAAACATCACCAGCCCCAGCGACCAGATCATTTTACCGCCGAAAATGAAGAACAGAATCGAGGCAATGTTCGACGCTAGGTTAATAAAATTCGAGTGGATTTGCGCTTTATCGATACTGTATCCCCACAGCAGGATATAACAGAGCGTATAAAAGGAGCCGGCCCCGGCACCGAGAAAACCATCATAAAACCCAATACCTCCCCCGCAGATCAACGAGAAGAGAAACAGGGATACCTGCTGCTTCCTTTTCGGTTCGCTAAGATTAGGCGAAGAAATAAAGTAGATAGCGACCGCGATAATCAGGATCGGCAGCAGTTTCTTCAACACGTCCGGTTCAATAAACTGGATAAGCGTCGTACCCAGCGCAGAACCGATAAAGGCAGATAAAAAGACATATTTGTGCTCCTGCACATTAATATGTCCACGGCGTAAAAAGTAAATTCCGGAGGTCAGCGAGCTACCCAGTGCCTGAATTTTATTGGTTGCCAGCGCATTAGCCGGGGGTAAACCAGAAATTAAGAGAGCGCCAATAGAGAGAAAACCACCGCCGCCCGACACCACGTTAATAAAGCCAGCCACCAGCGCGACCATAAACATAATCACGAAATAGCTGAAATCCATGAATGAAGTATCCATAAGTTTTTGCCTTATTATCATAAAGTTATATTAATTATCTGGCTCACTATAAACGGCGTACTCACCCGATTAAATTGACTATTTGGTAAGAGCTTATGCGCGCAAGGCAGGTATTTTTAACCGTAGCGGAAGGCATCAGCTGATTGTTAATTAAAGAAAAGATGGCTTTGCGGTAATTTTTTGAACAACTGCATCAGAAATGGTCGCTATCGACTGCGCCGGCAGCGGTTAAAATTAAATCAGAAGTTATCCACTCACAGGAGAGAGCTAACCAGAGACCGCAGTCGAGGAGGTACATATGCGAGCCCGTGTTTTGACCCTTCTGGCTGTACTTTTGCTCAGTGCAAATGCAACGGCAGCCATCAAAATTGACAATCATCAGGCCAGGAATATGGATGATGTGCAGAGCTTAGGCGTTATTTACATAAATCATAACTTCGCCACTGAAAGTGAAGCCACTCAGGCCCTGAATGAAGAAACCGATGCGCAAGGCGCAACCTACTATCACGTGATCCTCACCAGGGAACCCGGTAGTAACGGAAATATGCACGCCAGTGCAGATATTTATCGCTAGCACCAGAAACAACCAACGAGAACATTGCCACAGTTTGACTTGCCCCCTTCACTGGGGGCTTTTTTTTGCAAAACAATCCCGAAGCCAGACCGATCTCATCCCCATGAAGAGTTGGCTCCGGAACGTTTTTTCTTACTTCTGGCCGTAATAGGCATTTGGGCCGTGCTTACGCATGAAGTGCTTATTCATCAGGTAACTGTCGATGGGGCTGAGCGCCGGATTAATGCCACGCGCAATCCATGCCATTTTTGCCACCTCTTCCATCACCACAGCGTTATGTACCGCGTCGTGAGCATCTTTGCCCCAGGCAAACGGGCCATGTTGGTACACCACTACGCCAGGCGTATGTAAAGGTTCCACCTCCCCGAGCGTTTCAATAATCACCCTACCGGTATTAAGTTCATACTCCTCCTGAACTTCAGCTTCAGTTAAAGCCCGGGTACAGGGAATATCGCCAAAGAAGTAGTCAGCATGCGTCGTGCCGAGCGCAGGAATTGCCAGACCTGCCTGCGCCCATGCCGTCGCGTGGGTTGAGTGGGTATGCACCACGCCGCCGAGAGAGGAATAACGGCGATACAGCGCCAGATGGGTGGCGGTATCGGAAGAAGGACGATAGCGTCCCTCCACCACATTACCGTGCAGATCCACAACCACCATGTCATCCACTGTCATTGTTTGGTAGTCGACGCCGCTGGGCTTAATCACCACCAGCCCGCGTTCGCGGTCGATGGCGCTGACGTTACCCCAGGTAAACGTCACCAGACCGTAGCGCGGCAGATCCATGTTGGCCTCAAAAACCTGCTGTTTACGTTTTTGCATTACACTGCCTCCACCAGGCCCGCGCTGGCCATACGCGCTTTCACCCAGTCGCGCGCCTTCGCCACTTCACGTGCCGGGTCGTCCGACGTTTCGCTCCACATCTCAATCAGGTATGGCCCGCAATACCCACTCTGTTTGAGCGTCGCAAAACAACGTTCGAAATCGACAACCCCTTCACCAAACGGCACATTTTTGAATACGCCGGGTTTGGTATCTTTCACGTGTACGGCAACTATATGGCCCATTCCCGCCTGCAGCTCCATCTGCACGTCGTTATCCCACGCCGATAAATTGCCAATATCGGGATACAGCTGGAACCACGGATTGTTGAGATAGTGGGCGTATCCCAGTGCCTTACTGATCGAATTCATCAGTGGATAATCCATGATTTCCATCGCCAGCGTCACCTGTGCACGGCTCGCCATCTCTACGCTCTCTTTCAGCCCATCGCGGAACCGACGACGCGTTTCGTTATTGGCCTGCTGGTAATAAACGTCGTAACCCGCCAGCTGAATCACACGGATGCCGATATCCTGGGCGAACTGGATGGCTTTACGCATGATCTCCAGCCCCTGTTCGCGTACCGCATCATCTTCACTACCAAGCGGAAAACGACGATGAGCGCTCAGGCACATGGACGGTACCCGTATCCCGGTGTCGGCGATAGCGGCCACCAGCGCCAGTCGCTGCTCGCGGTTCCAGTCAAGACGCGCCAGGCGAGCGTCGGTTTCATCAACCGACATTTCGACAAAGTCAAAGCCCAGTTCCTTCGCCAGTTGCAAGCGTTCCAGCCAGCACTCCCCGCCGGGGAGTGCTTTTTCATAAATACCGAGCGGGACCTGTTTCGACAACATAGTCGCTCCTCATCCCCACAGTTGGGCGATAGAACGTTTGAACTGACGGGCCGCTTCCACCGGAGAGGCGGCATCGCGAATACTGCGGCCGGCAATAAAGACGTGAATCGGAATTCCCTGGAACAGCGGCAGATCTTCCAGCGCCAGACCGCCGGTGACGGTGACTTTAAAGCCCATCTCGGACAGACGCTTGATCGCGCTGATATCCGCTTCTCCCCACGCCACGCCCGCCGCCTGCGCATCACGACTGCGGTGATATACAACTTGCCCAATCCCTGCGTCACGCCACTCTTGCGCCTGCTCCCAGGTCCAGTAACCAGTCAGTTCAATCTGTACATCACCGTTAAATTCTTTCGCCACCTCCAGCGCACCCTTAGTGGTGTTGATATCGGCACAGCAGATGACGGTGACCCAGTCAGCGTTGGCTTCGAAACACATGCGGGAGAGGATTTTTCCCGCATCGGCAATTTTGGCGTCCGCCAGCACAATTTTATGTGGGTAAAGCGCTTTCAGATCGCGAACGGCGCGCACGCCCTCTGCCACGCAAAGAATAGTGCCCACCTCAATGATATCGACCTCTTCGGCAATCAGACGCGTCGTTTCATACGCGGAAGACATTGATTGGTTATCCAGCGCAACCTGCAACATAGGTAATGACATTTTGGTATCCTTTTAAACAGCCGCCGCAGTGGCGTTATCAATTAAATCCAACACTTCCTGCGCGGTGCGGCAGGCGCGTAAACGGTCGAAATTGGCTTCGTCATCAAAGAGATTCACGATCTGCATGATGCCCACTTCCTGATGCGTGTTGGCGTCAACTGCCGCCATCGTGATCAGAATGTCGACCGGGTCGTTATCCTCGTGGTTAAACACCAGCGGCGTTTTCAGCGTCACCAGCGCAAAACCGGTTTTCTTGACCCCTTCCTCCGGACGGCCGTGCGGCATCGCCAGGCCTGGCGCAATCACAAAGTACGGGCCAAACTGCTCAACGCCATCAAGGATGGCCTGGTAGTAGCGTGGTTCAACCACATCAGCCTTAACCAGCAGATCCACGCCAAGCTTTACCGCTTCCTGCCAGGTACTGGCCTCGGCTTGCAAAAGGATGGAACTATTGTCTGCCAGCGAGTCACGTAATTTCATATGCCGCCCCTTACTTCACGTCCTGCGGAAAATGCGCTTTGATCACTTCCAGCAGTTTTGGTCCAAAATCGGCAGGAGACAGCATGTTGCGTACGCCAACGACATATTTATTGCCAGAAACGGTAATCTCACCGGCGATATGCGTAGAGGCGATGATAATATCCGCTCCGCTCAGTTCACTTTTGTATTCACCCACGGCGCAGCTGTTTACCGTATGGTCAATATTTGACTGGGTTAAAAACTGGTCCACCTTCATTTTCATGATCATGGAACTGCCCTGCCCATTGCCACACACAGCCAGAATACGTACGGTCATAATCGGAACTCCTTATTAAGCAGAGTGTTCTGCCAGTTGTTTTTCTGCGTCTTCCTCAGCACGCAACGTGCGTCCTGCGAAAAACATATAAGCCAGTGCAATCAGAATAATGACGGCCATAAACACGATGCCGATGGAGGCAAAGCCTTGCATCATCGGCGGTGCCAGAATTGACCAGTCCGCCATGCCCATCCAAGCGCTCATACCGGTGAGCTTCACCGCCCAGACGCAGCCGAAGATTTCGATCATCCCCATCACCAGGCAAATCTTGAGCGCTGCGCGCCAGCCGCCAAAGTGGTTAGCAAATACGCCGATAGTGGCGTTCGAGAAGAACATCGGGATAAAGCCTGGGATAATCAGAATGGAAGAGCCGCAGGCCACAAGGATGCCCACCGCAATCAGTTGGCCGATGGTCCCCCACATAAAGCCCCAGACCACCGCGTTAGGAGCAAAGCTATAAATCGCCGCGCAGTCGATGGCCAGTACCGCGCCCGGGATCAGGCGTTGAGAGATACCGTTGAACGCTTCTGAAAGTTCAGCAACGAACATACGTACGCCCTGGGTGATGATGAAGATAGCGACAGCAAACGAAAAACCGGTTTGCAGGATATACACCGTCCAGTGGGTTTTACCCGCCATCGCCTGAACCACATCAATGCCGAAAGAGAGCAGGATCGCCCCGAAGAAGATGGTCATCACAATCGCGGTAGAAACGATGTTGTCATGGAAGATATTCAGCCAGCCTGGCAGCTTGAGATCTTCTACGCTCTCCTCTTTCTTACCCAGATACGGCGCGACTTTGTAAGCAATCCAGGAGGCGAACTGCTGCTGGTGACCGATGGAAAAACCACAGCCGTCGGTCACTTCCTGGGTCGGCTTGTACATCATATTGGAGGTAATGCCCCAGTAGAGCGACACCAGCACCGCGGTACAGATGATGGTGGTCCACATGGAATAGCCAAAGATGTAGAAAGAGACGGCGATCAGGCCCGCCTGCTGGAACATGATGTGCCCGGTCAGCATGATGGTACGAATACCGGTAATCCGCCGTAGCAGTACATAACAAATGTTTAGCGCCAGCGCCAACAGTACCGCGTACCCTACCCAGCTATAGGCATCCCCCATACGTTCGATGGTTGCCATCATGGAGGCATAGGTATCGGAAATCGCACCGTTGATACCGTAAACCTCGGACATCTTCGCCACTACCGGTTTAAACGTGCTGGTCAGAATGCCCGACCCTGCCTGCAATAACATAAAACCGATAATCGTTTTGATCGTGCCTTTGATAATGACGCTGACACTTTTACGCAACAGGATGTAGCCGAGGCAGGTCACAATACCCAACAGCAACGGTGCATTGGTCATGACCTGATTAAAAAAGACGGTAAAGATGTTGTAGAGGATCTCCATAACGATCTCCAGTAGACGAAGTTGCTGAACATTCATTACAGATGCCCAGGATGTTGTGCCCTCACTCTAATTTTCAAAAGTAATCACAACAAGATTGAATTTGATTAAATGTGATGCAGTACGCAAATAATTCTCTTACTTGCAGAGTGGATTTACTTCGAATTCATTCAATTCAAAATAAAACCATTTAAAACAATAAAATACAAAAATACATTTCATATAAACCATCTTGTCACGTTGTAATTTGTTAACAATTTTTCATTCAACACCAAAAATCAACGCATTGCCTTCTTGAGAAAATGATGTCAGTATCAATCAAAACAAATCATAATTTGATTCAACTTGAACAAACATGAAGGTAATTGCGATGAGTAAAGTAAAAAGCATCACGCGTGAATCATGGATCCTGAGCACATTCCCGGAGTGGGGAAGCTGGCTGAATGAAGAGATCGAGCAGGAACAGGTCGCACCAGGTACTTTCGCGATGTGGTGGCTCGGCTGTACCGGAATTTGGCTGAAGTCGGAAGGCGGGACTAACGTCTGCGTCGATTTCTGGTGCGGCACGGGCAAACAGAGTCACGGTAACCCGCTGATGAAAACCGGTCACCAGATGCAACGCATGGCAGGGGTGAAGAAGCTGCAGCCAAACCTGCGCACCACGCCGTTTGTTCTTGATCCGTTTGCCATTCGTCAGATCGATGCGGTGCTGGCCACGCACGATCATAACGATCACATCGACGTAAATGTTGCGGCAGCCGTCATGCAGAACTGTGCCGACGACGTGCCGTTTATTGGACCGCAGACTTGTGTGGATCTGTGGATCGGTTGGGGTGTACCAAAAGAGCGCTGCATCGTGGTAAAACCAGGCGATGTGGTAAAAGTGAAAGATATTGAAATTCATGCGCTTGATGCGTTCGATCGTACTGCGTTAATCACCCTGCCCGCCGATCAGAAAGCCGCTGGCGTACTGCCGGATGGTATGGATGCCCGCGCCGTAAACTATCTGTTCAAAACGCCGGGCGGTACGCTTTATCATAGCGGCGACTCACACTACTCCAACTACTATGCAAAGCATGGCAACGAGCACCAGATCGACGTCGCACTCGGATCCTACGGCGAGAACCCACGGGGTATTACGGACAAAATGACCAGTTCTGACATGCTGCGTATGGCGGAGGCCCTGAATACAAAAGTGGTGATCCCTTTCCATCATGATATCTGGTCAAACTTTCAGGCCGATCCGCAGGAGATCCGCGTACTGTGGGAGATGAAAAAAGATCGCCTTAAGTATGGCTTTAAGCCATTCATCTGGCAGGTAGGTGGCAAGTTCACCTGGCCGCTGGACAAAGATAACTTTGAATATCACTATCCGCGCGGCTTTGATGACTGCTTCACCATTGAACCGGATTTACCGTTTAAATCATTCTTGTGATCCACACAAAATGCCGGGCTATCCCGGCATTTTTTTCCCATTTACTTTAGTATTTCCAGGCTATTTCAAATATCATCTTTTCAAATCAATTTGTATCGGAATAGCTCATGACTGAAGCACAAAGACATCAAATATTGCTGGATATGCTGGCGCAGTTGGGCTTTGTTACCGTTGAGAACGTAGTTGAGCGTCTGGGGATTTCACCCGCCACTGCGCGCCGGGACATCAACAAGCTCGACGAAAGCGGCAAACTCAAGAAAGTACGCAACGGCGCAGAAGCTATTACCCAACAGAGACCGCGCTGGACGCCAATGAATCTGCACCAGGCGCAGAACCACGATGAAAAAGTTCGCATTGCCAAGGCAGCATCCCAGCTTGTGAATGCGGGTGAAAGCGTAGTGATCAACTGCGGATCGACCGCTTTCCTGCTGGGTCGCGAAATGTGCGGCAAGCCGGTGCAGATCATCACCAATTATTTGCCGCTGGCGAACTATCTGATCGACCAGGAGCATGACAGCGTGATCATCATGGGAGGGCAATATAACAAAAGCCAATCCATTACGCTTAGCCCGCAAGGCAGTGAAAATAGCCTGTATGCCGGACACTGGATGTTTACCAGCGGCAAAGGGTTGACCGCGGACGGACTGTATAAAACCGATATGCTGACCGCGATGGCCGAGCAGAAGATGCTTAACGTGGTGGGAAAACTGGTGGTGCTGGTCGATAGCAGTAAAGTCGGTGAACGTGCGGGAATGCTGTTCAGTCGCGCCGATCAAATCGATATGCTCATTACCGGCAAAAATGCAAACCCTGAGATTCTGCAACAGCTTGAAGCTCAGGGCGTGAGCATTATGCGCGTTTAAAGGTGCTGGCGGAAAAACGTCACTGTTGCGGCCAACGCTTCTGGCGTGATGCGATGCCGTACGCCCGCTTCCCACAGGCAGGTCAGATTGTTGTCCAAACCTGCCTGAATCAGCGCTTGCTGTAAGCGGAAGGTTTCAACAGCCGGTACAACATCATCATCCTGTCCATGCCACAGCAGCAACGGCCTGTCGGCAAGGCGTGGCAACTGATGCGTAACATCCCATTCGGCAAGCGGGGCGATAACGGCATCAAACTCCGCCTGTTGCTCTGGGGTCTGAACCTGTAAAGGAGGAAAAAGCGTCTGCGCAAGCCGGGTAAAATAGCCTGAGCCCATCAGGCTGGCTACACATTTAACCTCAGGATGGCGCGCCATTATGCCCAATGCAGTCATTCCCCCCATCGATGCCCCACCGACGGCAAGCCGCTCATCTGAAAGCCAATTTTCTGCCACCAGAGCCGCACGTAACGTCGTAAACTCCTGCATGTTTTGCTGCAATATATGCCAGAAGCGGAACATTCGCTCCTGAGCATTACCTTTAAAGCGGGCGCCATGTTCGGGCGCATCTGGCATGACGACGCGAAATCCGGTCTGAGCCAGCGCAACAGCAAAATAACTGTAGACCAGACTTGAAGATGTAAACCCGTGATAAAAGAGAATACAAGGGAGTGAACATTCGCGTTTACCAGCCGGAACGGCGTGCAGGACAGGGATACCAGCTAACTGTCGTGTCTCAATTTCTATCATTTGTTGCCCCTTTTTTTCTGGTATGCCATGCAGCAATACTTAACGCAAGCGAATGTGTTCGGCAATGATTCATAATGTTGAGAACTGGGTTACGCTTTCGCAACATTTTCATTCGAAAATCGCGTGAGAGATAACAATTCGGGAACATTCCCCTAAAGGGAAATTAATAAGGCACTACACTATGGCTATCAGGAAACGAGATAGAGTTATGCGTCGGTTTGCCTCTTTGTTGCTGGTTATGTTTTTAAGCGCCTGTAGCGTGCTACAGGGAACGCCGCAACCCGCACCGCCCGTTGCCGACCACCCGCAGGAGATCCGCCGTGACCAGAGTAATGGGTTACAGCGATTAGGGACGGTTAGCGCGCTGGTAAGAGGCTCTCCGGATGATGCGCTGGCAGAGATCCGTGCCAAAGCCGTCGCGGCTAAAGCTGATTACTACGTGGTTTTATTAGTGGATGAAACCATCGTGACAGGCCAATGGTATTCACAGGCAATTTTGTATCGTAAATAACATTGGGTTGAAATTTAGTCAGCTTTACATTGCTTTGCGCCTCTATGCGTTTACCTGTGCACAATAAACCAACAGCAGGAAGCTTGAGGTTTATTATCGCGATGGAATGCCCTGCCGTGTGTAGGGGTACGAATAATGGAGCTGACGATGAAACAATCTCTTGCCTTATCCTCACTGCTGCTTTCTGCTGGACTGGCAGGCACTACGGCGCAGTCTGCCGAATTCGCCAGTGCTGACTGCGTTACTGGCCTGAACGAAATTGGCCTGATCTCTGTCAGTAACATTGCAGGGAATCCGCAGGATGTAGAACGTGTAATCGCGTTAAAAGCGGATGAACAAGGTGCCTCATGGTATCGGATCATTCAGATGTACGAAGACCAGCAGCCCGACAACTGGCGCGTACAGGCCATACTTTATGCATAACAGATTGCCGGATGGCGTAAACTTATCTGACCTGGACTGAGCGTAGGCATGATAAGACGCACCCGCGTCGCCATCAGGCAAGTTATTACCGTAACCCCCCCGTTGCCCGCAGGAGCAAATCGTTCAGCACCTGTTCAGACAATCGTAGTCCACCCCGCGTATCAAGCATCATTTGGCACCAGGCCTGCGCCACTGGCGGGGAAGAATAACGCAACATCTGCGCCCCGCAACCGAGCAGGAAAAGCTGCTGCGTAATCTCTCGTCCCAATGCCTCACTGGGTTTACGTAAACGCTGCTGTAGCTGACGCACCATCCGATCGTAATGTCGATCCTGCCCCTTTACCTCCGCAAAGGCTTCGCTGAGCATATCGTAGATGCCGGGTTGTTTTGTCAGTACCCGCAATACATCAAGGCACATAATGTTGCCGGAGCCTTCCCAGATACTGTTTACCGGCATCTCACGATACAGGCGCGACAGCTCACTCTCCTCGCAATAGCCAATCCCGCCCAGCACTTCCATCGCCTCAGCCACAAACGGCATACCGACCTTGCAAACGGAGAATTTCGCTGCTGGCGTGAACAACCTGGCCCACAGCGCTTCTTTGGCATCAGCACGACGGTCCCAGGCCCGCGCCAGTCGAAACAGTAGCGCCGTTTGACCTTCCAGTTGGAGCGCCATCCGACCTAATACCTGACGCATCATCGGCTGTTCAATCAATGACTTGCCAAAAACCTGTCGCTGGTGCGCATGATAAATCGCGACGGAAAAAGCACGTCGCATCATGCCGTGACTGCCGAGCGCGCAGTCAAAACGCGTCATCCCGCCCATCTTCAGGATATGGCGGATGCCTTCCCCTTCTTCGCCCAATAGCCAGCCAATCGCATCGTGGAATTCAACCTCGCAGCTGGCGTTGGAGCGGTTGCCTAACTTATCTTTCAGTCGTTCAAGACGGATGGCATTACGCTGCCCATCAGGTAAAAATCGCGGTACAAAAAAGCAGGATAAGCCGCCCTTTGCCTGGGCCAGCACCAAATGGGCATCGCTTTGCGGCACGGAGAAAAACCACTTATGTCCCACCAGCCGATACGAGCCGTCGACAAGACGTTCTGCCTGAGTGGTATTGCTCAGCACATCTGAACCACCCTGTTTTTCGGTCATACCCATACCAATCAGTAGCCCGCGCTTTTGCCCTCCGGGCAGTAAATGCGAGTCATAACGATCGCTTAGCAGCGGCGTCAGCCAGTCGTGAAAGGGGGCGGGTAACATTTGAAGTAACAGCGGCGTGGCGGCAAACGTCATGGTCACCGGACACAAAGTGCCTGCTTCAACCTGCGCATGCAGCATGAAACGCGCCGCCCGGGCAACAAATGTTCCCTGCCTCGCGTCTTCTTCCCAGGCCAGATTATGTACGCGGTTGGCGCACAATCCCTGCATCAGCAAATGCCAGGCAGGATGAAAACGCACATCATCCAGCCGCTGCCCCTGCGGGTCGTAGCGCAATAGTTCAGGTGGAAAAGCATTGGCCAGACGACCCAGTTCGAGCGACTCGGCAGTCCCTAGCTGCTGACCAATACTGGCGAGAAGATCGCTATCCCAGCCAGCGCCTTCACGGATAACCGCTTCGCACAGCGCGCCGTCGGACAAATATAAGTTACTGTTATTGAGCGGTACAGGTTGGTTAAAAACGGTATGCGTTTGCCAGTGCATTGTGTCTCCCTCCGTCAATGGCCGTCGCTTTAAGTATGGTCAGGCAGCAGAGAGAACGCATGGGACAACGGTCACAAAAAAGCCATCCCGAAAGATGGCTCGAGAGAAGAGAGAAATCAGGGAGATAGTTTAGCTGCGCTGACGGACTGCTTCAAACAGGCAGATGCCCGTCGCAACTGAAACGTTCAGCGACGAAACGCTACCTGCCATCGGGATACT
The DNA here is from genome assembly GCF_011064845.1 of Citrobacter freundii ATCC 8090 = MTCC 1658 = NBRC 12681. NCBI lineage: Bacteria > Pseudomonadati > Pseudomonadota > Gammaproteobacteria > Enterobacterales > Enterobacteriaceae > Citrobacter > Citrobacter freundii. The sequence continues at coordinate 479,685 of NZ_CP049015.1, read as the reverse complement.
GATCAGTTCGTCACAGTGTTCACGGGTCAGACGGCGCATACCTTCACCTTCTGCTCCCATCACCAGCGCCAGACGTCCGGTCATTTTGCTCTGGTAGAGAGTATGGTCGGCTTCGCCAGCGGTTCCGACGATCCAGATATTCTCTTCCTGCAGCATACGCATGGTGCGCGCCAGGTTGGTCACGCGGATCAGCGGTACGCTTTCTGCCGCACCGCAGGCCACTTTTTTCGCCGTAGCATTCAACTGAGCGGAACGATCCTTCGGTACGATTACAGCATGTACGCCAGCAGCATCGGCGCTACGCAGGCATGCCCCCAGGTTATGCGGGTCGGTGACGCCATCGAGGATCAAAAAGAACGGCTGATCGAGCGTAGCAATCAGATCCGGCAGATCGTTTTCCTGATACTGACGGCCCGGCTTCACGCGAGCAATAATCCCCTGATGTACCGCACCCTCGCTTTTCTCATCCAGAAACTGACGGTTAGCCAGTTGAATGACAACACCCTGTGCTTCCAGTGCGTGGATCAGCGGCAGCAGGCGTTTATCTTCACGACCTTTGAGAATAAAGACGTCCTGGAAGCGCTCAGGCGCACGTTCCAGCAGAGCCTGCACCGCATGGATGCCGTAAATCATTTCACTCATGAATGTACTCGTTAATAGTTTATGCATAACGCGGGCAACACGAGATTGCCCGACTTACTGTTTATGGCAGTTATTGTGCGACTTTCTTTTTCGCCGCACGTTTAGCTTTGGTGGCGGCAGCAATTTTAAGCGTTTTTGCCGATGGCTTTTTCGCTTTTTTGTCGCCTTTCTTCTCAGCCGCATTCTTTTCCGCCTGAGGTTTGGCTCTGCCTTTTTTCTCGCCGCGGAAAGCGCTGTCCGGCTCGAAATTCACCTTTTTGCCCATCTGACGACGTTTACCGGTATTTTTACCCGCATCGCTTTTTTTGGCTTTTTCGCGCGCAGTTTTACCTTCATTACGCGGCGTACGTTCGCTGGAGATCAAGCTAAAGTCGATCTTACGCTCGTCCATGTTGACTGCTTCCACGCGAACTTCCACGCGATCGCCCAGGCGATACATCTGACCGCTGGATTCCCCCGTCAGGCGCTGCCCAACCTGGTCGAAACGATAGTAGTCGTTATCCAGGGAGGAGACATGCACCAGACCGTCGATAAACAACTCATCAAGACGGACAAAGAAGCCAAATCCGGTGACGCTGGCGATCACGCCTTTGAAGACATTCCCTACCTGATCCAGCATGAAGTCGCACTTCAACCAGTCAGAGACATCGCGCGTGGCTTCGTCAGCACGGCGCTCGGCCATCGAACAGTGCTGACCCAGTTGCAGCATCTCTTCCATCGAATAATGGTAGCCACCCGTTTCCGTGGTGTTGCCTTTATGACCCTGCTCCTGCGCCAGCAGATACTTAATCGCCCGGTGCAAGGAGAGATCCGGGTAACGACGGATCGGTGAAGTAAAGTGTGCATAAGATTGCAGCGCCAGGCCGAAGTGACCACGGTTTTCCGGATCGTAAATCGCCTGCTTCATCGAACGCAGCAGCATGGTTTGCAGCATTTCTGCGTCAGGACGGTCAGCAATCGACTCCAGCAGTTCAGCGTAATCGCGCGGCTCAGGTTTGTTGCCACCTGGCAGCTCCAGTCCCAGCTCTGCCAGGACGGAACGGAACGAGTTAATCGCTTCGGTCGTCGGCTTATCGTGAATACGGAACAGCGCGGGCTCTTTGGCTTTCTCAACGAATCGCGCCGCTGAGATGTTCGCCATGATCATGCACTCTTCAATCAGCTTGTGCGCGTCGTTACGCTGCGTCTGCTCAATACGCTCAATACGGCGTTCAGCATTGAAGATAAACTTCGCCTCTTCACTTTCAAACGAGATACCGCCGCGCTCTTCGCGGGCTTTATCCAGCACTTTGTAGAGGTTATGCAGCTCTTCAATGTGTTTGACCAGCGGTGCGTACTGCTCACGCAGCTCCTGGTCGCCCTGCAGCATGTGCCAGACCTTGGTGTAGGTCAGACGTGCATGGGAACTCATGACCGCTTCGTAGAATTTAAAGCCGGTTAAACGGCCTTTCGACGAAATGGTCATTTCACAGACCATACACAACCTGTCCACCTGCGGGTTGAGCGAACACAATCCATTAGAAAGCACTTCCGGCAGCATCGGGACAACCTGCGACGGGAAGTAAACGGATGTGCCACGGCTGCGGGCTTCCTGGTCCAGCGGAGTCGGCGGGCGAACGTAATAGCTTACGTCGGCAATCGCCACCCATAAACGCCAGCCGCCGCCGCGTTTCTTCTCGCAGTAAACCGCATCGTCGAAGTCACGCGCATCTTCGCCATCGATAGTCACCAGCGGCAGGTCGCGCAGATCGACACGTCCTATTTTCGCCTCTTCCGGTACTTCTTCTTTCAGTCCGGCGACCTGTTTCTCAACAGCCTGCGGCCAGATATATGGGATTTCATGAGTACGCAGGGCCATATCAACGGCCATGCTGGTTCCCATGTTGTCACCCAGCACTTCTACAATTTTACCCACCGCTTTGGTGCGGCGAGTCGGACGTTGGGTCAGTTCAACGACGACCACAAAGCCCATACGAGCGCCCATCACCTCTTCCGGCGGGATCAGGATATCGAAACTCAGACGGCTGTCGTCAGGGACGACAAACCCAACGCCAGCATCGGTGAAGTAGCGACCGACAATTTGGCTGGTTTTTGGCACCAGTACGCGCACAATACGCGCTTCGCGACGACCTTTACGGTCCGCGCCCAGCGGCTGCGCCAGCACCTGATCGCCATGAATGCAGGTTTTCATCTGCTCGCTGGACAGGTACAGGTCATCTTTGCGGCCTTCAACGCGCAGAAAGCCGTAGCCATCACGGTGGCCAATAACGGTACCTTTCAGCAGGTCGAGACGCTCCGGCAGCGCATAGCACTGACGACGGGTGAAGACCAGTTGTCCGTCACGCTCCATCGCGCGCAGACGGCGGCGCAGTGCTTCCTGCTGCTCTTCACCTTCAATGTTGAGTTCAGCGGCCAGCTCATCACGGTTGGCCGGTTTTTCACGTTTAGTTAAATGTTCGAGGATAAATTCCCGGCTTGGGATAGGATTCGCGTATTTTTCAGCTTCGCGTTCCTGGAAAGGATCTTGTGACATTGAGGTTCCTCCATTGTCAGCTCTGATGGAATTCCTTCGTCTTTCACGACGCCTCTTTGTTGGCTGCCTTTGCTCCCACCAGTCACTTACTTTTGTAAGCTCCTGGCGACTCGCTCAGTTGCCGCCGCGATGCGACGCGAAATACTTTGGACTTCATTACTCCACCAGCAATAATTTATAAAGCGGTTGATTCTCTTCAACCAAATCAGCAAGTGTGTAGTTGTCCAGCTCCGTGAGAAAACTTTGCACTGCCTTAGAAAGCGCCTGTTTGAGTCGACAGGCCGGGGTAATGTGGCAAAACTCGCTGCTACAGTTGACCAACGATAAGGGTTCCAGCTCGCGAACCACATCACCAATACCAATATCCTTAGCGGGTTTACCCAAGCGGATACCGCCATTTTTTCCTCGAATAGCAGTAACAAAGCCCGCCCGGCTAAGTTGATTGATTATTTTGACCATATGATTACGGGACACGCCGTAGACTTCTGTCACCTCAGAAATACTGGTCATACGTCCTTCGGGAAGTGACGCCATGTAGATTAGCGCACGTAATCCGTAATCGGTGAAACTTGTTAACTGCACATCAACCTCAGGAAAAGGGATAAAACGGATAAACCTGGTGGTATTAATTATATTGATGATAAACCAGCCACCAGCCAGGTCGCTAATTTATTTCAGTTCGGGAAGGAAAAAAGCGAGGAACTTACGTGATTTTAAGCCGGATTCTGATGCAAAGCACCTTATCCGGCTTGAGATATTGCAAGCGCAGCGCCATTCGACGCCACGCTATAACCAGAATTATGCGTCGAACGGGTCGCGCAGGATCATGGTTTCAGTACGGTCTGGGCCAGTTGAGATAATATCAATCGGCACACCGGTCAGTTCTTCAATACGCTTGATGTAGTTCAGTGCAGCCTGCGGCAGACCGCTACGTTCCTTCACGCCGAAGGTAGATTCAGACCAGCCCGGCATGGTTTCGTAAATCGGCTCGATACCTTTCCAGTCGTCTGCTGCCAGCGGAGTAGTCGTTACTTCACGGCCATCCGGCATTCGGTAAGCGACACAGATTTTCACCTCTTTCAAACCGTCCAGTACGTCCAGTTTGGTCAGGCAGAAGCCAGACAGGGAGTTAATCTGTACTGCACGGCGTACAGCAACGGAGTCCAGCCAGCCGGTACGACGACGACGACCGGTGGTCGCACCATACTCGTTACCTTGTTTGCACAGGAACTCGCCAACGTCATCAAACAGTTCAGTCGGGAACGGACCCGCACCTACACGAGTAGAGTAAGCTTTGATGATACCCAGAACGTAGTCCACATAACGTGGGCCCAGGCCGGAGCCGGTTGCCACGCCACCTGCGGTGGTGTTGGAGGACGTTACGTACGGATAGGTACCGTGGTCGATATCCAGCAGCGTACCCTGCGCACCTTCAAACATGACGAAATCGCCACGCTTACGCGCCTGGTCCAGCAGATCGGAAACATCAACAACCATCGAGGTCAGGATGTCGGCGATAGCCATCACATCATCCAGCACTTTCTGGTAGTCAACTGCTTCAACTTTATAGAAATTCACCAGCTGGAAGTTGTGATATTCCATCACTTCTTTCAGTTTTTCAGCGAAGGTTGCTTTATCAAACAGATCGCCAACACGCAGACCGCGACGAGCTACTTTGTCTTCATAAGCCGGACCGATACCACGACCGGTAGTACCGATCGCTTTCTCGCCACGAGCTTTCTCACGAGCGTTATCCAACGCAACGTGATAATCAAGGATCAGCGGACAAGCTTCAGACAGCAGCAGGCGCTCGCGAACCGGGATACCACGATCTTCCAGTCCTTTCATTTCTTTCATCAGCGCGGACGGAGACAGAACAACACCGTTACCGATGATGCTGATGACATTCTCGCGAAGAATACCTGATGGAATAAGATGGAGGACGGTTTTTTCACCGTTGATTACGAGAGTATGGCCTGCGTTGTGACCACCCTGGTAGCGCACAACATATTTAGCCCGTTCAGTCAGAAGATCGACGATCTTCCCTTTACCTTCGTCACCCCATTGGGTGCCCAGTACGACGACGTTGTTACCCATTTTTCAAAATCACCGTTTGCTTAAAAATGGATTCTACCACCGCTTTTTCAGATATACAGCACTTTTTGCATGCGAAAATCCGCAAATTAGTCTACTAATTAATCAGCCAATCGTTTTCCTCAACATGTAGTAGACCACAACGCCCGCAACCACAAGACCGCCACCAAAACGACGCAAAATATTTTCGGGAAGTTGCGCCATTGCAGAGATCATTTTCTTCCATGCGCTGGGATAAAGCATCGGACCCAGCCCTTCCAGCACCAAAACCAGCGCGAGCGCCAGCAAAATTGTTGAATTCATCCATCGCCCTTATATAAAAAGAAAACCACCGCATCCCTGGAGATGCCGGTGGTTTTGCTGCTTTAAAACCGCTGGAACGCGATTAGCGTGTCGCGGAACTCGGTGTCTTCATGTAGCGGAAGAAATCGCTGTCCGGACTCATGACCATCACGTCCTGGTTGCCTTCGAAGCTCTTCTCGTAAGCACGCAGGCTACGGATGAAGGCGTAGAAGTCAGGATCCTGACTAAACGCATCGGCAAACAGCTTAGCGGCTTCTGCATCGCCTTCACCGCGCATGATACGACCCTGACGCTCAGATTCTGCCAGCGTTTTAGTGACTTCATAGTCCGCCGTTGCACGCAGTTTTTCCGCCTCTTCCTGGCCTTGTGAACGATGGCGACGCGCTACGGCTTCACGCTCAGCGCGCATACGGTTGTAGATAGCCTCGGACACTTCAGCAGGCAGGTTGATTTGCTTAATACGCACGTCAACCACTTCGATGCCCAATGCCGCCATACTGTTCGGGTTGATGACCGGTACTTTACCGTTCGTTTCAGCCTGAACACGTTCAGCCGCTTCGGCAATCGCGCTATCTGCTGCCGGAGTCGCCACTTCATCTTCCGTGCCAGCAGAACCGGAGTTCAGCGCGTCACGAACTTCCAGGGTCAGACGACCGCGGGAATCGGTAACGATGTCCTTCACGTCCAGACGACCAATTTCAGAACGCAGACGGTCAGAGAACTTACGTTTCAGCAGGACTTCCGCCTGAGAAACATCGCCACCGCCCGTTGCCAGGTAGTAACGGCTAAAGTCACTGATGCGCCACTTGATGTAGGAGTCAACAATCAGGTCTTTCTTCTCTTTGGTAACAAAGCGATCGGCCTGGTTGTCCATGGTCTGAATACGCGCATCGAGCATCTTCACAGATTCAATAAACGGAATCTTGAAGTGCAGGCCTGGTGCAACGACCAGCGGCTTGTTTTCATCGTCACGCAGAACTTTACCAAAGCGCAGAGTAATACCGCGCTCGCCTTCTTTGACCACAAAGACAGACATGAACAGAACTACCAGAACGATGATGATAATCGCAATAACTGACTTACGCATCGTTATTCCCCCTGACGCTGGTAGTCGTTACGCTGCGCATTCGCGCGGCGTTGGTCCATAATATCGCCCTGACTGGTGGACGATGTATTGCTTGCTCCAGTGCTGGAAGTCGTTGCTGGCGGCAGACGCAACAGGTTTGAACTGCTGTCAGTCTTTGCTGCTGGCGCACTACCACCTTTCAGCATTTGATCCAGCGGCAGAACCATCAGATTGCTGCCTTTATCGTTAACCAGGACTTTGCGGGTATTGCTCAGCACTTTTTCCATGGTTTCGATATACAGACGCTCGCGGGTAATTTGCGGTGCGGCTTTATATTCCGGCAGAATTTTTGCGAAGCGAGCCACTTCACCCTGTGCTTCCAGGATGGTCTGAGTCTTATACGCACGCGCTTCTTCCAGAATACGCTGAGCCTGACCGTTTGCACGCGGCTGAACTTCGTTGGTGTACGCTTCTGCTTCACGGATGTACTGCTGTTCGTTTTCACGTGCTGCGATAGCATCGTCAAACGCGGCTTTTACTTCTTCCGGCGGACGTGCAGCCTGGAAGTTGACGTCCAGCAAGGTGATACCCATGTTGTACGGACGGATCGTTTCTTCCAGTTCACGCTGGGTATCGCTACGAATAACGGTACGCCCTTCGGTCAGGATACGGTCCATGGTGTATTTACCGATAACCCCACGCAGGGCACTGTCAGTTGCCTGACGCAGACTGTCATCCGCACTGGTTACGCTAAACAGGTAACGCTGCGGATCGGTCACGCGGTACTGTACGTTCATTTCGACGCGCACGACGTTTTCGTCAGAGGTCAGCATAACGCCGGATGCGGCAAGTTCACGCACGGCTTCAACGTTGACCGGTGTCACTTCATCGATAAAGGTCGGTTTCCAGTTCAGACCCGGTTCAACCAAATGGCTGAATTTACCGAAGCGTGTCACCACGCCACGTTCCGCTTCTTTAATGGTATAGAAACCGCTAGCCGCCCAGATAATGACGATGGCGGCCGCTGCGATAGTAAAGACTCGACCGCCCAGTTGCGGACGCGGGCCTTGAGATGAACTACCGCCGCCAGAACCAGTACCTTTACCGCCACCCAGACCACCGAGCTTTTTACTCAGTTTGCGGAAGATATCGTCCAGATCGGGAGGTCCCTGCTCGCGACCACCTTTGTTTCCATTTCCCTCAGGGTTGCCGCCAGGTTTGCTGCTTCCCCAGGGGTCGCGGTCTTGTCCGTTATTACCGGGCTGATTCCACGCCATTTTTGTGCTCCATATTTGTTATGCGATGCTATACCTGCGTCTTTTGCGCTGCCGATGCGTTGGCTGCGTCCCTCAACTCCAGTCACATAGTTGACTATGCTCCTGGAGATTTCAGGACTTGCCGCCTTCCTGCCGCACAAAATCCACAAGGTATAGAGGCGAAAAAATCTTCAGGCCATATCCGTCAGATCAGACAACATAGTCTTCCAGTGCCGGTTCTTGTTTACAGAGGCGACGCCAGTCTACGATCGGCATACGAACCTGCAGACCTACGCTGCCGTCTTCCTCCATCCACTCTTTTTCTATTGCCTGAAGTTGATAAAACCGGCTTCTCAAACGCCCTTCCTGCGGCGGCAAACGCAACGTATGCTGCGCCACCTCACCGGAAAGTCGCTCAGTCAAAGCCTGAAAAAGTTGTGGTATACCAATCCCCGTTTGCGCTGATACCCAAACGCGAATGGGTTTATTCTCTTCATCTCTATCGATACGCGGCTCAAAGTCATCCAACATATCGATTTTATTCATCACCAGCAGGGTCGGGATCTCATGCGCATCGATCTCTTCGAGCACCGTGTCGACTGCCTCGATGTTTTCCTGCACACGAAAATCTGCAGCATCAATAACGTGCAGCAGCAATGTCGCCTGACGTGTTTCCTGCAAGGTGGCTTTAAATGCCGCCACCAGGTCGTGCGGCAAATGGCGGATAAACCCTACGGTATCCGCCAGCACGGTCTCCCCCACGTCCGCCACGTCTATGCGGCGCAGCGTTGGGTCCAGGGTCGCAAACAGCTGGTCCGCTGCATAAACCCGGGCTTCGGTGATCTGGTTGAACAGGGTGGATTTTCCGGCGTTGGTATATCCCACCAGTGATACGGTTGGAACATCCGCTTTCTTGCGCGACTGCCGCCCCTGCTCACGTTGCTTTTCAACTTTTTCCAGGCGCGACTGTATTTGCAAAATGCGATTACGCAGCAAACGACGGTCGGTTTCGAGCTGGGTTTCACCCGGACCACGCAAACCAATCCCGCCCTTTTGCCTTTCAAGGTGGGTCCAGCCACGGACCAGACGCGTAGCCATATGGCGCAACTGCGCCAGCTCAACCTGCAACTTACCCTCATGGGTGCGCGCACGCTGGGCAAAAATATCTAAAATAAGACCGGTCCTGTCGATAACAAGACACTGGCACAACTGTTCCAGGTTACGTTCCTGGGCGGGGCTCAGAGCATGATCAAAAATCACCACCGCAGCGCCAGTCGCTTTTACGGCTTCGGCAATTTCGATTGCCTTACCTTCACCAACAAAATACTTCGGGTGCGGTGCTTTACGGCTCCCGGTAATCACCTGCATTGCTTCGACACCGGCGGAAGAAACCAGAGATTCAAACTCCTGGAGGTCTTCCATATCTTTGTCTTGCGAAAAATAGATGTGTACCAGTACCGCCTGCTCACCGGCATCATAACGGTCAAACAAGCGTCAACCCCTTAATATAAATCAACGGGGAACGCAGGATCGCTGGCTCCCCGTATGTAAAACAGCTAATAACCTTATTCGGTTTCTTCGCTGTCCTGTTGCGCAGATGAACCTTGCGCGTTGCTACCGTGATGGTAGTTGCTGCCAGTGCCGCCGGTGGCATTATTGCTGTGATGAGAAACCGGACGAGACGGGACAACAGTAGAAATCGCGTGCTTATAAACCATCTGGCTGACCGTGTTTTTCAACAGGATCACGAACTGATCAAAAGACTCGATTTGACCTTGCAGCTTAATACCATTCACCAAATAAATAGAAACTGGAACACGTTCCCGACGCAATGCGTTCAGGAACGGATCTTGTAAAGATTGCCCCTTAGCCATTCTCTCTTTTCCTTATATGCTTATTTGTACTTTGAACCTTTCGATTCTGAAAAATTGCGCACGATACGTTTCAATTGTACACATTCAGTTCGCGATAGCACCAACAACCTGTAATACTTCGTTTCGCGCCTGGTCAGGCTTTTCACTGTCAAGCCAGTGCACCCCTTCCCAACCACGCAACCAGGTTACCTGTCGCTTCGCCAACTGCCTCGTGGCGCAAACACCTCTATAAACCATTTCATCGTATGAAATTTCACCTTCAATGTATGACCACATCTGGCGATACCCTACACAACGAATGGAAGGCAAATCCGTATGCAAATCTCCACGGGCAAAAAGCGCCCGGACTTCTGCTTCAAAACCTGAAGCTAACATCTGATGAAAACGCTGCTCAATTCGCTGATGGAGCAGTTCACGGCTCGCCGGGGCGATTGCAAACTGATGCACCTGATACGGCAAAGCATCTCCTGACGTTTGCGTCAGCTCCGTTAAAGTTTTACCCGAAATGAAAAAAACTTCCAGTGCCCGGGAAAGTCTTTGCGGATCATTTGGATGAATACGCGCCGCAGCCACCGGATCGATGTCCTGAAGCTGTCGGTGTAACGCGTCCCAACCCTGCTCTGCCGCCTGCTGCTCAATTCTGGCCCTGACTTCCGGGTCCGCCGACGGTAACGGCGACAGCCCTTCAAGCAAGGCTTTGAAATATAACATTGTGCCGCCCACCAGCAACGGGATACGCCCCGCGGCGGTGATGTCGGCCATCTCGGCTAACGCATCGCGACGAAAATCCGCAGCGGAGTACGCTTGCGACGGATCGCGAATATCCAGTAATCGGTGCGGCGCGGCCTGTAATTCATCTGCATCGGGCTTGGCTGTACCGATATCCATCCCCTTGTAAATAAGGGCGGAATCAACGCTTATCAACTCTATGGGCAAAACTTTACGCAATTCAATTGCGAGTGCCGTTTTACCGGAGGCCGTTGGCCCCATCAAAAAAATCGCCTTTGGCAGGCTCGCCTTACGGGTATCACTCATGTTTCAGGGCATTCATTACCGAATGTAAATCAACAGGTTGTAACAGACCGCCCGGCGGTGCCTTCACGAGTTGTGGGCAGAGCCGCTCAACATCCGCTAACAGCGTAATCGCCTGTGCCATACTCCACTGTGGATGCTCGCTAATCAGGTTACGTGCGATCCACTGCGCAATATTGCCCGGCTCGAATACGGATTGCTGCGCCAGGTAGCCTATCAGTTCAGGAATCAAGATTTGTAAATTTTGTTGGCGTAAGGGTAAAGGCACCGCCCGGATGGTCACATGCTGCGCATCCAGTTGAAATTCAATGCCCAGCTCAGCCAGTTGGCTCTGTCCTTTTTGCAGCGCCGCTTTTTCATCGGCGTTGACTTTTAAACGTAAAGGGATCAGCAACGGCTGGGCGCAAACGGTCCCCTGGTCCGGCGTTAATTGCGCCTGACGCAGCCAACGCTCAGCCACCGGTAATGCCAGCAACCGAATATGGCCATCGCACTCGAGTAACGCGCAGTCTGCACCGACAATCGTTAGCACCCGGCCAAAGCCCTGACTACTGCCACTCAGAGGTACCGATGATGTTTCAGAGACCGGCGTTTTACGCGTTGGAGCCGGCGTCTGCATCAGTTTCTGATAAATTTCGCCCTGCTGCTTTTGGTATCCGGGTTGGGCATGAGGCCAACTGGCCCCCGCCTGACGGCCTGCGCCACTACTGCCGTTTCCAGCGACAGCTGAGTACTGCGGTGTCGCAGGTTCACGCGCGGGAGCCGGCTCGGCAAAATGGTTACGTCCGGCAGCAACGCGGTTTTCCGGAATGTGCCTTGGAGCGGGTTCGTCGTCATCAGCCAACGGCAGCGGCGTTTCAAGCTGCTGTTGCAGGACGCTCAACACGCCCTGGTAAATAAAATCGTGCACCAGGCGGGATTGATGGAAACGGACCTCATGTTTAGCTGGGTGTACGTTGACATCCACTTGATGCGGATCGATTTCCAGATACAGCACAAAAGCGGGTTGTTGATCGGCTCCCAGCTTATCTTCACAGGCCTGGCGGATAGCATGGTTGATCAGCCGATCTCGCATCATCCGACCATTCACATAACAGTACTGTATTTCTGCCAGTGCCGCCGTTGTGTGGTTAGGATCGGCCACCCAGCCGCGCAGCGTCAAATCACCATGCTGCCATTCAATCGCCAGCGCATGCTCCAGAAACGGCGTGCCGCAAATCGCGCCCAGCCGGCGCTCTTTCTGCCCATCCGCGGCCACTGCCCGGTACTGACGCACCACTTTGCCGTTGTGAGACAAATTAATCGTCACATCAAAACGCGCCAGCGCAATGCGGCGAATAATCTCGTCGATATGATTAAATTCAGTTTTCTCGGTGCGCATAAATTTGCGCCGCGCCGGGGTGTTGTAGAACAGATCTAACACCTCCAGTGTGGTTCCCACTGGATGCGCAGCAGGTTTTACCGTCACATCCATGTCGCGCCCTTCAGCATAGGCTTGCCAGGCCTCAGGCTGCTCTTGTGTGCGCGACGTCAGGGTTAAACGAGACACGGAGCTGATACTTGCCAGCGCTTCGCCACGAAATCCGAGGCTAACGATGGCCTCAAGATCGTCAAGCGAGGCTATTTTACTGGTGGCATGACGCGCCAGCGCCAGCGCCAGCTCGTCTTTTTTAATCCCGCAGCCGTTGTCACGAATACGGATAAGCTTCGCGCCGCCGCGCTCAATATCGATATCAATGCGCGTCGCACCGGCATCGATGCTGTTTTCCACCAGCTCTTTCACCACTGACGCAGGCCGTTCTACCACCTCGCCTGCGGCAATCTGGTTCGCCAGCTGTGGCGGTAGAACCTGAATCGGCATGGCTAATCCTTAATTTGTTAACGTGTTACCCGGCGATATGGCGCTGGCGGTTTGCGCCGGCGCGCCCTGCGGTCCGGTTTGCATCGGGTGCGCCTGGAAATAGTTACGCAATCCTTTGTATATCGCCTCAGCCAGTTGCTGCTGGTAATCATCGCTCGCCAACAGACGTTCTTCGCTGTTGTTACTGATAAAGCCGGTTTCAACCAGCACAGACGGGATATCAGGCGAACGCAGTACGCCAAGACTGGCGTGTTCCGGACGGCGCTTATGCATCGAACCAATACGTTCTAACTGGCCGATCATGCTGGTCGCCACATCATACCCGACGCGCTGCGAATGACCGAACTGCAGATCCAGTACGGCCTGGCTGAGATAAGGATCGGACTGGCTGTTTGCCAGCACATCGCCCGCGCCGCCCAACAGCTCCGATTGTTTTTCATGCTGTTCCAGCCAGCCGGCCATCTCACTGTTCGCCCGACGGTTCGACAACACCCAAACGGAAGCACCTGTGGCATCACGGTTTGGCGCGGCATCCGCGTGAATAGAAACCAGGAAATTGGCATTTTGTTTACGTGCGACGTCTGAACGCCCCATCACCGAGATAAAGTAATCGCCATCACGGGTGAGTACGCCTTTAAACATTGGGTCATCATTGAGCAAGCTGCGCAGTTTACGCGCCACGGCAATCGTGACGTTTTTCTCACGCGTGCCGCCAGGGCCAATCGCCCCCGGATCCTGCCCGCCGTGTCCGGCATCAATGGCAATAACCACTTTTTCACCGCTGCCGGTGCTGGCGCGCGCCGCAGGTCGTGTGGAGGTATTACTGTTGGTCACCATCGTGGTGCGATCGTTCTCTGCTTTAAACGGGTTACGCGCAGGCTCGGCAGGACGAGGGGCGACAACCGGCGTTTCAACACGCTTAACAACCACGGGAGGTGGAGGCGGCGGCGCATCCGCTTTGATGGTAAACACAACGGTATAATTGCCGCCGTTCTGTCGTTTAACGGCTTCGGCCTTGCCGTTCTCGGTTAAATCCACCACCAGACGCAAGGACTGCGCATCTTTTGGCGTACCGGAGCGGATAGATTTCACCAGATTATTGCCGCTAAACAGCAGCGGTAATCCCTGAATCACTCCGGTTTGTTTTATATCCAGCGCGACGGTGCGTTTCCCGTCCTGGCTCACGGCGTATTCAGGCTCGCCAATAAAGCTCAGCGTAATCCGCGCCTGTTGATTGCCATTGGAAACCTGAAGATCGGAGAGGCTGGCGGCCCCAGCCTGCGCGCACAGCAGGACCAGGGTTGCCATCAGCCAGTTTCTGATGCGATAAATCATCCCGCCACCCTTAAGGTTATTCGGCTAAACGCGCCAGCAATAATTCACCCGATGAGGAGACTGCGCTTACGCGCGCCTCCCTACCTTGCGCCTGATATTCAATGTGTATTTCGACGTCCGGGTCTGGCAGTACACCTTTACCTTGTTGCGGCCATTCCACCAGGCAGATGGCATCATTGGCAAAATAATCGCGGATCCCCATAAATTCCAGCTCCTCCGGGTCCGCAAGTCGGTATAAATCGAAGTGATATACCATCAAGTTATCGAGTGAATAGGGTTCAACCAGCGTGTAGGTGGGGCTTTTTACATTACCTTTATGACCTAACGCCTGCAGAAATCCCCGGCTGAAAGTGGTTTTACCCGCCCCCAGGTCGCCGTACAAATATATAACCGTCGCGCCGTCACAGGCTTTGGCTACCCGCAGTCCCAGGTCTAAAGTTGCCTGCTCATCAGGTAGTGGAATTACTCGATTCATCATGATAAACGTCAATCACATCAGGGTTAACAATACGCTGTAGCGTGGTAAAGAGATCTGTCGCCAGCATGCCGCGCGTACCAAAACGCGCCGCCAGCACATCCGCAGCCGCTCCGTGCGCAACACATCCCGCACATGCTGCATCATACGGGGTAAGCTTCTGTCCGAGCAATGCGCCAATAATACCGGAAAGCACATCTCCCATTCCGCCGCTGGCCATCCCTGCATTGCCTGTATCAATAATACCTAACTCAGCTTGTTCAGCAGCAACAACCGTACCCGCGCCTTTCAGCACTACCACGCCTCCGTACCGTTTTACCAGACGTTGTGCGCAAAGTAAGCGATCGTCTTCAATTTCTGCAATGGAACAGCCCAGCAGTCGCGCGGCTTCACCTGGATGCGGCGTGATCACGCGATTGTGACGTTTATCGGGGTTGATTGCCAGCAGGTTCAGCGCATCCGCATCCCAGAGCATCGGTTTGCGAAAATTCTCTACTTTTTGCAGCGCTTTTTTGCCCCACTCCTGCTGACCAAGCCCTGGTCCTATCACCACAACACCCGCCCATGCCAGGCTCTCTTCCAGAGTCTGCGGCGTCAGCGCATCGACCATCAGTTCTGGTCTGGCAGTCAGAACAGGCGCAATGTTCTCACTGCGCGTCAATACTTTGACCAGCCCGGCTCCCGCACGCAACGCCGCTTCACCGGCCATACGTATTGCACCTGCCGTGCCGTGGTCGCCGCCGATAATCACCAGCCGACCGTGAGAGCCTTTGTGTGAGGTGGGCCGACGCGGCGTTAGCCAGTGCGCAAGCTGTTGAGCATCAAAACGTTGCAGCGGCGCGTTCTGCACCGCCAGCCAGTCGTCCAGCCCGAGTGCGTTAACATGCAGACGTCCGGTGACATCGCGTGCTTTACCGGTGAGCAGACCTGGCTTGAGCGCAATAAAGGTAACGGTATGCGCAGCGTTGATGACTGCCCCCGGCGCCGCCCCCGTCTGCGCCAGCAGGCCGGAGGGAATGTCGATTGCAATGGTAGGGGCTGGGTGGCTATTGGCACGTTCGATCAACGCCGGGAGAGGTTCACGCGGCGCGTTTTTTAAGCCAGTACCTGACAGCGCGTCGATAATGACGTCCACGCTGTCTGGCCAGTTAATATCAGCAGCATGAATAACGCCACCGGCGTTAAGCCAGGCGTCGTGCGCCTGCTGCGCTTCCTCGGGGAGCGGTTTATCACTCTCGTGCGCCAGCAACGTAACATTAAAACCCTGCGCTTTGGCAAGTCTTGCCACCACGTAACCATCACCGCCGTTGTTGCCGTGACCACATAGCACCAGCCAGTGTTGGGCGTTCGGATAGGCCTCGCGGGTGACCTGAAACGCCGCCTCTCCCGCCCGTTGCATCAGCTCATACAACGTCAGCCCTAAACTGTCTGCCGCCTCTCGCTCCATACGCCTGATGTCATCGGCGTGCCAGATGGAGTGTGGTATACTTGCGGGGTTTTTCTTCATTGTATGGTCCGTCATGTCAGAGCCCCTCGATCTCAATCAGTTAGCGCAAAATATTAAGCAGTGGGGGCTGGAGCTTGGCTTTCAGCAAGTCGGTATTGCCGATACCGACCTCAGCGAAGCAGAGCCCAAACTGCAGGCCTGGCTGGATAAACAATACCACGGCGAGATGGACTGGATGGCCCGTCACGGCATGATGCGCGCCCGCCCCCACGAATTATTGCCCGGTACGCTACGTGTCATCTGCGTACGTATGAACTATCTTCCTGCCAAAGCGGCCTTTGCCAGCACGTTGAAGAACCCTTCTCTGGGTTACGTCAGCCGTTACGCGCTTGGCCGCGACTACCATAAGCTGCTACGTAACCGCTTAAAAAAGCTGGGAGAGATGATTCAACAGCACTGCGTTTCGCTGAATTTTAGACCTTTTGTCGATTCTGCGCCCATTCTTGAGCGTCCTTTGGCGGAAAAAGCCGGGCTTGGCTGGACAGGTAAGCACTCACTAATCCTCAATCGCGAAGCCGGTTCATTTTTCTTCCTCGGGGAATTACTGATCGATTTACCCTTGCCGGTCGACCAACCAGCAGAAGAAGGATGCGGGAAATGCGTCGCCTGCATGACAATCTGTCCCACCGGGGCCATCGTTGAACCCTACACCGTAGATGCGCGCCGCTGTATCTCTTATCTCACTATCGAACTGGAAGGCCCGATCCCGGAAGAATTTCGTCCCTTGATGGGGAATCGAATTTACGGCTGCGATGATTGCCAGCTTATTTGCCCGTGGAATCGCTATTCGCAGTTGACGGCAGAGGATGACTTCAGCCCGCGCAAGCAGCTTCATGCTCCAGAGTTAATAGAGCTGTTTAGCTGGAGCGAAGCGTGGTTTTTAAAAGTCACGGAGGGGTCTGCCATTCGTCGTATTGGCCACCTGCGCTGGCTGCGAAATATCGCCGTTGCGTTGGGTAATGCTCCCTGGAATGACGCTGTTATTCTCGCGCTGGAAAGTCGCAGAGGTGAGCACCCACTTCTCGACGAACACATAGACTGGGCGGTTGCTCAGCAAATCGAGAAGCGAAATGCCTGCGTAGTTGAGGTGCAGCTACCGAAGAAACAACGTTTGGTCAGGGTCATTGAGAAGGGTCTGCCGCGCGACGCTTAAGTCATCCACAGCTTGTGTATAAAAATAAAAACACATTGATATTCAAGAAGGAAAAAATCGTCAAGTGATCGCATTAACAATTTGAAATGATAATTAAGTCAATAATTTCAATTAGTTAAAATGATACTATTTACCCGGCGAAGCTTTTTGCATTCCAGGAATAATACCCGAACCTGTGGATAAGTCTGTTTACAAGAGTATGTCAATGACGAAACAAAACGTCCCCAACGCGATTATTCGTTGTGGATATTTTTATTGAGGTAAGAATTTGGAGCGGGAAACGAGACTCGAACTCGCGACCCCGACCTTGGCAAGGTCGTGCTCTACCAACTGAGCTATTCCCGCATAATCTTCGTCTTTCGAACCGCTACTGCGTTGGCTGCCTTCATTCGCCTGAGTCACTTACTTCAGTAAGCTCCTAAGGACTCATTCAGTTGCCGCCTTGTCGCAATTCGAAATACTGCGATTGGTGGTCTGTGCTTATAAGCACTTTCAAATTTTGGAGCGGGAAACGAGACTCGAACTCGCGACCCCGACCTTGGCAAGGTCGTGCTCTACCAACTGAGCTATTCCCGCTTGGGTGCGTCTGTGCTTAATAAGCACTTTCAAATTTTGGAGCGGGAAACGAGACTCGAACTCGCGACCCCGACCTTGGCAAGGTCGTGCTCTACCAACTGAGCTATTCCCGCAAATTTGTTGCTGTCGTAATTCGCATTTCTGCGTCGTTACGGGAGGCGCATTATACGAGAAATCCGTTTAGCTGCAACCCCCTTGAATACGTTTTTTTCGAAAATTCGTTCAAGTGATTACTTTACAATCAAGCTGAACAATTTAGCGTCAAAAAGCCGGTGACGCAAGCCACCGGAGAACAAAATCAAAGCTTAATAAAATGTTCGCGATAGTAAGCAAGCTCAGCAACAGATTCACGAATGTCGTCCATCGCCTGATGCGTTCCCTGCTTGGTGAAGCCAGCCAGGATCTCCGGCTTCCAACGACGCGCCAGTTCTTTGAGCGTACTAACGTCAAGATAGCGATAATGGAAATACGCCTCCAGCTCCGGCATGTATTTAAACAGGAAACGACGATCCTGGCCGATGCTGTTGCCACAGATAGGTGATTTCCCTTCCGGAACCCACTCTTTCAAAAAAGCCAGCGTGGCCAGTTCTGCTTCACGATCGCCCATGGTGCTCGCCTTCACGCGTTCCACCAGCCCGCTACCGGTGTGCGTACGTACGTTCCAGTCATCCATTAATGCCAGTTGTTCGTCGGACTGGTGCACCGCAATTGTCGGTCCTTCTGCCAGAATATTCAGGTTGGCATCCGTCACCAGCGTGGCGATCTCAATAATGCGATCGCGCTCGGGATCCAGACCTGTCATCTCCAGATCGATCCAAATCAGGTTGTTTTCATTGGCACTCATGCTATTTTCCACCCTTCAGCGTCACATTCAGTGTGACTACATTGATCTAAAATTGTGTGTATCATAAATGTTTTGCCCATCATGGGCGACCAGGAGCCAGTCCGATTGAGTAAGAATAAACTCTCCAAAGGCCAACAGCGCCGTGTGAACGCCAATCACCAGCGTCGTCTTAAAACGTCCACGGAGAAGCCCGACTACGACGACAACCTCTTTGGCGAAACCGCTGAAGGCATCGTTATCAGCCGTTTTGGCATGCATGCCGACGTAGAGTCTGCTGACGGTGAAATTCACCGCTGCAACATCCGCCGTACAATTCGCTCGCTGGTTACTGGCGATCGCGTAGTCTGGCGCCCGGGTAAAGCGGCGGCTGAAGGCGTGAATGTCAAAGGTATCGTTGAAGCGGTACACGATCGTACCTCGGTACTGACACGTCCCGACTTTTACGACGGGGTAAAACCTATTGCCGCCAACATCGACCAGATCGTTATTGTCTCAGCCATCTTACCCGAGCTGTCACTCAATATTATCGACCGATATCTGGTAGCCTGCGAAACGCTACATGTTGAACCAATTATCGTACTGAATAAGATCGATCTGCTTGATGATGAAGGCATGGCCTTCGTTAACGAACAGATGGATATCTATCGCGACATTGGCTATCGGGTGTTGATGGTATCCAGCCGTACTAAAGACGGCCTGAAACCACTTGAAGAAGCATTAACCGATCGCATCAGCATTTTTGCCGGTCAGTCGGGCGTAGGTAAATCCAGCCTGCTCAATAATCTTCTCGGCCTGCAGGAAGAGATCCTGACCAACGATGTCTCCGACAACTCCGGTCTTGGACAGCACACTACCACGGCCTCTCGCCTGTATCACTTCCCGCACGGCGGCGACGTTATCGACTCCCCTGGCGTACGTGAGTTCGGACTGTGGCATCTGGAGCCGGAACAAATCACGCATGGCTTTGTCGAATTTCATGACTACCTGGGCCATTGCAAATACCGCGACTGCAAGCATGATACCGATCCAGGCTGCGCTATCCGTGAGGCTGTAGAAAAAGGAGCCATAGCCGAAACCCGGTTTGAAAATTATCACCGCATCCTGGAAAGCATGGCGCAGGTAAAAACGCGTAAAAACTTTTCTGATACAGACAACTGACAACTAAGCTAAGCATCGCTAGAATCGTCCCCCTTTTTTCAGGATCCGGTCCACATGCCGGATCGGGAACAAATTATGGCCTGGAGGCTACCTTGTTAAACTCATTTAAGCTTTCGCTACAATACATTCTGCCGAAACTATGGCTCACTCGCCTGGCGGGTTGGGGTGCGAGCAAACGAGCGGGATGGCTGACCAAATTGGTTATCGATCTGTTCGTGAAATATTACAAGGTCGATATGAAAGAGGCGCAAAAGCCGGACACCGCCAGCTATCGCACCTTTAACGACTTCTTTGTTCGCCCGCTGCGCGACGATGCTCGCCCGATTAATACCGATCCAAACGTACTGGTCATGCCCGCTGACGGCGTGATCAACCAGTTAGGCAACATCGAAGAAGACAAATTGCTGCAGGCTAAAGGGCACAGCTATACCCTTGAAGCACTGTTGGCTGGCAACTATCAGATGGCGGACAAATTCCGCAACGGTACGTTTGTAACCACTTACTTGTCTCCACGCGATTACCACCGTGTACACATGCCGTGTAACGGTATCCTGCGTGAAATGATGTATGTGCCGGGCGATCTCTTCTCTGTAAACATCCTGACTGCGCAAAACGTACCGAACCTGTTTGCCCGCAACGAACGCGTAATCTGTTTGTTTGATACCGAATTTGGTCCGATGGTGCAGATTCTGGTCGGCGCGACTATCGTCGGCAGCATTGAAACCACATGGGCTGGCACCATTACCCCACCGCGTGAAGGCGTCATCAAGCGCTGGACCTGGCCGGAAGGCGAAAGCGAAGGGTCGGTAGCGCTGTTGAAAGGTCAGGAAATGGGCCGCTTTAAGCTCGGTTCCACCGTCATCAACCTGTTCGCACCTGGCAAAGTTAACCTGGTTGAGCAGTTGCAGGATCTTTCCGTGACCAAAATCGGCCAACCAATGGCCATCTCGACCGAGACTTTCGTGACGCCAGAGGCAGAACCGACCCCGCTGACGAAAGAAGAGATCGAAGCAGAACACGACGCCAGCCCGCTGGTTGACGACAAAAAAGACGAAAGTTAAACATAGGAATCGCTGCTGTGCGCCTGATTATCACTTTTCTGATGGCCTGGTGCCTCAGCCTGGGGGCGTACGCTGCGACGGCCCCCGATGCCAAACAACTCACCCAGGAACTGGAGCAGGCAAAAGCGGCAAAACCCGCTCAGCCAGAAACCGTCGAGGCGCTCCAGTCCGCGCTGAATGCCCTTGAGGAGCGGAAAGGCTCTCTCGAGCGCGCACAGCAATATCAGCAGGTTATTGATAACTTCCCCAAGCTGTCCGCAACGTTACGCGCACAGCTTAGTAACCTGCGCGATGAACCGCGCAATGTACCAACCGGGCTCTCTACCGATGCATTAAACCAGGAGATCCTCCAGGTTAGCAGCCAACTGCTGGAAAAGAGTCGTCAGGCCCAGCAGGAGCAGGATCGCGCCCGGGAAATCGCCGACTCGTTAAGCCAGCTTCCTCAACAGCAAACCGATGCCCGCCGCCAGCTCAATGAGCTTGAGCGCCGCATTGGTACCGCCAACGGCAATTCCGCGCAGAATCAGGCGATGCAAGCTGAATCCGCCAAACTTAAAGCCCTGGTCGATGAACTGGAGCTGGCACAGCTTTCCGCCAATAACCGTCAGGAACTGGCGCGTATGCGCTCCGAACTGGCAGAAAAGCAGAGTCAACAACTCGACACTTACCTGCAGGCTTTGCGCAATCAACTCAACAGTCAGCGTCAGCGCGAAGCAGAGCGAGCGCTGGAAAGTACCGAACTGCTGGCGGAAAACAGCGCGGGACTGCCGGAAGGTATTGTCGATCAGTTCAAGGTTAACCGCGAGCTGTCTCAGGCCTTGAACCAACAGGCGCAACGTATGGACCTGGTCGCCTCGCAGCAGCGTCAGGCTGCCAGCCAAACGCTGCAGGTCCGCCAGGCCTTGAATACGCTGCGAGAGCAGTCTCAGTGGCTTGGGGTTTCAAATATGCTGGGAGAAGCGCTGCGCGCGCAGGTATCCCGTCTGCCGGAAATGCCCAAGCCCCAGCAGTTGGATACCGAAATGGCGCAGCTTCGCGTGCACCGTATGCGCTATGAGGATCTCCTCAACAAACAGCCGCAGCTGCGTCAAATTCATCAGGCCGATGGACAACCTCTGACCGCTGAACAGAGCAGTATTCTCAACGCCCAGCTACGCACCCAGCGCGAGCTGCTGAACTCATTGTTACAGGGCGGCGATACGCTGATCCTTGAGCTGACCAAGCTCAAAGTCTCCAACAGCCAACTGGAAGATGCGCTAAAAGAGGTCAACGAAGCAACGCACCGCTATCTGTTCTGGACGTCAGACGTCAGTCCCATCTCGCTCTCCTGGCCTGTCGACATCGTTCAGGATCTGCGGCGTTTGATCTCATTAGATACGTTTAATCAGTTGGGTAAAGCCAGCGTCATGATGCTGACCAGCAAAGAAACACTATTGCCGCTGTTCGCGGCGTTGGTGCTGGTTGGCTTTAGCCTCTCTTCGCGCAAGCACTTCACCCGTTTCCTTGAACGCTCGTCCGCGCGAGTCGGGAAAGTCACCCAGGACCATTTCTGGCTGACAATACGCACGGTATTCTGGTCAATACTCGTCGCTTCTCCGTTGCCGGTGTTATGGGCAACGCTCGGTTACGGGTTGCAGGAAGCCTGGCCTTACCCGCTGGCTGTTGCTATCGGCGATGGCGTTACCGCCACGGTGCCTATGCTATGGGCGGTAATGATTTGCGCCACCTTTGCGCGTCCCAACGGTCTGTTCATTGCCCACTTTGGCTGGCCACGTAACCGCGTCGCGAAAGCCATGCACTACTACCTGATGAGCATCGGACTGATTGTCCCGCTGATCATGGCGGTGATTATGTTTGATAATCTCAATGACCGAGAATTCTCCGCCTCACTGGGACGTCTGTGCTTTATTCTGATTTGCGGTGCGCTGGCGGTCGTGACCCTGAGCCTGAAACGCGCCGGGATACCGCTGTACCTCGATAAAGAGGGCAACAGCGATAACATGGTCAATAGTATGCTGTGGAATATGCTGATGGGCGCGCCGCTGATTGCCATTCTCGCTGCGGCAGTGGGTTATCTCGCCACATCGCAAGCCCTGCTGGCACGTCTGGAAACATCCGTGGCGATTTGGTTCTTATTACTGGTGGTGTATCACGTCATCCGCCGCTGGATGCTAATTCAGCGCCGCCGCCTTGCGTTTGACCGCGCCAAACATCGACGCGCCGAAATGCTGGCGCAACGTGCGCGGGGCGAAGAGGAACCACCTCATTCAACCAGCCTTGAAGGTACGATCGATGTAGATGAAAGCGAAGTGGATCTGGATGCAATCAGCGCGCAATCGCTGCGCCTGGTACGTTCTATTCTGATGCTTATCGCCCTGCTCTCGGTCATTGTGCTGTGGTCAGAAATTCATTCCGCTTTCGGCTTCCTGGAAAACATCTCGTTGTGGGATGTCACCTCCACGGTGCAGGGCGTGGAAAGCTTAGAACCGATAACGCTGGGCGCGGTGCTCATTGCTATTCTGGTGTTTATCATCACCACCCAGCTAGTGCGCAACCTACCCGCGTTGCTGGAGCTGGCGCTACTGCAACATCTGGATTTAACCCCCGGCACCGGTTACGCCATCACCACTATCACTAAGTATCTTCTGATGCTGATTGGCGGCCTGGTGGGCTTCTCGATGATCGGTATTGAGTGGTCCAAACTGCAATGGCTGGTGGCGGCTCTCGGTGTCGGTCTGGGCTTTGGTTTGCAGGAGATCTTCGCCAACTTTATTTCCGGCCTGATTATCCTGTTTGAAAAGCCAATCCGCATTGGCGACACGGTTACAATTCGCGATCTCACCGGTAGCGTGACGAAAATTAATACCCGTGCCACCACTATCAGCGACTGGGACCGCAAAGAGATCATCGTACCCAACAAAGCCTTTATCACCGAACAGTTTATCAACTGGTCGCTATCCGATTCGGTTACCCGTGTGGTGTTAACCATCCCGGCACCGTCGGAGGCTAACAGCGAGGAGGTTACGCAGATCCTGCTGACTGCCGCACATCGTTGCTCGCTGGTTATCGATAACCCGGCGCCAGAAGTCTTCCTGGTTGACCTGCAACAAGGAATTCAAATCTTCGAACTGCGTATTTATGCCGCTGAAATGGGGCATCGCATGCCGCTGCGCCATGAAATCCACCAGCTGATTCTGGCAGGCTTCCGCGAGCATGGTATTGATATGCCATTCCCACCGTTCCAGATGCGTCTGGAAAGTCTCGGCGGTAAGCAAACAGGCAGAACATTAAGTTCTGCAGGAAGAGGCAGTCGCCCGGCGGGAAGTTTGTAATACCTGAGTAGCCCGAACGCAGTGACGCCGAGCTACGGTGTGGGTCTTGTAGGCCTGATAAGCGTAGCGCCATCAGGCAATTCGATGCTGATTGCCGGATGGCGGCATTGCCTTATCCGGCCTACAACGGCCCAGTTTACTCTGTCACCAGAACCGGTTGACGGTCAACGCGGCGATGATAGTTCTCATAAATCGCCATCGCCAGCAGCGAGAAGAAGATCGGGCCGCCGGTCATCCACAAGGCACTGTTCCAGTCCCGGGCTTCAATTACCGGCTGGATGATGGTGAACACGTTGGCAAACGTCACCACCAGAACGACCACACCCGTTGCCAGCAGCGTCGCCGCTCGGGTTTTAAAGACAACAAACGGCCTTTCCAGATCCGGACGGGATTTAAAGAACGGAAACGCCAGCGCCAGGAACAGATACGGCAGCGTCATGGATACGTTCGCCATCAGCGTCAGTTTGTTATAGAACGCTGAAGCCGTATCGCCACCAAATGAAACCAACAGGATAAACAGGCTCACCAGCAGGCACTGTAACCACATTGCCGTCGTCGGCATCCCTACGGCATTCAGTTTGGTCATCGGCGCGGGCCACAACGCTTTCGGCGTGCCCTGAATAATCGCTTTCAGCGGTGAGTAGCTGAGGGTGAAAAAAGCGCCGGTATAGGCAAGGAACATGGAAAGCCCGGTAATACGTGCAAACCATACGCCCATCACCATCGCGGTCTCAGGGGAAAGATGCAGCGCATTACCCAACGTCATCCCGAGGCTCTTCATCAGGATATAAGTAATATTGCCGAGGTTGACCGAGCTATTGCTTAATACCTGCTGCCAGTTGGTGCTAACGCCCCATAAAAAGATGGCCAGTGAATAACCAACAGAAATGACAATAGCGGCAAAAACAATGCCTTTAGCAAAGTTCTTTTCTGGTTTTTCTGTTTTATCAACCAGTCCCCCTACAGCTTCAATTCCGCCATAAGCAAAAATGGCAAACACAACAAATGACAACATTGCCAGCCCGGACTGATATCCGGGATTAGGTGAGGAGATAAAATTAATATCCTGTGCAAAGTGGCCACCAGTTAATAACAAAATAGCGACACTCACTAACAACAGAACTAAATTAAGACACATTACGGCAATTCCGCCTACTGCCGTAATACGCGCAATCTTATTAATACCCCGGGATGCCACGCAGGTCACCAGGATCATCCAGCCGACGGCGAGCAGCCCGACAACCTGCGTAGGCTCAAGCCCTGCAATACGCCAGTGCTGCGTCATGTCTGCGCCAAACAAGAAGGTTGAAAAAGGTACCCAGACTTTCGCCGCAGTACTTACCATCCATATCACATAAGAAGAAAACCACATAAACGTGCCGATAAAGGCATAGCGCGGTCCAACGCTATTATTCATCCACGAATAGATTCCCCCCTCTTCTTTCCGATAGGCAGACCCCATTTCCGCCATCATTAAAGCAAATGGAATAAAGAATAATAATGCAGAAAATATATACCACGGTATTGCACTATACCCCATTAAATAGAATGCGGATGGGCTATTAGCAAAACCGAAAACTGACGTAAATATCATGAGAATGAGACCTGGCAGGCTCATCTTTTTTATTGTTTGGGTCATTAAACCATCCCTTACTCTGGCAAGCGTTTAGCAAACGCCGCTCACCGGTTGGCACTGCTCTCTTTGCAGAGTTCAGCGATAAAAAAATCAACACAGAATTGATACCTAAACGATATCAAATATCCAGGTGTAAATTGTGGCTATTAGAGGGGAAATGAAAAAATATGCTACAAAGTGGCGATTAAGCCGCCACTTTGTATTGCGGAAGAGTAAGTTATGCGCGATCGACGGTAAATGCGATAACCTCGGCCAGGCTCTCTGCGCCCAGCGCCAGCATCACCAGACGGTCAACACCCAGAGCCACGCCTGAGCAATCCGGCATGCCTACTTTCAGCGCTTCCAGCAGGTTGGTGTCGATAGGCTGCTGCGGCAGACCACGTGCGGCACGTTTGCGGTTATCCTGTTCAAATCGTTGCTGCTGCTCGCGCGCGTCGGTCAATTCATGGAAACCATTCGCCAGTTCAATACCTTTGTAATAAACCTCAAAACGTTCAGCAACGCGGTGATCTTCGGTACTGATTTGCGCCAGTGATGCCTGGCTGGCCGGGAAATGATACACAAACGTCGGTTTGTCTTTACCAATATGCGGCTCAACGCCCATCGTAAACAGCAGTTGCAGTAAGGTGTCCCGGTCTTCTTCGGTATCGGCAATATTGCTGAGATCCAATTTCGCCGCCACTTCCCGCAGTTGGGTTTTATCCGCAGACAGCGGGTCTATCTCCAGATGACGCTGGAAGGCTTGCTGGTAAGAGAGGCTTTCCGCAGGCGAACAGTCCAGCACCTGCTGAAGCAAATCATCCACCTCATTCATCAGGCGATACATATCGTAGTGCGGACGATACCACTCAAGCATGGTGAATTCAGGGTTATGATGGCGCCCCATCTCTTCATTACGGAAGCTGCGGCACAGTTGATACACCGGGCCGCACCCTGCCACCAGCAGGCGCTTCATATGGTATTCAGGGCTGGTCATTAAATAGAGATTCATCCCCTGGGAGTGTCCAGGGCCAACGAAACGCGTTTCGAACGGGAACAGATGGATGTCCGTTACCGTTGCCTGACTCATACAAGGGGTCTCAACCTCAAGCACGCCACGATCGGCAAAAAAGCGGCGAATCTCCGCTATAATTGCTGCACGTTTTAACAGATTGGGGATGGACGCGCTCGGCTGCCAGGTTGCCGTTTCGCTCATGGTTGTTTCTCCGATTTATGACAAGGGCACGAAGTCTACTCGTATCGCGCTAACGAGACAAATTTCAGGCAGCAGTAATCAGCACCGGCAATTGGATAAAAAAAGCGACATAGGGTGGTTTAGTAATTAAATTAATCAAATTCAATGATAATTCCCCCCTGTGACACGCTAAAAAAATCGAACACGTCAAATTTCCCGCACATCCCTAAGACTATACTATTGTACCTATAAAGGAGCAGTGGAAACGCGTTCATAACCTGTTTGAAGCCGATGAAGCATCTGATTTCAGGCGGGGATGAAATAACAACAATCTGGAGGAATGTCGTGCAAACCTTTCAAGCCGATCTTGCCATTATAGGCGCCGGTGGCGCGGGATTACGTGCTGCAATTGCTGCCGCACAAGCAAATCCCAACGCTAAAATCGCACTGATCTCAAAAGTGTACCCAATGCGCAGCCATACCGTTGCTGCCGAAGGCGGCTCTGCTGCTGTCGCGCAGGATCATGACAGCTTTGACTACCATTTTCACGATACGGTAGCAGGCGGAGACTGGCTATGTGAGCAGGATGTCGTGGATTACTTTGTCCACCACTGCCCAACTGAAATGACGCAACTGGAACAATGGGGCTGCCCATGGAGCCGTCGTGAAGACGGTAGCGTCAACGTACGTCGCTTCGGCGGCATGAAAATCGAGCGTACCTGGTTTGCCGCAGATAAAACCGGCTTCCACATGTTGCATACGCTGTTCCAAACATCTTTGCAGTTCCCGCAGATTCAGCGCTTTGACGAACACTTCGTTCTGGATATCCTGGTGGACGAGGGTCATGCCCGCGGCCTGGTTGCCATGAACATGATGGAAGGCACGCTGGTGCAGATCCGTGCTAACGCAGTCGTAATGGCAACGGGCGGCGCTGGTCGTGTTTACCGTTACAATACCAACGGCGGCATCGTAACTGGCGACGGTATGGGCATGGCGCTGAGCCACGGCGTTCCGCTGCGTGATATGGAATTCGTTCAATATCACCCGACGGGTCTGCCAGGCTCCGGTATCCTGATGACAGAAGGTTGCCGTGGTGAAGGCGGTATCCTGGTCAACAAAAACGGCTACCGTTATCTGCAAGACTACGGCATGGGTCCGGAAACCCCGCTGGGCGAGCCGAAAAACAAATACATGGAACTCGGTCCGCGCGACAAAGTTTCTCAGGCTTTCTGGCACGAATGGCGCAAAGGTAACACCATTTCCACTCCGCGTGGCGATGTGGTTCACCTCGACCTGCGTCACCTCGGTGAGAAAAAACTGCTCGAACGTTTACCGTTCATCTGCGAACTGGCGAAAGCTTACGTGGGTGTCGATCCGGTTAAAGAACCGATCCCGGTACGTCCGACCGCGCACTACACCATGGGCGGTATCGAAACCGATCAGCACTGTGAAACCCGCATTAAAGGTCTGTTCGCTGTCGGCGAATGTTCCTCTGTTGGTCTGCATGGCGCTAACCGTCTGGGCTCTAACTCCCTGGCGGAACTGGTGGTCTTCGGTCGTATGGCCGGTGAACAAGCTGCGGAACGCGCTGCAACGGCTGGCGCTGCAAACAGTGCCGCTCTGGATGCACAGGTTGCTGGCGTTGAAAAACGTCTGAAAGATCTGGTTAACCAGGAAGGTAACGAAAACTGGTCTAAGATCCGTGATGAAATGGGTATCTCCATGGAAGAAGGTTGCGGTATCTACCGTACGCCGGAACTGATGCAGAAAACCGTTGATAAGCTGGCTGAACTGCAGGAACGCTTCAAGCGCGTACGTATCACTGATACCTCCAGCGTCTTCAACACCGACCTGCTGTATACCATCGAACTGGGTCACGGTCTGAACGTTGCTGAATGTATGGCGCACTCCGCGCTGGCGCGTAAAGAATCCCGCGGCGCGCATCAGCGTCTGGATGAAGGCTGTACCGAGCGTGACGACGTGAACTTCCTCAAACACACCCTCGCCTTCCGCGATGCTGACGGCACGACTCGCCTGGAATACAGCGACGTGAAAATCACCACTCTGCCACCGGCTAAACGTGTTTACGGTGGCGAAGCGGAAGCAGCCGATAAGAAGGAGAAGGCGAATGGCTGAGATGAAAAACCTGAAAGTTGAGGTGGTGCGCTATAACCCGGAAACCGATACCGCGCCGCACAGTGCTTTCTACGAAGTTCCTTATGATGAAACCACGTCACTGCTGGATGCGCTGGGCTACATCAAGGATAACCTGGCACCGGACCTGAGCTACCGCTGGTCCTGCCGTATGGCAATCTGCGGCTCCTGCGGCATGATGGTCAACAATGTACCGAAACTGGCGTGCAAAACCTTCCTGCGTGATTACACAAACGGCATGAAGGTTGAAGCGCTGGGTAACTTCCCGATTGAGCGCGATCTGGTCGTCGACATGACGCACTTTATCGAAAGCCTGGAAGCGATCAAACCGTACATCATCGGTAACCCGCGTACACCGGATCAGGGTCCAAATACCCAGACTCCGGCGCAGATGGCGAAGTATCATCAGTTCTCCGGTTGCATCAACTGTGGTCTGTGCTACGCCGCGTGCCCGCAGTTCGGCCTGAACCCTGAGTTCATTGGACCGGCTGCGATTACGCTGGCGCATCGTTACAACGAAGATAGCCGCGACCACGGTAAGAAGGAGCGTATGGCTCAATTGAACAGCCCGAACGGCGTCTGGACCTGTACTTTCGTGGGCTACTGCTCCGAAGTCTGCCCGAAACACGTCGATCCGGCTGCGGCCATTCAGCAGGGTAAAGTTGAAAGTTCAAAAGACTTTCTTATCGCTACCCTGAAACCACGCTAAGGAGTGCACGATGACGACTAAACGTAAAGCCTATGTGCGGCCAATGACGTCCACTTGGTGGAAAAAGCTGCCATTTTATCGTTTTTACATGCTGCGTGAAGGCACGGCAGTCCCGGCAGTCTGGTTCAGCATTGAACTGATTATCGGCCTGTTTGCACTCAAGCATGGTGCAGAGTCCTGGATGGGCTTTGTCGCCTTTTTACAAAACCCGGTGGTGGTAATCCTTAACATTATCGCCCTGGCAGCAGCTCTGCTGCATACCAAAACCTGGTTTGAGCTGGCACCAAAAGCAGCCAACATCATCGTAAAAGACGAAAAAATGGGGCCAGAGCCGATCATCAAAGGTCTCTGGGCAGTCACTGTGGTTGCTACAGTAGTCATACTGTTTGTTGCCCTGTTCTGGTAAGGAGTCCGGAATGATTAATCCAAATCCAAAACGCTCTGACGAACCCGTATTCTGGGGCCTGTTTGGTGCAGGCGGTATGTGGAGCGCAATCATTGCGCCGGTAATGATCCTGCTGGTAGGCATTATGCTGCCGCTGGGCTTTGTTCCTGATGCTTTCAGCTATGAACGCGTACTGGCATTCGCTCAGAGCTTCATCGGACGTGCGTTTCTGTTCCTGATGATCGTTCTGCCGCTGTGGTGTGGTTTACACCGTATGCACCACGCGATGCATGACCTGAAAATCCACGTGCCGGCTGGCAAATGGGTATTCTACGGACTGGCAGCTATCCTGACCGTTGTAACGGCGATTGGTATTCTGACCATCTAAGTACATGCGTTAATTATCAGGCCCGCCATTGGCGGGCCTTTTTTATTTGTGCAGCACCCCGGTCAACCAACGGGAAAATTCACGCATCGCGGGCGTCTCCGGGCGAGATTGCAAACGCGTTATCCAGTAGCTTCCCAAATCAATCTGCGTTAAAAACGGCTGAACGATACGTTCACTGCTGAGTAAATGCGTGAACATTCTGACTGGCGCAATTGCCACACCCATTCCCGCCTGTGCAGCTTCCAACATGGTGACTGACGAATCAAACACCATCACATTGTGCGTCGGTGACGGAGGCGCCTCTCCGACCGTCTGCATCCAAAGCGCCCATTCATCCCGCCGATACGATCGTAATAACGGAAATTTCAGGATATCCGCAGGCGTTTGAATCTGCGAAGCCAATGTTGGCGAACACAGTGGAGACATCAGCGCGCTACATAAATATTGCGCATCGGTATCGTGCCAGGCTCCCCCACCGTAGCGAATGGTATAATCCAGCCCTTCGGCGGCGGGATCCACGCGATTGTTATGGGTAGAAATATGCAAATCAATATGTGGGTAACTGCGCTTAAAATCGCTCAACAGCGGGAAAAGACAGCCGATAGCAAAGGTTCCCACTACGCCAATTTTAAGTTTTTCCTGGGTCTGTTTAGTGGCAAAACGATCCAACATCCCCGCCATACGATCGAAGGAGTCATTAAGTACAGGTAACAGACTTTCCCCTCCAGTCGTCAACATTAATCCACGAGAACCGCGCACAAAAAGCTGACAATTCAGCTGCTGCTCCAGCGATTTGACATGCTGGCTGATGGCAGAATGCGTCACGTTGAGCTCAATCGCAGCGCGGGTAAAGCTGAGATGTCTGGCCGCGGCTTCAAAAGCCCGCAGCGAGTTAAGAGGGATATAGCTACGCGTCATCATTAAGCCTGTTAGAAAAACTTATATCTGCTGCTAAATTTAACCGTTTGTCAACACGGTGCAAATCAAACACACTGATTGCGTCTGACGGGCCCGGACACCCTTTTGCTTTTAATTACGGAACTGATTTCATGATGAAAAAATCGATATGCTGCGCGCTGCTGCTGACAGCCTCTTTCTCCACGTTTGCTGCCGCAAAAACAGAACAACAAATTGCCGATATCGTTAACCGCACCATCACACCACTGATGCAGGAGCAGGCTATTCCGGGTATGGCCGTGGCGATTATCTACGAGGGGAAACCTTATTACTTTACCTGGGGTAAAGCCGATATCGCCAATAACCACCCAGTCACGCAGCAAACGCTGTTTGAGCTAGGGTCGGTCAGTAAGACGTTTAACGGCGTGTTGGGCGGCGACGCTATCGCCCGCGGCGAAATTAAGCTCAGCGATCCGGTCACGAAATACTGGCCAGAACTGACAGGCAAACAGTGGCGGGGTATCAGCCTGCTGCACTTAGCCACCTATACAGCGGGTGGCCTGCCGCTGCAGATCCCCGATGACGTTACGGATAAAGCCGAATTACTGCGCTTTTATCAAAACTGGCAACCACAATGGACTCCGGGCGCTAAGCGTCTTTACGCTAACTCCAGCATTGGTCTGTTTGGTGCGCTGGCGGTGAAATCTTCAGGTATGAGCTACGAAGAGGCAATGACCAGACGCGTCCTGCAACCATTAAAACTGGCGCATACCTGGATTACGGTTCCGCAAAGCGAACAAAAAAACTATGCCTGGGGCTATCTCGAAGGGAAGCCTGTGCACGTTTCTCCGGGACAACTTGACGCCGAAGCCTATGGCGTGAAATCCAGCGTTATCGATATGGCCCGCTGGGTTCAGGCCAACATGGACGCCAGCCACGTTCAGGAGAAAACGCTCCAGCAGGGCATTGAGCTTGCGCAGTCTCGCTACTGGCGTATTGGTGATATGTACCAGGGATTAGGCTGGGAGATGCTGAACTGGCCGCTGAAAGCTGATTCGATCATCAACGGCAGCGACAGCAAAGTGGCATTGGCAGCGCTTCCCGCCGTTGAGGTAAACCCGCCAGCACCTGCCGTGAAAGCCTCATGGGTGCATAAAACAGGATCCACAGGCGGATTTGGCAGCTACGTTGCCTTCGTTCCAGAAAAAAACCTTGGCATCGTAATGTTGGCAAACAAAAGCTACCCCAACCCGGCTCGCGTCGAGGCGGCCTGGCGCATTCTTGAAAAACTGCAATAACTGACAGAGGGGTCCGGTAAATCGGACCTCCTTTCTTGCTCTTTTTTCCCTGCTGTCATCTACACTTAACAAAAAACAGTAAGGAAAACACTATGCGCATTCTGCCCGTCGTTGCTGCAGTTACGGCTGCATTCCTGGTTGTCGCTTGCAGCTCCCCAACACCGCCGAAAGGCGTTACCGTGGTGAATAACTTTGATGCCAAACGCTATCTGGGAACATGGTATGAAATTGCGCGCTTCGACCATCGTTTCGAGCGCGGGTTGGATAAAGTGACCGCAACGTACAGCTTGCGCGACGACGGCGGCATCAACGTTATTAACAAGGGCTATAACCCTGACAGGGAGATGTGGCAGAAAACGGAAGGGAAAGCCTATTTCACCGGCGACCCAAGCACGGCCGCGCTTAAAGTATCATTCTTCGGCCCCTTCTATGGTGGGTATAACGTAATTGCACTCGACCGGGAATATCGTCACGCGCTGGTTTGCGGTCCGGATCGCGACTACCTGTGGATCCTTTCACGGACCCCAACTATTTCAGATGAAATGAAACAGCAAATGTTAGCCATCGCGACCCGGGAAGGGTTTGAGGTGAATAAGCTGATTTGGGTGAAACAGCCTGGCGCTTAGTGAGTGCTCAGCTTCAGACCAATAATGCCAGCAACGATCAGCCCAAGGCTCAGCAAACGCGCCGGGCTGGCAGATTCACCCAGCAGCAAAATCCCTGTAATGGCCGCCCCGACGGCGCCAATGCCGGTCCAGACCGCATAAGCGGTTCCTACAGGTAATGTGCGCATTGCCCAGGAGAGCATGGCAATACTGACGATCATCGCCGCAATAGTGATAATGCTTGGCGTAAGACGCGTAAAACCGTGGGTATATTTCAGGCCAATCGCCCAGACGACTTCGAGCAAACCTGCAATTAATAAAACGATCCAGGACATATCAGGCTCCAGAACAATGGGGCCGTCCCCGGTGAAAGAAGCGTTTGCAGGTCGTCCTACAAAGCTGATGTGTGAAATGGCATTTTTGCCCGGAAGAAAATGAATTTCAACCTTTTTATTCACTGCCAGCTAAAAGCAAGAATTAAGCATAATTAGCGGCGTAGTTCCCGCATTTGGCACTCATCGGAGTTCTCTATGATGAAGGGCTTTCTGAAACCGGAAAGTCGATTGCCCCTCTTCTGAATGCGAAACGTTTATGCTTAAAATTTTAGTGATTGACCGGTGCCACTTTACCCGCACAGGGATAGAGGCCTTGCTTAATCATTCTGGCAGGTTCAGCTCTTCATTTCTGGTATCAGGAATCAATAATCTCCTGTTAGCAAAAGAGCATATTTTGCAATGGAAACCGCATCTGGTGATCGCGGATTTATACAGTTTTATTAGCGAGACGCACTCCAGTCCGCCAATTAACCCTTTTTTTATGAGTTGTGGCGTCATCCCACTGATTTTACTGCAATCAGCAGATAGACAGCATGCCCCCATCGCACCCTCTCAATCCGTCGCCCATTCGGTCTTGACCAAGCACACCACGCTGAACACACTCTCCCACACAATTCAGGAAGCACTTCAGGTTCGCCCCGCATTAGAAATACCCAAAAACGCCACGCCTTTGCTTACGCCGCAGGAGGAGAAAGTATTATCAATGTGGATGGATGGTGTGAGTAACAATGCCATTGCCGCCGCACTCAGCATACATGGCAAAACGGTCTACACCTATAAGAGGAATATCCGTATGAAACTGCACCTGGGGAACCGCTTCTCGCCGTTTCTGTCACTCCCAGGGAAGGGAGATTAACGGTACGACACGACGTCGTACCGTTCTTCATTATTGCTGAGCTTTTGTCGCTGCACCAGAAATGGCGCTACCGCCTTCAGAAATATCCTGTCCTACGCCTCGTGTGGTATTACACGCGGTTAAAACGGAAGAAAGTACCAACACAGAAAAGATCGCAGCAATTGTCTTCTTAACCATAACGTCTTCCTTTTCTAGCCAATATTGTTTGTGTATAGCTACTTAATAATAGACAAGATCTGGGAGTGTGATGGATAAACAACCGTTTTTAAGACTATATGAAATGATTAGCTGGCAGCGTGAGAGATTGAATTGCCAAGATGTTTGATGTCTTCACCGAAGCCGCGCGCGGTATTGCATCCCGTCAGGAGGGTGCTGGTGAAAAGGAGTAGCATTACAAGACCGAGAAGACGTTTCATCATTCCTGCCCTGGAAAAAGTATGGCGCAGCAACCTGCGCCATAAGATCAAATGGAAGACTTATTTTACGCGAGAAACGTATTCGCCGGAGCGGGTATCCACTTTGATCACTTCGCCGATCTGTACGAACAGCGGAACTTTAACGACTGCGCCGGTAGACAGGGTAGCCGGTTTGCCGCCAGTACCAGCGGTATCGCCTTTCAGACCTGGGTCGGTTTCAACAACTTCCAGCTCAACGAAGTTCGGCGGAGTTACAGAGATCGGCTGACCGTTCCACAGGGTCACGATGCATTCAGCCTGGTCCAGCAGCCATTTAGCGTTATCGCCTACCGCTTTCTCGTCAGCAGCCAGCTGTTCGAAAGTGGTGTTATTCATAAAGTGCCAGAACTCACCGTCGCTATACAGGAAAGTCAGGTTCATGTCGGCTACGTCTGCGCCTTCAGCGGAGTCAGTAGACTTGAAGGTTTTCTCTACGCGAGTACCGGTCAGCAGGCGACGCAGCTTAACGCGCGCAAACGCCTGGCCTTTACCTGGTTTAACGAATTCGCTGGCTTCAACCGCATAAGGTTCGCCGTCCAACATGATTTTAAGACCAGCACGAAAATCGTTGCTATAGTACGTTGCCATAAGGCCCTCTGAAAATTGTTAACTGGTAGCTAAGCCACAAAATGGCGCATATTGTAACCCTAAATACCCCATCCAGAGAAGATTGGTTATCGCAACTTGCCGATGTTGTGACCGATCCCGATGAACTTCTGCATCTTTTGAATATAGACGCAGATGAAAAACTGTTGGCCGGACGCGATGCGAGACGGCTTTTCGCCCTGCGCGTGCCGCGCGCGTTTATTGCCCGCATGGAGAAAGGTAACCCGGACGATCCGCTTTTGCGTCAGGTACTTACCTCCCAGGAAGAGTTTGTTGCCGCGCCAGGCTACTCAACCGATCCGCTGGAAGAACAGCACAGTGTGGTTCCCGGTCTGCTGCATAAATATCGCAATCGGGCACTGTTGCTGGTCAAAGGCGGTTGTGCGGTGAATTGTCGCTATTGCTTCCGTCGACACTTCCCATATGCCGAAAACCAAGGCAATAAACGCAACTGGCAGGTCGCTCTCGACTACATTACCGCGCATCCTGAGCTGGATGAAATCATCTTCTCTGGTGGCGATCCGTTAATGGCCAAAGACCACGAACTGGACTGGTTGCTCACGCAACTGGAAGCCATTCCGCACATTAAACGCCTGCGTATTCACAGCCGTTTGCCGATAGTGATCCCTGCGCGCATTACCGAAGGACTGGTCGAACGTTTTGCGCGCTCCTCTCTGCAGATTCTGCTGGTCAATCACATTAACCATGCCAATGAAGTTGATGAGACGTTTCGCCAGGCGATGAGTAGTCTGCGCGCCGCGGGCGTTACGCTGCTCAACCAAAGCGTATTGCTGCGTGGCGTGAACGATAACGCACAAACCCTGGCTAACCTTAGCAACGCACTATTTGATGCCGGTGTGATGCCCTATTACCTGCACGTGCTGGATAAAGTACAGGGTGCCGCCCACTTTATGGTCAGCGATGATAAAGCGCGTCACATTATGCGTGAACTGCTGACACTGGTTTCCGGTTACATGGTCCCCAAACTGGCGCGTGAAATTGGTGGAGAGCCAAGTAAAACGCCGTTGGACCTGCAGTTACGCCAACAATAACCATTATTGAGTGTCCGATTTCGGACACTCGCTATCGATCACGATTATTTAATATCCCTGCAGGTGGAGCCGCACTTTTAATATGTGCTATTTTAACTCGCAGCGCGCAATTAGTTATTTGCAAGATATATAAATCAAGTCAAATCTAGATTTTCAATAAATATATGGTTAGGGAGAACCTTTGATGGCTATCAGTATTAAAGGTATTAATACCGGTGTTATTCGTCAGAAGAATGAATTTGTTGCTTTGGCATTGAAGATTAAAGAACCAAGAAATAAAGAGTCGCTGTTTTTTCTCTCTCCGCTTGGGCTAAGAGATCTGCTTATCGCGCTCGAGAGCAGGCTCTATATGAAGCACCAACTTAGCGAAGACGCACGTTTGCAATATGAAAAAGAACGTGACAAAGCCAGCAAAAAGATGCACGAAAACATTCCGTTAATTCAGGAAGATGAGTTAAAGAATGCGGATATTAACCGTCGCATAAATTCACTGACGTTAGTGGATGATAAAGGGGAGAACTTAGCATTTTCTCTGACGCTACATGACGGGAAAACAGATGAATTACTGGTTAATGAATTACAGATTCAGGTGTTGGCGCATGCAATTATTCATGCAATAAATAATGCTGGCATGCGGGATTTAGCGCTACGAATTACATCGCTGCTGGATTTCCTGCCGCTGTACGATGTGGATTGCCAGCAAAACGACAATCTGGAATACGACTCTTATACACAACCCGAATGGAAACATAACTTGTTTAATCATTATCTGGCGATTATTTACCGCTATACGGATGATAAAGGAAAAGCCCATTTCTGTGGTTCGGTAGTAAAAACTCGCGCCGCTTCCGGCAGCAAAGAGGCCGAAGCCATTACTCGCCGTCTGCTCGATTTCAGCCCACGGCTGAAAAAACTTGCCGGTGTACCGTGCCAGGTGTTTATCAGAACGTTGACGGGTGATAAGACGCAAAAGCTCAATCAGGATCAGTGCCTGCGAGCACTGCATCATTTACGTGTTCAGTCTGCACATAAGACTCAGAATGCCTGATGGCGCTGCGCTTATCAGGCCTACGATTGCATGAGTCTGTCCAGGCCACTTTATTACACAAAATCATTCAATCTGCATCGCGGCGGCAAACGAAGAAAATCCCCAGGAGCATAGATAACTATGTGACTGGGGTTTCACAGCGCAGCCAACAAAGAGGCTGGTTGAAGGATGAAGTGTAATCAGTTAGGGCACTTATAAACCTGTCCAATCATCTCACTGGCGGTAGGAACAAAGCTGGACAGCATTCCCTGCGATGGGCTGCTGACGCCATAAATCACGTTACCGCCCATTGCCGCAGCCTGGTTACGCAGATCGTTTGCTGCGCCACGCATTGAGCCGCCCTCTTCGCCGTGCTGGCCAGAAAGCCAGTTGCTTTGCTTACCGGTTGCCGTGCCTATCAGTTGGCACTCTGCGCCAGGCTTGTCTTCGACAAAGCGTACGCTTTGCCCGGCTGAACTCAGTTCGTTGCTGGAGCTACAACCCGCCATCAGTAGCGCGGCACCAACGATCCCTGCTAAATATTTCACGTGCATGTCATTCCCCATGATCAATTAGTTGGACGTTATGTCCGTAGCTGAATCATATACTAAAAAGATGACCAAAAGAAAAACCCCCGGACATTTCTGACCAGGGGTTTCTCAATTCTGAGAGGTTCAGAACAACATGATTACATCATGCCGCCCATTCCACCCATGCCGCCCATACCACCAGCAGCACCTAAGTCAGGTGCATCGCCTTTCGGCAGGTCGGTAACCATGCACTCGGTGGTGATCATCAGACCCGCAACAGAAGCCGCGTACTGCAGAGCAGAACGAGTTACTTTGGTTGGATCCAGGATACCCATGTCGATCATGTTGCCGTATTCTTCAGTTGCAGCGTTGTAACCGTAGTTACCGTCACCGGCTTTCACGGTGTTAGCCACTACAGACGGCTCTTCGCCGCAGTTCAGTACGATTTGACGCAGTGGGGATTCCATTGCGCGCAGCGCAACTTTGATACCTACGTTCTGGTCTTCGTTCTGACCTTTCAGGCCGGCAATTTTAGACGCTACGCGAATCAGCGCAACGCCACCACCAGCAACCACGCCTTCTTCTACCGCAGCACGGGTAGCGTGCAGGGCATCTTCAACGCGGGCTTTCTTCTCTTTCATTTCAACTTCAGTCGCAGCACCAACTTTGATAACCGCAACGCCGCCTGCCAGTTTCGCTACGCGCTCCTGCAGTTTTTCACGGTCATAGTCGGAAGTTGCTTCTTCGATCTGCTGACGAATCTGAGTCACGCGACCCTGGATTGCAGCTTCGTCGCCCACGCCATCGATGATGGTGGTGGTATCTTTGTTGATAACAACGCGTTTCGCCTGGCCCAGATCTTCCAGAGTTGCTTTTTCCAGCTCCATACCGATCTCTTCAGAGATAACGGTACCACCGGTCAGGGTAGCGATATCCTGCAGCATTGCTTTACGACGATCGCCGAAGCCAGGTGCTTTAACCGCAGCGACTTTCACGATACCGCGCATGGTGTTAACAACCAGAGTTGCCAGCGCTTCACCTTCAACATCTTCAGCGATGATCAGCAGCGGTTTGCCTGCTTTCGCTACAGCTTCCAGAACCGGCAGCATTTCGCGGATGTTGGAGATTTTCTTGTCAGCCAGCAGGATGAACGGGCTTTCCAGTTCTACTGCGCCAGTTTCCGGCTTGTTGATGAAGTAAGGAGACAGATAGCCACGGTCGAACTGCATACCTTCAACCACGTCCAGTTCGTCCTGCAGACCGGTACCGTCTTCAACGGTGATCACGCCTTCTTTACCGACTTTGTCCATCGCTTCAGCGATCAGTTTACCTACGGTTTCGTCGGAGTTAGCGGAGATGGTACCAACCTGAGCAATAGCTTTAGAGTCGGAGCACGGTACGGACAGTGCTTTCAGTTCTTCAACAGCAGCAGCGACAGCTTTGTCGATACCACGTTTCAGATCCATCGGGTTCATGCCCGCAGCAACGGCTTTCAGACCTTCAGTGATGATGGACTGAGCCAGTACGGTTGCGGTGGTGGTACCGTCACCTGCAGCGTCGTTCGCTTTAGAGGCAACTTCTTTCACCATCTGCGCACCCATGTTTTCGAACTTGTCTTCCAGTTCGATTTCACGTGCTACGGAAACACCATCTTTAGTGATGGTCGGTGCACCGAAAGAT
Organism: Citrobacter freundii ATCC 8090 = MTCC 1658 = NBRC 12681; assembly: GCF_011064845.1. Taxonomy (NCBI): domain Bacteria; kingdom Pseudomonadati; phylum Pseudomonadota; class Gammaproteobacteria; order Enterobacterales; family Enterobacteriaceae; genus Citrobacter; species Citrobacter freundii. The sequence goes on along the minus strand of NZ_CP049015.1, from coordinate 439,796 downwards.
TTATCCAGAACTACGTTACGGCCTTTTGGGCCGAGGGTAACTTTCACTGCATCTGCCAGTACGTTTACGCCGCGCAGCATTTTCACACGAGCGTCGTTACCGAATTTTACGTCTTTAGCTGCCATTTTCTCTTTCCCTTAAATTCGTATGTTCAGTGTCGTTCGCGGATTAGGCTTCAACAATTGCCAGGATGTCGCTTTCAGACATGATCAACACTTCTTCATTGTCGATCTTCTCAGATTTAACACCGTAGCCATCGTTGAAAATAACGATATCGCCGACTTTCACGTCCAGCGGCTGTACGGTACCGTTGTCCAGGATGCGACCCTTACCGACAGCGATGATTTCGCCACGAGTTGATTTACCTGCTGCAGAACCAGTCAGTACGATGCCGCCAGCAGATTTGGATTCAACTTCTTTACGTTTGACGATCACACGATCATGTAACGGACGAATACTCATTGATAGCTCTCCTTTGAGAAAGTCTTTATCAGTTATGGGTGACGCCGGCCCGTAAACGGTTTCCCGGCTAGTGACCAGAGAGATGGGGATGGGGTTTTGTGCCTTCAAGGGGGCAAGCGAAAAAAATTTTTTATCAGCAGAAAATCCCGTCAAAACGCCGACACACCTCACATTTCATAACGATTTCAGTCACGTCGTCATAAGCAAATCTGATTGTGATACCATCAAAAATCTGCGCTATAGCCCGGTCAATGGGCATAATCGGATAACCACTTATGAGCGGACTGAAACAAGAGCTGGGACTGGCTCAGGGCGTTGGCCTGTTGTCGACATCATTGTTAGGTACAGGCGTTTTCGCCGTCCCCGCACTTGCCGCGCTGGTTGCTGGCAACAACAGCCTGTGGGCATGGCCGGTGCTGATCGTTTTAGTCTTTCCGGTGGCGATTGTCTTTGCCGTACTCGGTCGCCATTTTCCCAGCGCAGGCGGCGTGGCGCATTTTGTCGGCATGGCCTTTGGCTCACGGCTTGAGCGCGTTACCGGGTGGCTTTTTTTATCGGTAATTCCAGTGGGGTTACCTGCGGCATTGCACATTGCCGCCGGATTCGGCCAGGCAATGTTTGGCTGGCATGGTTGGCAGCTTCTGTTAGCAGAGCTCGGCACGCTGGTATTGGTCTGGTACATCGGTTCGCGGGGTGCCAGCTCCAGCGCAAACCTGCAAACGGTGATTGCCGGACTGATCGTCGCGCTGATTGTCGCCATCTGGTGGGCTGGCGAGTTGAAACCGAGTGAGATCCCCTTTCCTGCCATTGACAAAATTGAGTTTCCCGGGCTTTTTGCCGCGCTGTCGGTGATGTTCTGGTGCTTTGTTGGCCTTGAAGCGTTCGCACACCTGGCCTCTGAATTCAAAAATCCGGAACGGGATTTCCCGCGCGCGCTGATGATAGGTCTGCTACTGGCCGGTTCCGTGTACTGGGCATGTACCGTCGTTGTACTTCATTTTGGTGCGTACGGAGAGCAGATGGCGGCGGCGGCATCGCTGCCAGAAATCGTCGTGCAACTGTTTGGTGTACAGGCACTGTGGGTCGCCTGCATCATTGGTTATTTGGCCTGTTTTGCCAGCCTCAACATTTATATTCAAAGTTTCGCTCGACTGGTCTGGTCGCAAGCGCAGTATAAGCCTGAGAGTTATCTGGCTCGTCTGTCCCCCCGCCACCTTCCGCGCAATGCGCTAAACGCCGTATTGGGCTGCTGCGTAGTCAGTACTCTGTGCATCTATATGCTGCAAATCAATCTCGATGCGTTAATCGTCTACGCCAACGGCATCTTTATTATGATTTATTTGCTGTGCATGTTGGCGGGTTGTCGATTACTGAAAGGGCATTACCGCGCACTGGCGGTCATTGGTGGTCTGCTGTGCCTACTACTACTGGCAATGGTCGGCTGGAAGAGTTTGTACGCGTTGATTATGCTGGCAGGGCTGTGGCTGTTTTTACCCCGCAGGCCGGATAAAGCAACGTTGACGCCATCATCCGGCCTATAAACACTTTTGCCGGATGGCGCTAACGCTTATCCGGCCTACATACTGAGCCTTAATCCCGACGATCGTCTTTATGTTCGATGCTGTCGCGCTTGTCATCCTTGCGCTGAAATTCACCATCAAAAGTCTCACCGCCACCGGTTCCGGCGCTAAAACCACCGCCAGGCATACGCGAAAAACGTAAATGTGGCAGCAGTTTCATCGTCAGATGTTTTTGCACCGGGGGTAATAAAAGAAGAAGACCGAGGAAATCGGTGAAAAAACCAGGCAGTACCAACAGCAGACCAGCGATAATCAGCGATACACTTTTGATCATTTCTGCAGCCGGACTTTCACCAGCCGCCATTTTTTGTTGCATCAGTAAAAAGTTCTTAAATCCCTGATTACGAACCAGAGACATACCGATAACCGACGTAAAAATAACCAAAATCAGCGTCATCAGGACGCCCATCACATGGGCAACCTGAATAAAAATAGATATCTCTATGTAAACATAGAGAAAAATGGCAAGTAATGGTATCCAGCGCAAAGGGATCTCCTGTTAATAACAGCCGTTTTGTTCAACTTCTATTCGAAAAATTATGTTAATCGCATCGATTTGATATTGTGGTGGTTAGCAAAATTTCAAGTGGCTTGTACACTAATATTTAGGGTTAATCACAAAGGGGTGATCCATTTCACAGAATAATAAATAAGGGGTAAATTCCACGCTTTAAGTGATCCAGATTACGGTAGAAATCCTTAACCAGCATATGATCTCGGGTATCAGACCGATGCAGGGGATAATCGTCGGTCGAGAAACAATCGAAATCACATATATCCTGTGTGTTTAGTCAAATCATTGGCAGCTTGAAAAAGAAGGTTCACATGTTAAACAACATTCGTATCGAAGAAGACTTGTTGGGTACCAGGGAAGTTCCAGCGGACGCCTACTACGGTGTCCACACTCTGAGAGCGATTGAAAACTTCTACATTAGCAACAGCAAAATCAGCGATATTCCTGAATTTGTTCGCGGTATGGTAATGGTTAAAAAGGCAGCGGCAATGGCCAACAAAGAGCTGCAAACCATTCCTAAGAGTGTGGCAAATGCCATCATCGCGGCGTGTGATGAAGTCCTGAATAACGGAAAATGCATGGATCAGTTCCCGGTAGACGTTTACCAGGGTGGTGCGGGTACCTCCGTCAACATGAACACCAACGAAGTTCTGGCCAATATCGGTCTGGAACTGATGGGTCACCAGAAAGGTGAATATCAGTACCTGAACCCGAACGACCACGTTAACAAATGTCAGTCTACCAACGATGCATACCCAACTGGCTTCCGTATCGCTGTATACGCATCCATCATCAAACTGATTGATGCACTGAACCAACTGCGTGAAGGCTTTGAGAAAAAAGCCGATGAATTCCAGGACATCCTGAAAATGGGTCGTACCCAGCTGCAGGATGCTGTACCGATGACTCTCGGTCAGGAATTCCGTGCTTTCAGCGTACTGCTGAAAGAAGAAGTGAAAAACATTGGGCGTACCGCTGAGCTGCTGCTGGAAGTTAACCTCGGCGCGACAGCAATCGGTACTGGTCTGAACACGCCGAAAGAGTACTCTCCGCTGGCAGTACAGAAACTGGCTGAAGTCACTGGCTTCGCCTGTGTTCCGGCAGAAGACCTGATTGAAGCAACTTCTGACTGTGGCGCATACGTTATGGTGCACGGCGCACTGAAACGTCTGGCTGTGAAGATGTCCAAAATCTGTAACGACCTGCGTTTGCTCTCCTCTGGTCCGCGTGCGGGTCTGAACGAGATCAACCTGCCGGAACTGCAGGCTGGGTCTTCTATCATGCCAGCTAAAGTGAACCCGGTTGTTCCGGAAGTCGTAAACCAGGTGTGCTTCAAAGTCATCGGTAACGATATCACTGTCACCATGGCATCTGAAGCTGGTCAGCTGCAGCTGAACGTAATGGAGCCGGTCATTGGTCAGGCAATGTTTGAATCCATTCACATTCTGAGCAACGCTTGCTACAACCTGCTGGAAAAATGCGTTAGTGGTATCACTGCTAACAAAGAAGTCTGTGAAGCGTTTGTATTCAACTCCATCGGCATCGTTACTTACCTCAACCCGTTCATCGGTCACCACAACGGCGACATCGTCGGTAAAATTTGTGCCGAAACTGGTAAGAGCGTACGTGAAGTTGTCCTGGAACGCGGTCTGTTGACCGAGTCTGAACTGGACGATATCTTCTCTGCACAGAACCTGATGCACCCTGCTTATAAAGCAAAACGTTATACTGATGAAAGCGAACAGTAATCGTGTAGGGTAGTACCGGAGAAGGCACGTCATGATGACGTGCCTTTTTTCTTACTCGAAGTTACTTAAAAACAACAATTTAATATCAACTTGTTAAACAACAAGGAAGGCTAATATGATAGTTTTAGAACTTATCATCGTTTTGCTGGCAATCTTTTTAGGTGCCAGACTTGGGGGTATCGGTATTGGATTTGCAGGTGGGCTGGGTGTTCTGGTTCTTGCCGCTATCGGCGTAAAACCCGGTAATATCCCGTTCGATGTTATTTCCATCATCATGGCGGTTATCGCTGCCATTTCAGCTATGCAGATTGCAGGTGGTCTGGACTATCTGGTTCATCAAACTGAAAAACTGCTGCGTAAGAACCCGAAATACATCACGATCCTTGCACCTATCGTGACCTATTTCCTGACTATCTTTGCCGGTACTGGCAACATCTCTCTGGCAACGCTGCCAGTTATCGCTGAAGTTGCGAAGGAACAAGGTATCAAGCCTTGCCGTCCGCTCTCTACCGCAGTGGTTTCTGCACAGATTGCGATTACGGCTTCTCCAATCTCCGCAGCCGTGGTTTACATGTCTTCCGTCATGGAAGGTCATGGCATCAGCTACATTCACCTGCTGTCCGTGGTCATTCCGTCCACCCTGCTGGCCGTTCTGGTGATGTCCTTCCTGATCACCGCACTGTTCAACTCCAAACTGTCTGACGACCCGATTTATCGTAAGCGTCTGGAAGAAGGCCTGGTTGAACTGCGCGGTGAAAGACAAGTTGAAATCAAAGCTGGCGCGAAAACCTCCGTTTGGCTGTTCCTGCTGGGCGTGGTTTGCGTAGTTGTATACGCCATCATCAACAGCCCAAGCCTTGGCCTGGTCGCTAAACCGCTGATGAACACCACCAACGCAATCCTGATCATCATGCTGAGCGTCGCGACGCTGACCACGATCGTCTGCCGCGTTGAAACTGACTCCATCCTGAACTCCAGCACCTTCAAAGCCGGTATGAGCGCCTGTATTTGTATCCTTGGTGTTGCATGGCTGGGTGATACCTTCGTATCTCACAACATTGACTGGATCAAAGATACTGCAGGTAGCGTAATTCAGGGTCATCCGTGGCTGCTGGCGGTCATCTTCTTCTTTGCTTCCGCGCTGCTGTACTCTCAGGCTGCAACCGCTAAAGCACTGATGCCGATGGCTCTGGCTCTGAACGTTTCCCCACTGACGGCTGTTGCATCTTTCGCCGCTGTTTCTGGTCTGTTCATTCTGCCAACCTACCCAACTCTGGTTGCGGCGGTTCAGATGGATGACACCGGTACAACTCGCATCGGTAAATTCGTCTTTAACCATCCGTTCTTCATCCCAGGTACTCTGGGTGTGGTTCTGGCTGTCTGCTTCGGCTTCTTGCTGGGCAGCTTCATGCTGTAAGACTTTACTGCAGGGTGCCTTCGCGCCCTGCAGTTCCTCCTCCCCACCCCGCTTTAGCTAACATCCTTCCCTCGTCCGTTGTATAGTGACCATTCTTTTGCTGGTTACTCTGTTCTTTCGAGGTGTTTATGCTTGATGTAAAGAGTCAGGATATTTCCATCCCCGATACCGTTGTGGTGCTCTGTACCGCCCCGGATGAAGCAACCGCCCAGGATCTCGCCGCCAAAGTGCTGGCGGAAAAGCTGGCTGCCTGCGTGACCCTGCTACCCGGTGCGACCTCCCTCTACTATTGGGAAGGCAAACTGGAACAGGAATATGAAGTGCAGATGATTTTAAAAACCACCGTCACACACCAGCAAGCCCTTCTCGATTGCCTGAAGTCACATCATCCGTATCAAACGCCTGAACTTCTGGTTTTACCCGTCACTCACGGAGACTTTGATTACCGCTCATGGCTCAACGCATCCTTACGCTGATCCTGCTGCTGTGCAGCACATCTACCTTTGCTGGATTATTTGACGCGCCTGGCCGCTCGCAGTTTGTACCTGCCGATCGGGCGTTTGTTTTTGATTTTCAGCAAAACCAACACGATCTGAACCTCACATGGCAGGTTAAAGATGGCTATTATCTGTATCGCAAACAGATAAGCATTACGCCATCTCAGGCCGATATTGCCGAGATAAAACTGCCGCCAGGCGTCTGGCATGAAGATGAGTTTTACGGCAAAAGTGAGATTTACCGTAAACAGCTGACTATCCCGATCACGGTCAATCAGGCTAAGTCTGGCGCAACATTAACGATCACATACCAGGGCTGCGCCGACGCCGGATTTTGCTATCCACCAGAAACAAAAACGGTGCCATTAAGTGAAGTGTCTACCGGTGCCGCGGCCTCCCCTGCGCCAGCCCCAGCCACTACAGATCCGCAAGAGAAACCGCAGCCCACGGCCCAACTTCCCTTTTCCGCACTGTGGGCATTGCTGATTGGAATTGGTATCGCGTTTACGCCTTGCGTACTGCCGATGTATCCGCTGATTTCCGGAATCGTACTGGGCGGCAAGCAACGCTTATCAACCGGACGGGCACTGCTGCTGACGTTTATCTACGTTCAAGGGATGGCGCTCACCTATACCGCGCTGGGTTTGGTTGTTGCTGCCGCCGGATTGCAGTTCCAGGCCGCGCTTCAGCATCCCTACGTCCTGATTGGCCTTGCCGTCATCTTTACGCTGCTGGCTCTGTCGATGTTTGGCCTGTTCACACTGCAACTCCCTTCATCGCTGCAAACGCGCCTCACGCTAATGAGTAACCGCCAGCAAGGCGGAGCTCCCGGCAGCGTCTTTGCGATGGGGGCGATTGCTGGCCTCATCTGTTCTCCTTGCACAACGGCCCCGCTAAGCGCGATTTTGCTGTATATCGCTCAAAGCGGGAACATGTGGCTGGGAGGCGGCACGCTGTATCTGTACGCGCTGGGGATGGGATTACCTCTGATGCTGATTACCGTATTTGGCAATCGCCTGTTGCCTAAAAGTGGCCCATGGATGGAACATGTCAAAACCGCTTTTGGCTTTGTCATTCTGGCGCTTCCCGTCTTCTTACTCGAACGTATCGTTGGTGACGAGTGGGGCGTTCGCTTATGGTCACTGTTAGGCGTCGCGTTCTTTGGCTGGGCGTTCATTACCAGCCTGCAGGCAAAGCACGCCTGGATGCGTATCGTGCAGATTGTCCTGTTAGCCGCAGCACTGGTATGTGTGCGTCCACTGCAAGACTGGGCGTTCGGCGCACCGCATACTCAACCCCAGGCACACCTTAACTTCACGCCGGTGGCATCGGTAGATGCGTTAAATCAAGCGCTGGAGCAAGCTAAAGGCAGGCCAGTCATGCTGGATCTGTATGCCGACTGGTGTGTAGCCTGTAAGGAATTTGAAAAGTACACGTTCAGTAATCCGCAGGTTCAGCAAGCGCTAGGCAACACGGTGCTGTTGCAAGCGGATGTGACAGCAAACAATGCCCAGGATGTCGCTCTGCTGAAACATCTACAGGTTTTAGGTTTGCCGACTATCTTGTTCTTTGATGCCGAGGGAAAAGAGCATCCGGAGGCCCGGGTAACGGGTTTTATGGATGCCGCTACCTTCAGCGCACATTTGCGCGATCGCCAACCGTGAGCGACACTTGCAACAGGAAATACGGAGGAGAATACCGTGCAACGTGAAGATGTCCTGGGAGAAGCCCTGAAATTACTTGAGGTGCAAGGGATAGCCAATACCACGCTGGAAATGGTGGCCGAACGTATCGATTATCCTCTGGATGAACTGCAGCGCTTTTGGCCCGATAAAGAGGCCATTCTGTACGATGCGCTACGTTACCTCAGCCAGCGGGTGGATATCTGGCGGCGTCAGCTTTTGCTGGATGACACCCTGAGCGCTGAGCAGAAATTACTGGCGCGCTACACCGCACTGTCCGAATGCGTGAGCAATAATCGCTATCCCGGCTGTCTGTTCATCGCCGCCTGTACGTTTTACCCTGATCCCGGGCATCCGATCCATCAGTTAGCCGATCAGCAAAAAAAGGCAGCACATGACTTCACCCATGAACTGCTCACGACGCTGGAAGTTGACGACCCGGCAATGGTCGCCAAACAGATGGAACTGGTGCTGGAAGGCTGCCTGAGCCGCATGCTGGTTAATCGTAGTCATGCTGATGTCGAAACGGCACACCACCTGGCTGAAGATATCTTACGCTTTGCCCAGTGCCGAATGGGCGGTGCGCTGACCTAAGCGAGCATTATCTGTTTTAGCCGCATCTGTCGGGAAGATTTGTGCAAACTTCAGGCATAACCATGCAGATTGCCGCAATATTAAGCGGTTGAACAATGTTTCCAGAAATTTGATTGACTGACAGACGTGAATACGGTTTAATGCGCCCCGTTGCCCGGATAGCTCAGTCGGTAGAGCAGGGGATTGAAAATCCCCGTGTCCTTGGTTCGATTCCGAGTCCGGGCACCACTATTCAGAAGAACCCGCCTATGGCGGGTTTTTTGCTTTCAGGGTTCTGCTAGATTTCTGATCGTTCTGTCCACTGCGACTCCTACCCTACCTCATCACGCCAGTTAAACCTTCCAGTGAGACCACGATGGTACTGCAAAAAATATAGCGGTATCAGGCACACCTCTTTTTCTGACGTGCTTAACCGTAGGCCAGATTTGAGTAATTTATCTGAACAACCTTGGGCACTGAACCAGCGGGTGAAGAAACTGGGCATAGAGTAGCCAGGATTCTGCAGGTAGCGAATAACCCGATCGCGTTGCAAGGTACGCACATTCATCCCCAGGGGCTGGAACTGGTCGCCGCCTCGATATCTGAAGCAAACGCCAGGGAGTAAAAGCCAACCTTCATCTACAATTGCCATCATACCGAGCAAATAGTGAGTCAACGAGGAATCTGGATGGTGAAAACAAAAATCATACAGCCAGCGCAGGGGGCTCATGCCTATCCGTTGCTGATCAAGAGCCTACTGCTGTCGGGTGGGCGTTCTCATCCCGAGCGAGAAATCGTCTACGCCGATAAGCTCCGTTACGACTATCGTACCCTCAAACAGCGCATTCATCGCCTGGCAAACATGCTGACAGCGGCCGGTGTCATGCCTGGAGACACCGTCGCCCTGCTAGATTGGGACAGCCATCGCGCCCTCGAGTGCTTCTTCGCGGTACCCATGATTGGGGCCGTGCTGCACACGGTGAACGTCCGCTTCTCGGCGGACCAAATCGCTTACACCATGAATCATGCCGAGGACAACCTGGTACTGGTGCACGACGACTTCTTGCCGGTTGTCGAGTCACTGGCTGAGACGCTGACCACTGTCCGGGGATACATCCAGCTTAGCGACGAAGAATCGAAGGCGACCAGCCTGCCGGTGCTCGGGGAATATGAGACCCTGCTGGCCGCAGCGGGAGAACTCTTTGACTTCCCCGACTTCGATGAAAACTCGATAGCTACCTTGTTCTATACCACTGGAACCACGGGCAATCCCAAGGGAGTCTACTTTAGCCATCGCCAGCTGGTCCTGCACACGCTCAATGAGCTGGGTCTCCTGGCTGCCCACGAGGGACAGTCGCTGCTACGATCGAACGATGTCTACATGCCGATCACCCCTATGTTCCACGTGCATGCCTGGGGCGCTCCCTATGTCGCAACAATGCTGGGTGTGAAGCAGGTATACCCCGGTCGTTACGAACCCAACAAACTGGTGCGGTTTTATCACGATGAGGGTGTGACCTTCTCGCATTGTGTGCCAACCATTTTGCAGATGATCCTTGAGTGCGAAGAAGCCACGCAGACTGATCTGTCAGGATGGAAGATGTTACTGGGTGGCAGTTCACTGTCCCTTGGACTGGCGACACAGGCCCACCATAGGGGCATACGCATTCACGCCGGCTATGGCATGTCTGAGACCTGTCCCCTGCTCTGTATGACCCACTTAAGCGATGCCGAGCTGGCCCTTCCCATGGATGAACAGTTACCCCTGCGGATTCGGACCGGCCTGCCTGTCCCGTTGGTGGATCTGCGTATCGTCGATGGCGAAGGTCGGGAGGTGGTGCACGACGGAGAAGCCCTGGGCGAAATAGTGGTACGAGCCCCTTGGTTGACTCAGGGCTACCTGAAGGAACCCGAGAAAGGGGCTGAGCTATGGAATGGCAGTTGGCTGCACACCGGCGACATAGCCTCTATCGATCCCCATGGGATAGTGGAAATCAAGGATCGCATCAAAGACGTAATCAAGACGGGCGGTGAGTGGATAAGCACGCTGGAGCTGGAGAGCCTCATCAGCTCACACGCGGCGGTCAGGTCGGTAGCCATCGTCGGGATACCTGATGAGCAGTGGGGAGAACGCCCCCTGGCTCTGGTGGTTTGCAAGGAAGGGGAGGACCTGGAGCCACAGGCCATAGCGACACATCTACAAGGATTCGTCGACCGCGGCCACATCACTAAATGGGCGATCCCACGACAGATAAGGATAGTCCCGGATATTCCCAAAACCAGCGTTGGCAAGATCAACAAGCGCCTGATTCGGGAGCTCGAAGCCAGCAATGGGAAGGATATCATTTAAGCGATCTGTCGCATTCACAGCGTAAGGTTAACAACAGTCACACTGCTTATATTTCAGGTAGCTTGCCGATATCAATGCTCTGCCGGGGAACTCACCGTCCCCGGGCGGATGCTGATCCCCCCTTTAGCAACATGGGGTTCTGGTCGAGGTCAGGTCCTGCTGGACGAAAACCCGTCATCAGCGCCTTCCATCCAGCCTGATCATTTACCTAAATCTGCTTTATTCAACAACGCCAGATTCACCCTCACTCATGCTTTCTTTGCTTTGAATAAACCGCAGCGCCAAATAAAGGTCTGGTGCCAGAATCATGTCGTCGTCTTTCATTGTCGGTCGACTCTCTTTAAACCAGCGTGTTAACTCCGTTTTCCGGCCCGCAAGAATTAACTTAATCTGCCGCCCCTTCAGGTCCCGTTTTAACTCATTAATGGTTGCCAAGACGCTGATATCTGAATAGGTAAAGCAAGAAACGGCGTCAATGACCACCCATTTAGGTTGTAGTACTGCACCATCGACTAAACTCAAAACGCGGCGCTTAAAATAGGCCACATTAAAATAGGTCAGCGGTGAGTTAAATCGGTACATCAACACGCCAGGGATCATTTTCACATCAGTTGAATTACCTAATGAGTGAATCATCCCATTTTCGTCAATTCCCAATAAGTGTTCAGTAGGACGAAAAACTGTGCGCAGGAACTGCAACAGACCCAGCAATACCGCAAGGCCGATCCCCTGAATAACACCAATAATCAGAACACAGCCAAAGGTGAAGAACGCCAGGCGAAATGCGGGTTTATTTCTTCGCCTCAGATTCCAGAGTCCGCGTAAATCAATCAATGACCACGATGCATAAATTAGAACAATGCCTAATGCAGATACCGGAATAAATGGTAATGGCTGCGTGAAAAATACCACGACAATTCCGATAATTAAGGCTGCAACAACGGAAACCAGCTGACTTTTCCCTCCGGTGGAGTCATTTACCGCAGTCCGGGAATCGGCTCCGCTAATCGCAAACCCCTGAGATAAGCCAGACATCAGATTCGCAACACCCAAAGCCCTGAACTCAGCATCAGCATTTATTTCGTATCCATTTTTCGCGGCAAAACTGCGAGCGGTTAGCATCAGGCTAACAAAACTGACTAATGCCAGGTTCAGCGCAGGGATCAATAAATCACGCGCCAGACCAGGCTGAAATGAGCCCCAGTGAACAACAGGCAAACCAGACTGGAAGCCCGATCCCCCAATAGTGGCAATACCATACTGCTGTGCAGATGTGATCCATACCAGCGCCGTTGTTATCACAATTGCAATCAACGGTGCTGGCCATTGGCTACGAAACGTTTTGATAGCTATTAAAATCGCTAACGTTAGGATGGAGATCCCTAAGGTTAATAAATGAATTTCCGAGAGTCGGCCTGGCAGGGCAATAATCTTCTCTATCACTTGCTCTTCATCAAGCGTAATCCCCAGCACCTTACCGAGTTGCCCGACAATAATCGTCACGGCAACGCCGTTAAGCAGCCCCGTTAGAATGGGATGAGAAAGCAGATCAGCAAGCGCACCCAGGCGAAACTTACTGGCAAGTAGACACCATCCTCCCATCATCACGGTCATGACGATTGTTAACTGCCAGTGGAGTTCTGGATTTCCGGCAGAAAGAGGAACCACAACTGCCGCAATTACCGCGCAGGTCGTGGCATCAGGGCCAACAATCAATTGGCGGGAAGAACCAAACAGTGCATAAGCTAGCATTGGCAAAACGCAGGAATATAACCCGACAATAGCCCCGACTCCCGCCAACTCAGCGTAAGCAATCGCAACCGGTAGTGCTACGGCAGCAACGGATAACCCGGCTTTAACATCATGTTTTAGCCAGCTTTTATCGTACGCTAATAAATTTTTTAGTCCCGGCATGTAGTTTAATACCATTTTTCCGAACACTTTATTCTCCGGATTGACCCTTACTAATAGATAAAGGTACACGTAACTGCCGCAGGAGATCCTGATATTTTCGGGAGGTAATACAGATAATTCAGATTGGGTGTTTATCGCGTATGCCGCAGAATGGCTTGTGTTATGCAGGCTCAGGATATTATTGCTTTGCACCCGATGGTGCTGCGATGTGCGTGATGCGCTGCGCTTATCAGGCCTGCACAATACGTTCAGCCCGGCGGTTTTTACCCCGCACACACGCAAAAAAGCCCATCCGTCAGGATGGGCTTCTTCACTTTATTTGATGCCTGGCAGTTTATGGCGGGCGTCCTGCCCGCCACCCTCCGGGCCGTTGCTGCGCAACGTTCAAATCCGCTCCCGGCGGATTTGTCCTCCTCAGGAGAGCGCTCACCGACAGACCACAGATAAAACAAAAGGCCCGGTCTTTCGACCGGGCCTTTCGCTTTTATTTGATGCCTGGCAGTTCCCTACTCTCGCATGGGGAGACCCCACACTACCATCGGCGCTACGGCGTTTCACTTCTGAGTTCGGCATGGGGTCAGGTGGGACCACCGCGCTACAGCCGCCAGGCAAATTCTGTTATTAACCCGCTTTTCGCCGGTTAATGTAATCTGTAATCAAGCTGAATCTGATGTCTGTCTCTTCGCCAAAACATCTTCGGCGTTGTAAGGTTAAGCCTCACGGTTCATTAGTATCGGTTAGCTCAATGTATCGCTACACTTACACACCCGACCTATCAACGTCGTCGTCTTCAACGTTCCTTCAGGAGACTTAAAGTCTCAGGGAGAACTCATCTCGGGGCAAGTTTCGTGCTTAGATGCTTTCAGCACTTATCTCTTCCGCATTTAGCTACCGGGCAATGCCATTGGCATGACAACCCGAACACCAGTGATGCGTCCACTCCGGTCCTCTCGTACTAGGAGCAGCCCCCCTCAATTCTCCAGCGCCCACGGCAGATAGGGACCGAACTGTCTCACGACGTTCTAAACCCAGCTCGCGTACCACTTTAAATGGCGAACAGCCATACCCTTGGGACCTACTTCAGCCCCAGGATGTGATGAGCCGACATCGAGGTGCCAAACACCGCCGTCGATATGAACTCTTGGGCGGTATCAGCCTGTTATCCCCGGAGTACCTTTTATCCGTTGAGCGATGGCCCTTCCATTCAGAACCACCGGATCACTAAGACCTGCTTTCGCACCTGCTCGAGCCGTCACTCTCGCAGTCAAGCTAGCTTATGCCTTTGCACTAACCTCCTGATGTCCGACCAGGATTAGCTAACCTTCGTGCTCCTCCGTTACTCTTTAGGAGGAGACCGCCCCAGTCAAACTACCCACCAGACACTGTCCGCAACCCGGGTAACGGGTCCACGTTAGAACACCAGCCATTAAAGGGTGGTATTTCAAGGATGGCTCCATGCAGACTGGCGTCCACACTTCAAAGCCTCCCACCTATCCTACACATCAAGGACCAGTGTTCAGTGTCAAGCTATAGTAAAGGTTCACGGGGTCTTTCCGTCTTGCCGCGGGTACACTGCATCTTCACAGCGAGTTCAATTTCACTGAGTCTCGGGTGGAGACAGCCTGGCCATCATTACGCCATTCGTGCAGGTCGGAACTTACCCGACAAGGAATTTCGCTACCTTAGGACCGTTATAGTTACGGCCGCCGTTTACCGGGGCTTCGATCAAGAGCTTCTCCTTACGGATAACCCCATCAATTAACCTTCCGGCACCGGGCAGGCGTCACACCGTATACGTCCACTTTCGTGTTTGCACAGTGCTGTGTTTTTAATAAACAGTTGCAGCCAGCTGGTATCTTCGACTGATTTCAGCTCCATGAGTAAATCACTTCACCTACATATCAGCGTGCCTTCTCCCGAAGTTACGGCACCATTTTGCCTAGTTCCTTCACCCGAGTTCTCTCAAGCGCCTTGGTATTCTCTACCTGACCACCTGTGTCGGTTTGGGGTACGATTTCGTGTTACCTGATGCTTAGAGGCTTTTCCTGGAAGCAGGGCATTTGTTACTTCAGCACCGTAGTGCCTCGTCATCACACCTCAGCGTTAAAAAGGTACCGGATTTACCTGGAACCTCCGCCTACATGCTTAAACCGGGACAACCGTCGCCCGGCTAACATAGCCTTCTCCGTCCCCCCTTCGCAGTAACACCAAGTACAGGAATATTAACCTGTTTCCCATCGACTACGCCTTTCGGCCTCGCCTTAGGGGTCGACTCACCCTGCCCCGATTAACGTTGGACAGGAACCCTTGGTCTTCCGGCGTGCGGGTTTTTCACCCGCATTATCGTTACTTATGTCAGCATTCGCACTTCTGATACCTCCAGCATACCTCACGATACACCTTCAACGGCTTACAGAACGCTCCCCTACCCAACAACACATAGTGTCGCTGCCGCAGCTTCGGTGCATGGTTTAGCCCCGTTACATCTTCCGCGCAGGCCGACTCGACCAGTGAGCTATTACGCTTTCTTTAAATGATGGCTGCTTCTAAGCCAACATCCTGGCTGTCTGTGCCTTCCCACATCGTTTCCCACTTAACCATGACTTTGGGACCTTAGCTGGCGGTCTGGGTTGTTTCCCTCTTCACGACGGACGTTAGCACCCGCCGTGTGTCTCCCGTGATAACATTCTTCGGTATTCGCAGTTTGCATCGGGTTGGTAAGTCGGGATGACCCCCTAGCCGAAACAGTGCTCTACCCCCGAAGATGAGTTCACGAGGCGCTACCTAAATAGCTTTCGGGGAGAACCAGCTATCTCCCGGTTTGATTGGCCTTTCACCCCCAGCCACAAGTCATCCGCTAATTTTTCAACATTAGTCGGTTCGGTCCTCCAGTTAGTGTTACCCAACCTTCAACCTGCCCATGGCTAGATCACCGGGTTTCGGGTCTATACCCTGCAACTTAACGCCCAGTTAAGACTCGGTTTCCCTTCGGCTCCCCTATACGGTTAACCTTGCTACAGAATATAAGTCGCTGACCCATTATACAAAAGGTACGCAGTCACCCCATAAAGAGGCTCCCACTGCTTGTACGTACACGGTTTCAGGTTCTTTTTCACTCCCCTCGCCGGGGTTCTTTTCGCCTTTCCCTCACGGTACTGGTTCACTATCGGTCAGTCAGGAGTATTTAGCCTTGGAGGATGGTCCCCCCATATTCAGACAGGATACCACGTGTCCCGCCCTACTCTTCGAGTTCACAACCTGTGCATTTTGGTGTACGGGACTATCACCCTGTACCGTCGGACTTTCCAGACCGTTCCACTAACACACAAGCTGATTCAGACTCTGGGCTGCTCCCCGTTCGCTCGCCGCTACTGGGGGAATCTCGGTTGATTTCTTTTCCTCGGGGTACTTAGATGTTTCAGTTCCCCCGGTTCGCTTCATTACGCTATGTATTCACGTAATGATAGTGTGACGAATCACACTGGGTTTCCCCATTCGGAAATCGCCGGTTATAACGGTTCATATCACCTTACCGACGCTTATCGCAGATTAGCACGTCCTTCATCGCCTCTGACTGCCAGGGCATCCACCGTGTACGCTTAGTCGCTTAACCTCACAACCCGAAGATGTTTCGTAAAACATCATCGACTTGCAAAAATTTGAGAGACTCGAACACACCGCTTTTCATTTCTTATTACGGAGAAATGAAACAGTGTGTCGTTTCAATTTTCAGCTTGATCCAGATTTTTAAAGAGCAAATATCTCAAACGTCACCCGAAGGTAAGTTTTGAGATATTGGGGTCGGCGACTTTCACTCACACATACCAGCAAGTGGCGTCCCCTAGGGGATTCGAACCCCTGTTACCGCCGTGAAAGGGCGGTGTCCTGGGCCTCTAGACGAAGGGGACACTGAAGTCTCAATCGCAAGACGCCTTGCTATTTACTTTTCATCAGACAATCTGTGTGAGCACTACAAAGAACGTTTCTTTAAGGTAAGGAGGTGATCCAACCGCAGGTTCCCCTACGGTTACCTTGTTACGACTTCACCCCAGTCATGAATCACAAAGTGGTAAGCGCCCTCCCGAAGGTTAAGCTACCTACTTCTTTTGCAACCCACTCCCATGGTGTGACGGGCGGTGTGTACAAGGCCCGGGAACGTATTCACCGTGGCATTCTGATCCACGATTACTAGCGATTCCGACTTCATGGAGTCGAGTTGCAGACTCCAATCCGGACTACGACATACTTTATGAGGTCCGCTTGCTCTCGCGAGGTCGCTTCTCTTTGTATATGCCATTGTAGCACGTGTGTAGCCCTACTCGTAAGGGCCATGATGACTTGACGTCATCCCCACCTTCCTCCAGTTTATCACTGGCAGTCTCCTTTGAGTTCCCGGCCGAACCGCTGGCAACAAAGGATAAGGGTTGCGCTCGTTGCGGGACTTAACCCAACATTTCACAACACGAGCTGACGACAGCCATGCAGCACCTGTCTCAGAGTTCCCGAAGGCACCAAAGCATCTCTGCTAAGTTCTCTGGATGTCAAGAGTAGGTAAGGTTCTTCGCGTTGCATCGAATTAAACCACATGCTCCACCGCTTGTGCGGGCCCCCGTCAATTCATTTGAGTTTTAACCTTGCGGCCGTACTCCCCAGGCGGTCGACTTAACGCGTTAGCTCCGGAAGCCACGCCTCAAGGGCACAACCTCCAAGTCGACATCGTTTACGGCGTGGACTACCAGGGTATCTAATCCTGTTTGCTCCCCACGCTTTCGCACCTGAGCGTCAGTCTTTGTCCAGGGGGCCGCCTTCGCCACCGGTATTCCTCCAGATCTCTACGCATTTCACCGCTACACCTGGAATTCTACCCCCCTCTACAAGACTCTAGCCTGCCAGTTTCGGATGCAGTTCCCAGGTTGAGCCCGGGGATTTCACATCCGACTTGACAGACCGCCTGCGTGCGCTTTACGCCCAGTAATTCCGATTAACGCTTGCACCCTCCGTATTACCGCGGCTGCTGGCACGGAGTTAGCCGGTGCTTCTTCTGCGAGTAACGTCAATCGCTGCGGTTATTAACCACAACGCCTTCCTCCTCGCTGAAAGTACTTTACAACCCGAAGGCCTTCTTCATACACGCGGCATGGCTGCATCAGGCTTGCGCCCATTGTGCAATATTCCCCACTGCTGCCTCCCGTAGGAGTCTGGACCGTGTCTCAGTTCCAGTGTGGCTGGTCATCCTCTCAGACCAGCTAGGGATCGTCGCCTAGGTGAGCCGTTACCCCACCTACTAGCTAATCCCATCTGGGCACATCCGATGGCAAGAGGCCCGAAGGTCCCCCTCTTTGGTCTTGCGACGTTATGCGGTATTAGCTACCGTTTCCAGTAGTTATCCCCCTCCATCGGGCAGTTTCCCAGACATTACTCACCCGTCCGCCACTCGTCACCCAAGGAGCAAGCTCCTCTGTGCTACCGTTCGACTTGCATGTGTTAGGCCTGCCGCCAGCGTTCAATCTGAGCCATGATCAAACTCTTCAATTTAAGTTTGATGCTCGTGAATTAAACTTCGTAATGAATTACGCATGTTCACTCAGAGACTTGGTATTCATTTTTCGTCTTGCGACGTTAAGAATCCGTATCTTCGAGTGCCCACACAGATTGTCTGATAAATTGTTAAAGAGCAGTTGCGACGCGCTTTAGCGCTCTGTCGCGAGGTGGCGTATATTACGCTTTCCTCTTTCAGAGTCAACCCTCATTTTCAGGTTTTTCTCTTCAACCGAACCGGCTGTTTGCGTGAAGTGATTCACATCCGCCGTGTCGATGGAGGCGCATTATAGGGATCCCATTTTTTAGCACAAGTATTTTTTGGATCTTTTTTTCTGAATGCTTGTTTTTCACTCCTTTCGCTACATTCCTGCGCAATTTGACTGATTTTTGATAGCTAAACCACTTGCACAGTCTCAATAATCCAACCAAAGTTTTCATTACTGCTCTATTTTCGTTGAGGTAAACATGTCTGATGTACTGCGTCCTTATAAGGATCTTTTCCCACAGATCGGAAATCGCGTGATGATCGACACCAGTAGTGTCGTCATTGGTGATGTTCGTTTAGCTGATGATGTCGGAATCTGGCCACTGGTTGCCATTCGTGGCGACGTTAACTATGTACAAATTGGTGCCCGTACAAACATCCAGGACGGCAGCGTTCTCCATGTCACGCATAAATCCACGTCTAATCCGCAGGGTAACCCACTGATCGTGGGTGAGGACGTTACGGTTGGTCATAAAGTCATGCTACACGGCTGTATCATTGGCAACCGTGTATTAGTCGGCATGGGATCGATTCTGCTGGATGGCGTAGTCGTAGAAGACGACGTTATGATTGGGGCTGGTAGCCTGGTTCCACAAAACAAGCGCCTGGAAAGCGGATATCTGTACCTGGGAAGCCCGGTTAAGCAAATCCGTCCATTAAGCGATGAAGAGAAAGCAGGCTTACAATATTCAGCTAACAACTATGTTAAGTGGAAAGACGAGTATTTAAGTCAGAGTAACCACACCCAACCTTGAGCATCTTCCTGCTGGGCCTGGATCAATGCTTCAGCTTCTTCTTCCAGATCCCAGCGATGCTGTTGAAATATTTCCAACCACTGCTCAGGCGTGTCGCCGCCAAAGCGGGACGCCATAATCTCTCCAGATATGGCACATGTTAACTGCATACCATGAACCATCGCTGGAAACACAACGGCGTTAACATCCGTGCACCATTCTTCCCGTTCGGGAAACTGGATCGCCTGATTCATGCCGACAATTCCTGTTGCATGCTTTTTATGACAGGCTCCACCTGTGGCAAAACGCCATGCCAAAGTAAAACTGCATGCGCAGCCTGCCCCACCAGCATCCCCAGGCCATCGGCATAATGTTTCGCCCCATGCGAAACACACCAGGAAAGAAACGGTGTGTTCCCTTTCTGATAAAACATGTCATAACAATAGACCGAAGGGTGGATAAGAGATGCTGGAATAGCTGGTATCTCACCGCTCATTCCGCTGGATGTGGCATTGATGATCAAATCAAAACTGCAATTTTCAAGATCGTCCATTCCCACCGCCTGCACGCTGCCGGTGTGGGAGAAGATTTGTGCCAGTTCTTCAGCACGCGAAGCGGTACGGTTAACAATAGTCACCGCACAATCCATAGAAAGAAGAGGTAATAAAACTCCACGGGATGCACCACCCGCACCAATCAGCAGAACTCGCGATCCGGGATGAATGAAAGATAAACGCTCAAGATCGCTTAATAAGCCGATACCATCCGTGTTGTCTCCCAGTAAACGCCCATCCTCCAGCCGTTTAAGGGTGTTGACCGCTCCAGCAAGCGATGCCCGCTCCGTTAGTTCATCAGCACGTGCAAACGCCTCTTCTTTAAAAGGCACTGTGACATTTGCCCCCTTCCCGCCCTCAGCAAAAAAAGCGTTCAGTGTATTCACAAAATCATTGATGGGCGCCAGTACACGCCCATAGGAATGATCAATCTTCAACTGCTCTGCAAATTGCTGATGAATAAAGGGCGATTTACTGTGCGCTATCGGATTACCAAAAACAGCATAGGCTTCTTTCATATTACCCCTGTCGAAACTGTTCACCCGTCAGAGCATCACGGATCTCCGAAGGATTCAAACGGCCTCCGGTCTCCCCCTCAACCACAGGAAAGTCTGTACCAAACTGCGCACGGACTTCCTCAACCGTTCTGCAAGGCGGTAAGCCACTCAGATTAGCACTGGTAGAGACTAATGGTTTGCCATAAGCCTGGCACAATGCAACCACCAGCGGATGATCGGTGACACGCACGGCCAGCGAGTCAAAACGACCGGTCAACCAACGAGGCGTAGTCGCGGGCGCCGGGAAAACGAAAGTAACAGGCCCAGGCCAGCGGGCGAACACAGCCTCACGTTGGGCCTCGGTGAGCATGCTATCGTCGATATAGGGTTTAAGCTGGTCAAAGCTTGCCGCAATCAAAATTAAACCTTTATCGACTGGGCGTTGTTTTAACTCTAACAGACGGGTAACAGCCGTTTCGCTGTCGGGATCGCAACCGACACCGAAAACAGCTTCAGTTGGATAGGCGATGACTTTTTCTTGTTTCAGAATCGCTATCGCCGCAGCGATAGCGTCTGTGGGCAGGTTATTATTCACTTTTTTATTCCGCCGAAATCGGCTTTCCACATTGTTTACTGGCACAGAAATGCTTCACACCCTGTGCGGTTTTCTTTTCGATGAGAAGCGGATAATGACACTCAGGACATTCTCCGGATAACGGTTTGAAGTTAATGACAAACTGGCACTCCGGATAGCGATCGCAGGAGTAGAAGGTTTTGCCATAACGGGAACGCCGCTGGACAAGATGACCAGTCTGGCATTGAGGACAGACTATTGCTGTTTCATCAGGCTTGTCGATGAGCTCGGTGTGATCGCACGCAGGATAGTCACTGCATCCAATGAACATACCGAATCGTCCCTGTCTCAGCACCAGCTCAGCGCCACATGCAGGACAAAGCTTACCCTCCAGAACTTTGACAATATGTCCGTCCGCGGAAGATTTCAGCGGACGGATGTAATCGCATTCTGGATAGTGTGAACAACCGAGAAACGGACCGTGTTTCCCGGAACGAATAACCAATTCAGCCCCGCATTGTGGGCAGGGCTCATTTTTACGCACCGTGAACAGTGCTGATTTAGCCATAACAACTCATACTGAATGAAGATTGATTAATGCAGCATACCTTCATTCACTTCAAAGAGTAATTCTTCCATTTGCTGATAGGCATTTTCACAACCTGGAATGTTGAATAGCACCATCAGGATTACCCACTTCAGGTCTTCCAGATCGAACTCTGCCGTATCCAGCGCGAGTACACGCTCAATGACCATTTCTCGCGTTTCGAGGTTTAGCACCTGAATCTGCTCCAGGAATAACAGGAATCCTCTACAGCTTGCATCCAGTCGATCGCACTCTTCCGCAGTATAAATACGTATAGAAAGAGGGTCAGATGCCAGTTGCATAGGTTCAGCAAGGCCATCCTGATAGTCAGCAAGCTTTTCCAGCCAAAGTAACGCGTTGTAAATGTCTTCACGATCAAAACCAGCGTCGGTAAGATCCCGTTCCAGTTTGTCCTGATCCACACGCAGCTCAGCTTCGTTATGGATATATGTCTCAAACAAATACATTAGTACGTCGAACATGGCATGCCCTCCTCAATCGGACATAGCCGCCGGGTACAGCTGCGATCCACCCTGCTAACTCCAGTTCGAGCAGTTGAGCCACTACCTCTGGCACAGGTTGGCCGGCACGTTCAGCGACGACGTCAACAGGTGTTACCTCATCTCCTACGTTAGCCAGGAGCTCCGGAAATGGCAATGCCACCTCTTCGTGATCTGGCGAATAAATTGATTTTTCAGGTTCATCTGGCAACCATTGCAGCCCATATTGCAAATTTTCAAGAATTTCCTCTGGTGTCGTCACAAGCATGGCTCCCTGCTGAATTAGCCAATGCGGGCCTTCACTTCCCGGGCTCCCAATCGGCCCTGGTAAAGCAAACACCTCCCGCCCTTGTTCCAGTGCACAGCGAGCAGTAACCAGTGACCCGCTACGCTGTGCAGCTTCGACGACCAGTACACCTTTACTTAGACCACTGATAATGCGATTTCGTCGGGGAAAATTGCGTGGCAAAGGGAGCGTATCTAATGGGAACTCAGACACCAGTGCACCACCTGCCTCAATCAGTCGCTGAGCAAGACGGATATGCTGTCGTGGGTGAATGGTCTCAAGTCCATTTCCCAGCACCGCAATACTTGTGCCTTGTCGGTTTATCGCAGCACTGTGTGCCACGCCATCAATTCCCCGGGCCAGACCGCTGGTGATCGTCACACCACATGCTGCAAGCTTTTCACAAAACAATCGCCCCCAGCGTTCGCCATACCAGGAGTGCTGTCTGCTGCCGACAACGGCCACCTGGAACGAGCGAAGACATGCGGGATTTCCTGCGACAAAAAGCACCCCAGGATAATCCTCAATCGCACGGAGCTGTGGCGGGTAATGCTCGCTGTCGGCAACCACAAAATGGTGGTTAGGCTGTTCAAGCCAACGCAACGTTTTTTCCAGCGTCAGATCCGAAAAGGTTAAAAAGCGCCTTGCCTGGCGGGGAGAGAATCCTGCCTGCAGGAGTACCGCGTTGCTAATCGACGGTTGAGTATTGAGCCAGTGGGCAATGCGCACCATCTCATCACCATACAGTTCATTCACTTGCGCTAAACGTAGCCAAATTTCGATTTGGGTCATCCTTGTCCCCCTGCCACAAGCAGTCCTGGCAATCTTTGCGATTGGTCACTGATGCTGTCAATCAGAGGGGGTTTTGTCTAGAATAGAGGTAATAATCTTTTCAACTCCTGAACACAACTCTGGATAACTATGTCAGTTTTGCAAGTGTTACATATTCCGGACGAGCGCCTTCGCAAAGTCGCAAAACCGGTCGAAGAAGTGAATGCAGAAATTCAGCGCATCGTTGATGATATGTTCGAAACGATGTATGCCGAAGAAGGTATCGGCCTGGCAGCAACACAGGTCGATATTCATCAGCGCATCATCGTTATTGATGTCTCTGAAAACCGCGACGAGCAGTTGGTACTCATTAACCCAGAGCTGCTGGAAAAAGACGGCGAAACCGGCATTGAAGAAGGCTGTCTGTCGATTCCTGAACAGCGTGCGTTAGTACCACGCGCAGAGAAAGTAAAAATTCGTGCGCTCGATCGCAACGGCAAATCTTTTGAACTGGAAGCCGATGGCCTACTGGCTATCTGCATTCAACATGAAATGGATCACCTGGTCGGTAAACTGTTTATCGATTATCTGTCTCCGTTGAAGCAACAACGTATTCGTCAGAAAGTTGAAAAACTCGACCGCCTGAACGCCCGAGCTTAAGGACAAGAATCAACGTGTCAGACTCACTACGTATTATTTTTGCGGGTACACCTGACTTTGCAGCGCGTCATCTCGACGCGCTGTTGTCTTCTGGACACAACGTCGTTGGCGTGTTTACCCAACCGGACCGCCCGGCGGGACGCGGTAAAAAGCTGATGCCCAGCCCGGTCAAAGTGCTGGCGGAAGAAAAAGGGATACCGGTTTTCCAACCTGTCTCTCTTCGCCCTCAGGAAAACCAGCAGTTGGTTGCTGATTTACGCGCAGACGTGATGGTGGTGGTGGCATATGGCCTGATTCTGCCAAAAACCGTACTGGAAATGCCGCGTCTGGGTTGTATCAACGTTCACGGCTCCCTGCTTCCACGCTGGCGTGGTGCAGCACCGATCCAGCGCTCACTGTGGGCAGGTGACACCGAAACAGGTGTAACCATCATGCAGATGGATGTTGGCCTCGACACCGGAGATATGCTGCTTAAGCTGTCTTGCCCGATTACGGCGGAAGATACCAGCGGTTCGTTATACGATAAGCTGGCAGATTTGGGGCCGCAGGGGCTGATTGAAACGCTAAAACAGCTGGCTGCCGGCACAATAAACCCGGTGGTACAAGATGAATCACTGGTTACGCATGCAGAAAAACTCAGCAAAGAAGAGGCCCGTATCGACTGGTCGCTTTCGGCTGTTCAATTGGAACGCTGCATCCGCGCCTTTAACCCATGGCCAATGAGCTGGCTTGAAATCGACGGTCAACCAGTGAAAGTCTGGCAAGCTTCGGTTATTGCGGAAAACACCCAGGCTGCGCCAGGCACCATTCTGGAGGCAACAAAGCAGGGTATTCAGGTCGCAACGGGCGACGGCATCCTGAATCTCGTCTCTTTGCAGCCTGCCGGTAAAAAAGCCATGAGCGCGCAGGATCTGCTTAATTCACGCCGGGAATGGTTTGTACCCGGTAACCGTCTGGTCTGACGGTTCATCTCTTTAAGCCCGGTGTTTCCGGGCATTTTTATTTTTGCGCTTATGAAAAAACATCTTAATTTACGCAGTATGGCGGCCCAGGCCGTCGAACAGGTTGTCGAAAAAGGACAGTCATTAAGCAACGTGCTGCCTGCCATGCAGCAAAAAGTTGCTGATAAAGACAAAGCGCTGTTGCAGGAACTTTGCTTCGGCGTATTGCGCACTCTCTCCCAACTGGAGTGGATGATCCAGCAGTTGATGGAACGTCCAATGACGGGTAAACAGCGTACCGTTCACTATCTGATCATGGTGGGCTTCTACCAACTGCTGCATACCCGTATTCCACCGCACGCTGCGCTGGCTGAGACTGTTGAAGGTGCGGTTGTCATAAAGCGTCCGCAGCTTAAAGGGTTGATCAACGGCGTGTTGCGCCAGTTTCAACGCCGTCAGGATGAACTGCTGGCCGAGTTCGCGCAAAGCGATTTACGTTTCTTACACCCTTCCTGGCTGGTGAAACGTATTAAGGCCGCTTATCCGCAGCAGTGGGAAGCTATTCTTGAAGCCAATAATCAGCGACCACCGATGTGGCTGCGTGTCAATCGTAACCACCATACGCGCGACGCCTGGCTGGACCTGCTTAGCGAAGCAGGATTAACCGGCTTCCCACATCCGGATTATCCGGATGCAGTGCGTCTGGAAACGCCGGCTCCTGTACACGCCCTCCCAGGCTTTGATGAAGGCTGGGTAACCGTCCAGGATGCTTCAGCTCAAGGATGTGTAACTTATCTGTTGCCGGAGAACGGTGAACAGATCCTCGACCTGTGCTGCGCGCCGGGCGGTAAAACGACGCACATTCTGGAAGTTGCTCCGCAAGCTAACGTCATGGCCGTCGATGTGGATGAAAAACGCTTATCGCGCGTTTACGACAATCTGAAACGTCTGGGCATGAATGCAACCGTAAAACAGGGTGATGGTCGATATCCACAACAATGGTGTGGCGAACAACAGTTTGACCGTATTTTGCTAGATGCTCCGTGTTCTGCCACCGGGGTGATACGTCGCCATCCAGACATCAAATGGCTGCGTCGCGATCGGGATATTGCCGAACTTGCGCAGCTGCAGGCCGAGATCCTGAATGCAACCTGGTTACATCTTAAACCTGGCGGCACGCTGGTTTATGCAACGTGCTCTATCCTGCCAGAAGAAAACCAGCAGCAAATTACCGCCTTCCTGGCACGCACGCCGGATGCGGTATTAAGCGAAACCGGTACGCCGGAAAAACCCGGACGTCAGAATTTACCGGGTGCGGAAGATGGCGATGGCTTCTTTTACGCTAAGCTAATCAAAAAGTGATGGGATAACGGGTCGCGACTGATGAAAATTATCATTCTGGGCGCAGGGCAAGTTGGCGGTACGCTGGCTGAAAACCTGGTCGGAGAGAACAACGATATCACGGTAGTCGATACCAATGGTGAACGCCTGCGCAGCCTGCAGGACAAGTTTGATCTCCGCGTCGTGCAAGGGCACGGTTCACATCCTCGCGTACTGCGTGAAGCTGGGGCCGACGATGCCGATATGCTGGTTGCCGTAACCAGCTCAGATGAAACAAATATGGTTGCCTGCCAGGTAGCTTATTCACTGTTTAATACGCCTAATCGCATCGCCCGTATTCGTTCACCGGATTATGTTCGTGATGCGGACAAGCTATTCCAATCCGATGCGGTACCTATCGATCACCTGATTGCGCCGGAGCAACTGGTTATCGATAGCATTTATCGACTGATTGAATATCCGGGTGCATTGCAGGTGGTCAATTTTGCCGAAGGTAAAGTCAGTCTGGCAGTAGTAAAAGCCTATTACGGCGGGCCGCTTATCGGTAATGCGCTGTCAACAATGCGTGAACATATGCCGCACATCGATACCCGTGTTGCGGCGATTTTCCGTCATGATCGACCAATCCGTCCACAAGGTTCTACGATCGTTGAAGCGGGTGATGAAGTCTTCTTTATTGCGGCATCACAGCATATTCGCGCCGTAATGAGTGAACTGCAACGTCTGGAAAAACCGTACAAACGCATTATGTTAGTAGGCGGCGGTAATATCGGAGCGGGTCTTGCTCGTCGTCTGGAAAAAGATTACAGCGTCAAACTGATCGAACGTAATCAACAGCGAGCATCCGAACTTGCAGAGAAACTGCAAAATACGATCGTCTTTTTTGGTGATGCTTCGGATCAAGAGTTACTGGCCGAAGAACATATCGATCAGGTAGATCTGTTCATCGCAGTGACCAACGATGATGAAGCGAATATCATGTCGGCGATGCTTGCCAAACGGATGGGTGCCAAGAAAGTGATGGTGTTAATCCAACGCAGAGCATACGTCGATCTGGTGCAAGGTAGCGTGATCGATATTGCTATTTCACCGCAGCAGGCGACCATCTCCGCGTTGCTCAGTCACGTACGTAAAGCTGACATTGTCGGCGTTTCTTCACTACGCCGTGGCGTCGCGGAAGCCATTGAAGCCGTCGCACACGGGGATGAAACAACATCTCGGGTGGTGGGACGCTCAATTGATGAAATTAAACTTCCCCCTGGAACCATTATTGGCGCCGTTGTGCGTGGTAACGATGTGATGATTGCCAACGATAACCTGCGCATTGAGCAGGGCGATCACGTAATTATGTTCCTGACAGATAAAAAGTTTATTACCGACGTCGAGCGACTATTCCAGCCAAGTCCTTTCTTCCTGTAATAAAAAGGGTGCTAATACAGCGCCCTTTTTATTTCCCTTTATATTTCATGGTCTAATAAATTTTCCTTTCGGCAATACATAAATGGAAATTGCCTAAACATTTGTTAAACTTATAAACGTCAGCTGCATAGGGAGAATAAAATGAGCATTATTAAAGAGTTTCGCGAATTCGCGATGCGCGGGAATGTTGTCGATTTGGCAGTGGGTGTCATTATTGGTGCGGCATTCGGTAAGATTGTTTCATCACTGGTTGCCGATATCATCATGCCGCCACTGGGGTTGTTAATTGGTGGAATTGATTTTAAACAGTTTGCTTTAACACTACGTGATGCACAGGGAGACATCCCTGCCGTGGTCATGCATTACGGTGTATTTATTCAGAATGTCTTCGATTTCGTTATTGTTGCGTTTGCTATCTTTATGGCAATCAAACTGATCAACAAACTGAACCGTAAAAAAGCGGAGGAGCCGGCAGCACCGCCAGCGCCATCGAAAGAAGAAGTATTACTGAGTGAAATTCGTGACCTGCTGAAAGAACAGAATAACCGCTCTTAAGCACTCACTGAAACAAGAAGGCCAGTGGTAAAAAAGTTAATTACTTTCTTGCCACTGGCCTCCCAGTTACCCCGATTGCCATGTTTGCCTTTACGTAGATAACTTCCTTTCCCTTTCTTATTTTTCTCAACGCGCTGTCTGAACAGTGGGTCATGCAGGAGCGCCTCAATGGCGTTGTCCTTTATCTGCCCTTTGGTGTGCTGATAACGACTCATAATATCTCCAGTTTGTAGTAATTTACGCCGCGAGTGTAGACCCGGCAGTTCAAGAAATCAACAGCCTGATGTTGTTCCACTGGCGCCTTGCTCAAGAGCTTCAAGAATAGAGCAGTACACGCTGCTGTGTGACTTGCCGCAGCATGCATCATTCAATCGCTGCAGAGACCGCTGCATCGTCTGAAGTTCGGCAATACGTGCTTCGACTTCTTGCAGTCTTTCCTGGACGATCCCTTTTGATTCCTGACAGGTATGGTGCTCGGGATCAACACGGATCGAAAGCAATTCGCGGATCGACTCCAGAGTGAAACTGTAGTGGTCAACTAAAACTGGCCACGGCTTTAGAGTTTTTCCAGTATCGGTTTTCCGATTCGTTTGGGGGCAACCCACCGTTATAGTCATGCGGCCTTAGCGAGCTGTAATACCCGACGATATAGTCTGTGATCGCATGAGCAGCATCGCTAAAGTTTATATAACCTGTCACTGGCACCCACTCGTTTTTCAGACTACGGAAGAAGCGTTCCATCGGGCTGTTGTCCCAACAGTTTCCACGTCGGCTCATACTCTGCCTGATCTGGCAACGCCACAGTAACTGCCGGAACTGCCTGCTTGTATAGTGGCTACCCTGGTCACTGTGGAACATCACTCCGACTGGTTTACCGCGAGCTTCCCACGCCATTTCCAGCGCTCTGATGGTCAGCTTGCTATCCGGCGAGAATGACATTGCCCAGCCCACTGGTTTCCTTGCGAACAGATCGAGAACAACTGCAAGGTAAGCCCAACGCTTGCCTGTCCAGATGTACGTCACATCGCCGCACCACACCTGGTTAGGTTCTGTCACTGCGAACTGTCGCTCAAGGCGATTCGGGATAGCGATGTGTTCATGACCAACACGTTTATACCGGTGGGTAGGCTGCTGACAACTCACCAGCCCCAGTTCTTTCATGAGCCTGCCAGCAAGCCAGCGTCCCATTCTGAAGCCTCTCAGGGTTGCCATAATGGCGATACTTCTTGCGCCAGCAGAGCCATGGCTGATGTTATGCAGCTCCCGAACCTGGCTGCGTAACACAGCTCGCCAGCCGTCTGGCTTTTCGGCGCTTTTCTCCCAGTATTTGTAGCTACTGCGATGAACCCCGAACACGTGGCAGAGTGTGACCACAGGATACTGCGCTCTGAGTTTCCCGATTAACGAGAATTGTTCAGGGAGTCTGACATCAAGAGCGCGGTAGCCTTTTTTAATATGTCGTTTTCCATTTCAATGCGTTGTAGCTTTTTCTTCAGCTCACGTATTTCAATCTGTTCCGGGGTTATAGGGGAGGCTTTAGGTATTTTGCCCTGTCGTTCATCCCGCAACTGCTTTACCCATCGCGTCATGGTAGAAAGACCCACATCCATAGCACTGGCCGCAGCTGCAACGGTGTAGTTCTGATCAAGGACCAGTTGAGCGGATTCACGTTTAAACTCTGCGCTGAAATTTCTTTTTTTCATTGAGGCACCTGTAATGTTCTGAGGTGAGCATATCACCTCTGTTCAGGTGGCCAAATTCAGTAAACCACTACAAACCAAGCTGGCGGGCATAACGAATAAACTTCAGGCGCTGAAGATCGCTTTCTGTATAGAGGCGAAATCCGCCTTCAGTACGCACTTCATGCTCCATCATCTGCTGCTTTTCATAGTAGCGGATAGTATCTGGCGTCACGTCAGCCAGTTTCGCTATTTCACCAATTCGGTACATGCTCTCTCCGCTATTCATCGTTGATCTTTTTTAGCAGCTTATCTGCGTAGTCACCGCGCAAAAACTCGGTACTGAGTCCAGCCTGCCGAAGTTTAAGTTCCAGCAGCGACAGTCTTCGGCTCACCTCCGGATAACTTGGATCATCTTTGCGGATCCCCGCGAGTATTTCAAGCAGCTGTATTGCTTCTCTGCGTTGCTCGAGCTCAGGAGGAAGGCAACCTGCATTTTTTAATAAACGGTATCCAGCTCGGAGTTCAGTCGGGACATGGGAGTCATCGTCAAGAGTCAGCGGTTTACCCGTTCCCGGTAAATCATCAAACTCACCTTTAGATTGTGCATCAATGATATGGCGCTCTGCCCACTGGTCCAGTAACCACATACAACACTCCAGGGGATGAACAAAAAGAGTACAGATATTGTAGATAAGTGGGGATATGACGGATATAAAAAAACCCGCCGAAGCGGGTTTTTTTACGTTACTACAGATTACTCTGCAGCAGCTTCTGTTTTCTCTGAACGATCAACCAGCTCGATGTATGCCATCGGCGCGTTGTCGCCTGCACGGAAACCACACTTCAGAATGCGAGTGTAACCACCGGCGCGGCTCGCGAAACGCGGGCCCAGTTCGTTAAACAGTTTTGCCACGATCTCGTTATCACGAGTACGGGCGAATGCCAGACGACGATTAGCTACGCTATCAGTCTTGGCAAGAGTAATCAGCGGCTCAACTACGCGACGCAGCTCTTTCGCTTTCGGCAGAGTCGTCTTGATGATTTCATGACGAACCAGTGAACCTGCCATATTGCGGAACATAGCCTGGCGATGGCTGCTGTTGCGGTTCAGTTGACGACCACTCTTACGATGGCGCATGACCTTATCCTTCTCAGTAAAACCTTAACCTGTGATCCGGTTACTCGTCAGCGATGCTTGCCGGTGGCCAGTTTTCCAGGCGCATGCCCAGAGACAGTCCACGGGAAGCCAGCACGTCTTTAATCTCGGTAAGAGATTTTTTACCAAGGTTAGGCGTCTTAAGAAGCTCAACCTCAGTACGCTGTACCAGATCACCGATATAGTGGATAGCTTCTGCTTTGAGGCAGTTAGCAGAGCGGACAGTCAATTCCAGATCGTCAACAGGGCGCAGCAGGATCGGATCGAATTCTGGTTTCTCTTCTTTAACTTCCGGCTGACGTACATCACGTAAATCAACGAAAGCTTCCAGTTGTTCAGCCAGAATGGTAGCCGCACGACGAATCGCCTCTTCAGGATCGATTGTGCCGTTGGTTTCCATTTCGATGACCAGCTTGTCCAGGTCGGTACGCTGTTCTACACGCGCTGCTTCAACATTGTAGGCAATACGCTCTACAGGGCTGTAGCATGCGTCGACCAGCAGACGGCCGATTGGGCGCTCATCTTCTTCCGAATGAATTCGGGTAGAAGCCGGCACATAACCACGACCGCGCTGAACTTTGATACGCATGCTAATAGATGCATTCTCATCGGTCAGGTGGCAGATCACGTGCTGTGGCTTGACGATTTCGACATCACCATCATGGGTAATGTCGGCTGCAGTCACAGGGCCAATGCCAGATTTATTCAAGGTAAGAATAACATCATCTTTACCCTGAACTCTCACCGCCAGCCCTTTCAGGTTGAGCAGGATTTCCAGGATATCTTCCTGAACGCCTTCTTTGGTGCTGTACTCATGTAGTACACCATCAATCTCAACCTCGGTCACCGCGCAACCCGGCATCGATGAGAGCAGAATACGGCGCAGTGCGTTACCCAAAGTATGGCCAAAGCCACGCTCTAAAGGCTCAAGGGTCACCTTGGCGTGCGTCGAACTCACTTGCTCGATATCTACCAGGCGCGGTTTTAGAAACTCTGTCACAGAACCCTGCATTGTGTCCTCTCTTTGGTACTAAGCTTTACTTGGAGTAAAGCTCGACGATCAGGTGTTCGTTAATGTCCGCAGACAGATCAGAACGCTCCGGCTTACGCTTGAACGTACCTTCCATCTTGCCAGCATCAACTTCCAGCCAGGTTGGCTTTTCACGCTGCTCAGCCAGCTCCAGAGCGGCTTTCACGCGAGACTGCTTCTTCGCTTTCTCACGAATGCTAACAACGTCATTCGGACTAACCTGATAAGAAGCGATGTTAACAACACGACCGTTTACCATAATTGCTTTATGGCTGACCAGCTGACGTGCTTCTGCACGAGTGGCACCGAAGCCCATACGGTATACAACGTTGTCCAGACGACCTTCCAGCAGACCCAACAGGTTTTCACCGGTGTTGCCTTTCAGACGTGCTGCTTCTTTGTAGTAGTTACGGAACTGACGCTCCAGCACACCGTAGATACGGCGAACTTTTTGCTTTTCACGCAACTGCACACCATAGTCAGACAGACGCGGTTTACGCGCACCGTGCTGGCCAGGAGCTTGTTCAATTTTACACTTGGTATCGATCGCGCGAACGCCAGACTTAAGGAATAAGTCAGTGCCCTCACGACGGCTCAGCTTGAGCTTAGGACCCAAATATCTTGCCATTTTCTTTCTCCAACAATCCTAGAAACGACAGCGTTATACGCGACGTTTTTTCGGCGGACGACAACCGTTATGAGGGATCGGAGTCACATCAGTAATATTAGTGATGCGGAAACCAGCGGCGTTCAGAGCACGAACAGTAGATTCGCGACCTGGACCCGGTCCTTTGACCATAACTTCCAGATTCTTGATACCGTATTCTTTTACGGCTTCAGCGCAACGCTCTGCTGCAACCTGAGCTGCAAACGGAGTGGATTTGCGAGAACCACGGAAACCGGAACCACCGGCTGTTGCCCAACCCAGTGCGTTACCCTGACGATCAGTAATGGTAACGATGGTGTTGTTAAAAGAAGCATGGATATGAGCCACGCCGTCAGAGACTTGTTTTCTTACACGTTTACGTGCACGAATTGGTGCCTTTGCCATTATTCAATCACCCCGATTATTTCTTGATCGGTTTGCGCGGACCCTTACGGGTACGTGCGTTGGTCTTGGTACGCTGACCGCGAACCGGGAGACCACGACGATGACGCAAACCGCGATAGCAACCAAGGTCCATAAGGCGCTTGATGCTCATGCTAACTTCACGGCGCAGATCACCTTCAACGACAAATTTGGCAACTTCGTCACGCAGCGTGTCGATTTGTTCTTCAGACAGCTCACTGATCTTAACATCTTCAGCGATACCCGCGGCAGCCAGAATGGCTTTAGAACGGGTCTTGCCGACGCCGTAGATCGAAGTTAATGCGATCACAGCATGTTTCTGATCAGGAATGTTAATGCCTGCTATACGGGCCACTATGCACTCCTACTATTTAATATGTACGCACCATGCTGAAAAGCCCGTTTTCAGGATACTCAAATGGAAACGCACAGACATACAAAAGATTGGCTGGCTAATCTAGCCAGCTCAACCCAACTTTGCAAGAAAAATATGCGAATAAATCAGCCTTGGCGCTGTTTATGCTTCGGCTCGGCACTGCAAATCACACGGATGACACCATCACGCTTAACGATTTTGCAGTTACGGCATAATTTCTTGACGGAAGCACGAACTTTCATTTTTACTCTCCGTAACTTCTCGGGCGACTGTTAACGGCCGTAGCCTTTCAGATTCGCCTTCTTCAATGCAGACTCGTACTGACTTGACATCATCAGAGTTTGCACTTGAGCCATAAAGTCCATAATCACGACAACAACGATAAGCAGTGAGGTCCCACCGAAGTAGAACGGTACTTTCATTGCATCACGCATGAACTCCGGGATCAGGCAGATAAAGGTAATGTAGAGCGCACCAACCAAAGTCAGGCGGGTCATTACTTTATCGATATACTTCGCCGTTTGCTCTCCCGGACGAATTCCTGGTACAAATGCACCGGACTTCTTCAGGTTATCTGCTGTTTCACGCGGGTTGAAAACCAACGCCGTGTAGAAGAAACAGAAGAATATGATTGCAGACGCATAGAGTAACACATAAAGCGGTTGCCCAGGCTGCAAATACAGCGAAATTGTTGTCAGCCAGTTCCAACCAGTCCCACCCCCGAACCATGACGCGATGGTCGCCGGGAACAGAATAATACTGGAAGCGAAGATTGCCGGGATTACCCCCGCCATATTCACTTTCAGCGGTAAATGTGTGCTCTGTGCAGCATAGACACGACGACCTTGCTGACGTTTCGCGTAGTTTACCACAATGCGGCGTTGACCACGCTCAACAAATACAACAAAGAACGTCACTGCGAATACTAATACTGCAACCAACAGCAACACGAGGAAGTGCAGGTCGCCTTGACGCGCTTGCTCGATAGTATGGGCAATGGCTGGCGGGAGTCCCGCTACAATACCGGCGAAGATAATGATTGAGATACCGTTGCCGATACCACGTTCAGTAATCTGTTCACCCAACCACATCAGGAACATCGTCCCTGTAACCAGACTTACAACAGCGGTGAAATAGAATGCAAAGCCTGGGTTCATCACCAGGCCCTGCATACCAGGCATATTCGGCAGACCGGTAGCAATACCGATCGACTGGAATATTGCCAGCACCAGAGTACCGTAGCGGGTGTACTGGCTGATCTTACGACGACCAGACTCCCCTTCTTTCTTAATTTCTGCCAGCGTTGGATGAACCACCGTCAGCAGCTGGATAATGATCGACGCCGAAATATACGGCATGATCCCCAGAGCAAAGATAGAAGCACGGCTGAGAGCACCACCAGAGAACATGTTAAACATTTCAATGATGGTGCCTCGCTGTTGCTCAAGCAGTTTGGCAAGTACAGCGGCATCAATACCAGGGATCGGAATGAAAGAGCCAATACGGAACACAATCAGCGCGCCGATTACAAACAGCAGTCTGCGTTTCAGCTCGCCTAAGCCACCTTTGGCACTTTGAAAATCTAATCCCGGTTGTTTAGCCATCTGCTACTTATTCCTCGATTTTACCGCCAGCAGCTTCGATAGCAGCACGAGCGCCTTTAGTAACACGCAGGCCACGAACAGTTACCGGAGTAGTGACTTCACCAGCCAGGATCACTTTCGCGAACTCGATCTGGATACCGATAATGTTAGCTGCTTTCAGCGTGTTCAGGTCTACAACACCGCCTTCAACTTTAGCCAGGTCAGACAGACGAACTTCCGCTGTAATCGCTGCTTTACGTGAAGTGAAGCCGAATTTCGGCAGACGACGGTACAGAGGCATCTGACCACCCTCGAAACCGCGACGTACGCCACCGCCAGAACGAGACTTCTGACCTTTGTGACCACGACCACCGGTTTTACCGAGGCCAGAACCGATACCACGACCCAGGCGGCGAGCCGCTTTTTTAGAGCCTTCGGCCGGAGACAGAGTATTTAAACGCATCTCTTACTCCTCAACTTTAACCATGAAGGAAACCGCGTTGACCATACCACGAACAGCAGGAGTATCCTCGCGCTCTACGGTGTGACCAATACGACGCAGACCCAGGCCAAGCAGCGTTGCCTTGTGTTTCGGCAGACGACCGATTGCACTGCGGGTTTGAGTAATTTTAATAGTCTTTGCCATGGTTTATTTCCCCAGAATTTCTTCAACGGATTTACCACGCTTGGCAGCGACCATTTCCGGAGATTTCATATTTTCCAGGCCATCGATAGTTGCACGAACCACGTTAATCGGGTTAGTAGAACCATACGCTTTAGCCAGAACGTTACGAACTCCAGCGACTTCCAGAACGGCGCGCATTGCACCACCGGCGATGATACCGGTACCTTCGGAAGCCGGCTGCATGAATACACGAGAACCCGTGTGAGTACCCTTAACCGGGTGCTGCAGGGTGCCGTGGTTCAGCGCGACGTTAATCATATTGCGACGGGCTTTTTCCATCGCTTTCTGGATCGCTGCTGGAACTTCACGCGCTTTACCGTAACCAAAACCAACGCGACCGTTACCATCACCAACTACAGTCAGAGCTGTGAAGGAGAAAATACGACCACCTTTAACGGTTTTAGATACGCGGTTAACCGCGATCAGCTTTTCCTGCAGTTCGCCAGCTTGTTTTTCGATGTGAGCCATCTTACACCTCTACCTTAGAACTGAAGGCCAGCTTCACGGGCAGCATCTGCCAGTGCCTGGACACGACCATGATATTGGAACCCGGAACGGTCAAAAGAAACATCTTTGATGCCTTTTTCCAGAGCGCGTTCAGCAACAGCTTTACCTACAGCTGCAGCAGCGTCTTTGTTACCGGTGTACTTCAATTGTTCAGCGATAGCTTTTTCTACAGTAGAAGCAGCTACCAGAACTTCAGAACCGTTCGGTGCAATTACCTGTGCGTAAATATGACGCGGGGTACGATGTACCACCAGGCGAGTTGCACCCAGCTCCTGGAGCTTGCGGCGTGCGCGGGTCGCACGACGGATACGAGCAGATTTCTTATCCATAGTGTTACCTTACTTCTTCTTAGCCTCTTTGGTACGCACGACTTCGTCGGCGTAACGAACACCCTTGCCTTTATAAGGCTCAGGACGACGGTAGGCGCGCAGATCTGCTGCAACCTGACCGATCAGCTGTTTATCAGCGCCTTTCAGCACGATTTCAGTCTGAGACGGACATTCTGCAGTGATTCCCGCAGGCAGCTGATGGTCAACTGGGTGAGAGAAACCTAAAGCCAGGTTTACTACATTCCCTTTAACCGCTGCACGATAACCTACACCAACCAGCTGAAGCTTCTTAGTGAAGCCTTCGGTAACACCGACAACCATTGCATTCAGCAGGGCACGCGCGGTACCAGCCTGAGCCCATCCATCTGCGTAACCATCACGCGGACCGAAGGTCAGTGCATTATCTGCATGATTTACTGCAACAGCATCGTTGAGAGTACGAGTCAGCTCGCCGTTTTTACCTTTGATCGTAATAACCTGACCGTTGATTTTTACATCAACGCCGGCAGGAATAACGACCGGTGCTTTAGCAACACGAGACATTTTTTCCTCCGATTAGGCTACGTAGCAGATAATTTCGCCACCAAGACCAGCCTGGCGCGCTGCACGATCAGTCATAACACCTTTAGAGGTAGAAACAACTGCGATACCCATGCCAGCCATAACTTTCGGCAGCTCGTCTTTACGCTTATAAATGCGCAGACCTGGGCGACTGACACGCTGAATGCTTTCTACAACAGCTTTACCCTGGAAATACTTGAGAGTAAGTTCCAGTTCCGGCTTGGTGTCGCCTTCAACTTTAAAATCTTCAATAAAACCTTCTTCCTTCAGCACGTTGGCAATTGCCACTTTCAGCTTGGAGGAAGGCATGGTGACCGCAGCTTTATTCGCGGCCTGACCGTTACGGATACGGGTCAGCATATCCGCGATCGGATCTTGCATGCTCATCTGTCTTTACTCCCGTGATTCAATTGGTAATTACCAGCTAGCCTTTTTCAAGCCTGGTACTTCACCGCGCATGGCGGCTTCACGCAGTTTGATACGGCTCAACCCGAACTTGCCCACATAGCCATGCGGACGACCTGTTTGACGGCAGCGGTTACGCTGACGGGACGGGCTGGAATCACGCGGCAGAGACTGCAGCTTGAGAACTGCGTTCCAACGATCTTCGTCGGTCGCGTTCACATCAGAGATAATAGCTTTCAGTTCAGCGCGTTTTGCGAAGTACTTATCAGCTAAAGCTACGCGCTTTACTTCGCGTGCTTTCATTGATTGCTTAGCCATTCAGTAACCCTACCTTACTTGCGGAACGGGAAGTCAAAGGCAGCCAGCAGAGCACGGCCTTCTTCATCAGATTTCGCAGTAGTGGTAATGGTAATATCCAAACCACGCACGCGGTCGACTTTATCGTAGTCGATTTCTGGGAAGATGATCTGCTCACGGACACCCATGCTGTAGTTACCACGACCGTCGAAAGACTTAGCGGACAAGCCACGGAAGTCACGGATACGTGGAACAGCAATAGTGATCAGGCGCTCAAAGAACTCCCACATGCGTTCGCCACGCAGAGTTACTTTACAGCCGATCGGATAGCCCTGACGGATTTTGAAGCCTGCAACTGATTTGCGTGCTTTGGTGATCAGCGGTTTTTGACCGGAGATTGCTGTCAGGTCAGCTGCTGCGTTATCCAGCAGTTTCTTGTCAGCGATCGCTTCACCAACACCCATGTTCAGGGTGATCTTCTCGACCCGAGGGACTTGCATGACAGAATTGTAGTTAAACTCAGTCATGAGTTTAGCGACTACTTCGTCTTTGTAGTAATCATGCAGTTTCGCCATCGTACTACTCCAAATTACTTGATAGTTTCGCTGTTAGATTTGAAGAAACGGACTTTTTTGCCGTCTTCGAATCTAAAGCCTACACGGTCAGCCTTGCCGGTTGCCGCGTTGAAGATAGCAAGGTTAGAGATCTGAATAGCTGCTTCTTTCTCTACGATGCCGCCTGGTTGGTTCAGGGCCGGAACCGGCTTCTGATGTTTCTTAACCAGGTTGATACCTTCAACAATGACCTTGCCGGAAGACAGGACATTCTTAACTTTACCGCGTTTACCTTTATCTTTACCGGTTAACACGATAACTTCGTCATCACGACGGATCTTCGCTGCCATGATTCGCTCCTTAGAGTACTTCTGGTGCCAGAGAGATAATTTTCATGAACTTCTCGTTACGAAGTTCACGAGTTACCGGCCCAAAAATACGCGTACCGATAGGTTGCTCGCTGTTATTGTTTAAAATAACGCATGCATTACCATCGAAGCGAATGACAGAACCGTCCGGGCGACGAACACCCTTCTTGGTGCGCACCACTACCGCCTTCAGCACATCACCTTTTTTGACCTTACCACGCGGAATTGCTTCCTTGATGGTGATCTTGATGATATCGCCGACGCCTGCGTAGCGACGGTGCGAGCCACCCAGAACCTTGATACACATTACGCGACGTGCACCGGAGTTGTCGGCGACGTTCAGCATAGTCTGTTCTTGGATCATTTTAGTGCTCCGCTAATGTCAACTACTACTGAGACCCGAAAATCAGGTCGTTAAAAAAGCCCCATATCGGGGGCGCGGCATTATAACACCGCTTCAACGATATGGGTAGAAAAAATAAACGGCTCATCGCTGAGCCGTTTATTCGTTGAGAATGCCTACTGTATTACAGAACGGCTTTCTCTACAACGCGAACCAGCGTCCAGGACTTAGTCTTGGACAGCGGACGGCATTCGCGGATTTCAACCACGTCACCAGTACCGCATTCGTTGTTCTCGTCATGTACGTGCAGTTTGGTCGTACGCTTAATGAATTTACCGTAGATCGGGTGTTTCACAAAACGTTCGATAGCAACAACGATGGATTTCTCCATTTTATCGCTAACAACGCGACCTTGCAGAGTACGGATTTTATCGGTCATTACGCACCCGCCTTCTCAGTCAGTAAAGTCTTAACGCGTGCGACGTCACGACGCACTTGCTTCAACAGGTGAGACTGTTGCAGCTGGCCACTTGCAGCCTGCATACGCAGGTTGAACTGCTCACGCAGCAGATTCAGCAGCTCGGTGTTCAGCTCTTCAACACTCTTCTCACGCAGCTCTTTTGCTTTCATTACATCACCGTCTTAGTTACAAAGGTGGTTTTAATCGGCAGTTTCGCTGCTGCCAGCTTGAATGCTTCACGGGCCAGCTCTTCCGGTACGCCGTCCATTTCATACAGGACTTTACCCGGCTGAATCAAGGCAACCCAATACTCCACGTTACCTTTACCTTTACCCATACGCACTGCCAGCGGCTTTTCAGTGATCGGTTTGTCCGGGAATACACGGATCCAGATCTTACCTTGACGCTTAACTGCACGGGTCATAGCACGACGTGCTGCTTCGATCTGACGGGCAGTCAGACGACCACGGCCAACAGCTTTCAGACCGAAGCTGCCGAAGCTAACATCCGCGCCAGCAGCCAGACCGCGGTTACGGCCTTTGTGCATTTTACGGAATTTTGTACGCTTTGGTTGTAACATCAGCGACGCTCCTTATTTACGGCCTTTACGCTGCTGCTTTTTAGGTTGAGCAGCCGGTTTTTCCGGTTGTTCAACAGCAGCCATACCACCCAGGATCTCGCCTTTGAAGATCCACACTTTAACGCCGATTACACCGTAAGTGGTGTGCGCTTCAGAGGTGTTGTAGTCGATGTCAGCACGCAGAGTGTGCAGAGGTACGCGACCTTCGCGGTACCATTCGGTACGTGCGATTTCCGCGCCGCCCAGACGGCCGCTAACTTCAACTTTGATACCTTTAGCGCCCAGACGCATTGCGTTCTGTACAGCACGCTTCATAGCACGACGGAACATAACACGACGTTCCAGCTGAGAAGTGATGCTGTCAGCAACCAATTTTGCGTCCAGTTCAGGCTTACGCACTTCGGCGATATTGATCTGAGCAGGAACGCCAGCAATATCCGCTACGACTTTGCGCAGTTTTTCTACGTCTTCGCCTTTCTTACCGATAACGATACCCGGGCGAGCGGTGTGAATGGTCACACGGATGCTCTTAGCCGGACGCTCGATAACGATACGAGATACAGACGCTTTAGCCAGTTCCTTAGTCAGGTACTGACGTACTTTAAAATCGCTGTCCAGGTTGTCAGCGAATTCTTTGGTGTTCGCAAACCAGGTTGAGTTCCATGGTTTTACAATACCCAGGCGAATACCATTAGGATGTACTTTCTGACCCATTGCTAGTCTCCAGAGTCTCAGCGATCGGACACAACCACAGTAATGTGGCTGGTGCGCTTCAGGATGCGATCTGCACGACCTTTTGCACGCGGCATAATGCGCTTCATGCTCGGGCCTTCGTCTACGAAAATTTTCGTAACTTTCAGATCGTCAATGTCAGCGCCATCGTTGTGTTCAGCGTTAGCAATGGCAGATTCCAGGACTTTCTTAACCAGTACAGCCGCTTTCTTATTGGTGTAGGTCAGAATATCCAGAGCCTGCGACACTTTCTTACCGCGAATCAGGTCTGCAACAAGGCGAACCTTCTGAGCAGAAGAACGAGCATGGCGATGTTGAGCTAAAGTTTCCATCTCTTCCTCCTACCTTATTTCTTCTTCGCTTTTTTATCAGCAGCGTGGCCGCGATAAGTACGAGTCGGTGCGAATTCACCCAGTTTGTGACCGACCATTTCGTCGGAAACAAATACCGGAACGTGCTGACGACCATTATGGACAGCGATGGTCAAACCGATCATGTTAGGAAAGATCGTTGAACGACGGGACCAAGTGCGCAGGGGCTTCTTGTCTCCGCTTTCCACCGCTTTCTCTACCTTCTTCAGCAAGTGCAGGTCAATAAAAGGACCTTTCTTGAGAGAACGTGGCATGGCTTATCCTCTAAAATTATTTGCTACGGCGACGTACGATGAATTTATCAGTACGCTTGTTGCTGCGGGTCTTCTTACCTTTGGTCTGAACGCCCCACGGAGTTACCGGGTGCTTACCAAAGTTACGACCTTCACCACCACCATGTGGGTGGTCGACTGGGTTCATCGCAGTACCGCGAACGGTAGGACGAACACCACGCCAGCGTGCAGCACCTGCTTTACCCAGAACGCGCAGCATATGCTCAGCATTGCCAACTTCGCCCAGAGTTGCACGGCAGTCTGCTTCGACTTTACGCATTTCACCAGAACGCAGACGCAGGGTGACATAAGCACCATCACGAGCAACGATCTGAACGTAAGTACCAGCGGAACGTGCCAGCTGACCGCCTTTACCTGGTTTCATTTCTACGTTATGAACGGTAGAACCAACCGGGATATTGCGCATCGGCAGGGTGTTACCTGCTTTGATTGCAGCATCAACGCCAGACTGAATCTGGTCGCCAGCTTTCAGGCCTTTAGGGGCCAGGATGTAACGGCGTTCACCGTCTTTGTACAGAACCAGCGCGATGTTCGCGGAGCGGTTCGGATCGTATTCAAGACGTTCAACAACTGCCGGGATACCGTCTTTGTTGCGTTTGAAGTCAACAATACGATAAGCCTGCTTGTGACCACCACCGATGTGACGAGTGGTGATACGGCCATTGTTGTTACGACCACCGGATTTGCTGTTTTTTTCAACCAGCGGAGCAAAAGGTTTGCCCTTGTGCAGCTCTGGGTTGACCACTTTAACAACGTGGCGACGACCCGGAGATGTCGGTTTACATTTAACAACTGCCATTGTATTACTCCTCCGACTTACTCAGCGCCGCCGACGAAGTCCAGATTCTGGCCTTCCTTCAGGGTGACGTAAGCTTTTTTCCAGTCGCTACGACGACCGATACGCTGTCCGTGACGTTTAACTTTCCCTTTAACTACCAGGGTGTTAACGACTTCGACTTCGACTTCAAACAGTTTCTGCACAGCAGCTTTGATTTCTGCTTTGGTCGCGTCTTTAGCAACTTTGAGAACGATGGTGTTAGTTTTTTCCATCGCAGTAGACGCTTTTTCAGAAACGTGCGGTGCGCGCAGCACTTTCAGCAGACGTTCTTCACGAATCATGCCAGCATCTCCTCAACTTGCTTAACAGCATCAGCAGTCATTACGACTTTGTCGAAGGCGATCAGGCTAACCGGGTCGATACCAGTTGCATCGCGTACGTCAACCTTGTGCAGGTTGCGCGCAGCCAGGAACAGGTTTTCGTCCAGCTCACCGGTGATGATCAGCACATCTTCCAGAGCCATGTCTTTCAATTTCTGTGCCAGCAGCTTAGTTTTAGGCGCTTCTACAGAGAATGATTCGACAACGATCAGACGATCCTGACGTACCAGTTCGGACAGAATGCTTTTCAGCGCGCCGCGGTACATCTTTTTGTTAACTTTTTGACTGTGGTCCTGTGGACGAGCAGCGAAGGTCACGCCACCTGAACGCCAGATCGGGCTCTTGATAGAACCTGAACGCGCACGGCCGGTACCTTTCTGGCGCCACGGCTTTTTGCCTGAACCAGTTACTTCAGCACGAGTCTTCTGAGCACGAGTACCCTGACGAGCACCAGCTGCATAAGCAACAACAACCTGGTGAACCAGCGCTTCGTTGAAATCACGACCGAAGGTAGTTTCGGAAACAGTCAGCGCGCTCTGCGCGTCTTTCAATACTAATTCCATTGCTATCCCCTTACGCCTTCACAGCTGGTTTAACGATCAGGTCGCAACCGGTCGCACCCGGAACACCACCTTTAACCAGCAGCAGGTTGCGCTCAGCGTCAACACGTACTACGTCCAGGCTCTGAACGGTTACACGTTCGTTGCCCAGCTGACCTGCCATTTTCTTGCCTTTGAACACTTTGCCCGGAGTCTGGTTCTGACCGATAGAACCCGGAACGCGGTGAGACAAGGAGTTACCGTGAGTAGCGTCCTGGGTACGGAAGTTCCAGCGCTTAACGGTACCAGCGAAACCTTTACCTTTAGAGGTACCGGTTACGTCAACTTTTTTAACGTCAGCAAACAGTTCAACGCTAATGTTCTGACCAACGGTGTATTCTTCACCATCTGCCAGACGGAACTCCCACAGGCCGCGGCCAGCTTCTACGCCAGCTTTAGCAAAGTGGCCAGCTTCCGGCTTAGTTACGCGGTTAGCTTTTTTAGCACCGGTGGTAACCTGAACAGCGCGATAGCCATCGTTAGCCAGATCTTTAACCTGAGTAACGCGGTTTGCTTCAACTTCGATAACGGTTACTGGGATAGATACGCCATCTTCAGTGAAGATGCGGGTCATACCCACTTTTTTACCGACTAAACCAATCATTGTATCAACCTCTCAATCGCTCGATGACCTGATTAACCCAGGCTGATCTGCACGTCTACACCGGCAGCCAGGTCCAGACGCATCAGAGCATCAACGGTTTTTTCAGTTGGCTCAACGATGTCAACCAGACGCTTGTGAGTACGGATCTCGTACTGATCACGCGCGTCTTTGTTGACGTGCGGGGAGATCAGAACGGTGAAACGCTCTTTGCGGGTCGGCAGCGGGATCGGACCACGAACCTGCGCACCAGTGCGCTTGGCAGTCTCGACGATTTCCGCGGTTGATTGATCGATCAGACGATGATCAAACGCTTTCAAACGGATACGGATTCTTTGGTTCTGCATGAGACCAGAGCTCCAATTATTTTATAGACGAAATAGTTACTCCTCAAACCCATTACGATTGA
Source organism: Citrobacter freundii ATCC 8090 = MTCC 1658 = NBRC 12681 (assembly GCF_011064845.1). Lineage (NCBI taxonomy): Bacteria > Pseudomonadati > Pseudomonadota > Gammaproteobacteria > Enterobacterales > Enterobacteriaceae > Citrobacter > Citrobacter freundii. Next base: position 395,687 of record NZ_CP049015.1, on the reverse strand, counting down.
TGGGAGAGTGTAACCGTTCTTACAGAGTTCCCCGATTGGGAACATTGTCTGGTATTGCTTTCGCAGTACCGGTGGCTCATATCGAACCGCTGTCAATATTAGACAAGCCCGCGCATTATACGTAAATCTCAGTCTTAAGCAAGTGCCGCGTAGAAATTAATCACTCGTTCATAAATGCGGGCCTCCTTCCACTCTGATTGTATGTCCTGTGATGCAACGCGTTTTCCGTGGAAGAGAGCATCCATAACTCACATCCCGGACTTGTGGGGCCGGCGTACTTACCCGAAGGTAAACTCTTTACCAAATGAGATTTGCCCATGTACATCGACCTCCCCTTTCTGCTGATTTATGTTTCGCTATCAGGGTTGCTCTTAGTCCATGACCTGCGTACCGGGTTGCTGCCCGACAAATTTACCTGCCCTCTTTTGTGGGGCGGTCTTATTTATCATCAGTGCTGCAGACCTGCACAGTTATCCGACGCGCTTTGGGGTGCCGTAGCGGGCTATTGGGTATTTGCTTTGTTCTACTGGGGGTATCGTTTGATATGCCGACAGGAAGGATTAGGCTTTGGTGATGTCAAATTTCTTGCCGCACTGGGCGCATGGCATCGCTGGGAATCATTACCACTGTTGGTTTTACTTGCCGCGGGCATGGCATGTTGTCTCACCGGGATTTCTTGCGTCCGTTACGGGAGACAGATGCTAAAAAACCCGCTGCCTTTTGGGCCATATCTGGCGGCTGCGGGTTTCGTTATTGGCTGGATAAATCTGATACAGGGCGGTTAGTCACTGACTTTAATTTGCGATTGCAGATAATTTTGCAAGCCAAGTTTTGCAATCAGGTCCAGCTCAGTTTCGAGCCAGTCAATATGCCCTTCTTCTTCAGTCAGGATCTCGATCATCATGTCCCGGCTGACATAATCATGAACGCTATCGGCATAGGCAATGGCTTCACGCAGATCTTTCGCCCCATCCAACTCGAGTCGAAGATCGGATTGCAGCATCTCTTCAACGTCTTCGCCAATACCCAACTTGCCAAGATCCTGCAAGTTCGGGAGCCCTTCTAAGAATAAAATACGCTCGATATATTTATCAGCGTGTTTCATCTCATCGATAGATTCATGGTACTCAACATCATTGAGGCGAGTCAGTCCCCAGTTTTTAAACATACGAGCATGGAGAAAATACTGGTTGATCGCGACAAGCTCATTTCCCAATAGTTTATTGAGATAATTTATGATTTTAACATCACCTTTCATTTTATAGTCCCTCCGCTTCCACTCTTAGAGCGTAGATGGGGCTACAGGGATGTCAAAAAAAAGAGTGTGACTTAGGCGATCTCTTTAAATTCTGGCATTTGCGTTAATTCATCCTGCATGACTTCGCGGGCAGCACGAATGCACTTACCGCATTGATTTCCTACAGGAATAAATTTACGTAATTGCTGAAAGGATTGAGGGTGAAACTGGCGAACAGCCTGACGTATTTTTTTATCACTTATCGCATTACACAAACAAACGTACATGATCGCTCCCGTTCAATTTCTGCGCAAAGTGTAAATGAGAATAGTTATGATTACAATAGCACAACGCTATTTACGCGGCGGGAGAATGAATAAAAAATGCGAATAAATATGACAGCTACTAAATAGCAGGCAGCAAAAAGGGCGCCGAAGCGCCCTTTTTAAGCTCAAAGCTAATTAATCAATAATTAGCTCATTACTTTAGCAACAACGCCCGCACCAACAGTACGGCCGCCTTCACGGATTGCGAAACGCAGACCGTCGTCCATCGCGATTGGGTGGATCAGGGTAACAACCATTTTGATGTTGTCGCCCGGCATTACCATCTCTACGCCTTCCGGCAGTTCGATGGTACCAGTCACGTCAGTAGTACGGAAGTAGAACTGCGGACGGTAGCCTTTGAAGAACGGAGTATGACGGCCGCCTTCGTCTTTGGACAGAATGTACACTTCAGATTCGAACTTGGTGTGCGGCTTGATAGAGCCCGGCTTAGCCAGTACCTGACCACGTTCGATTTCTTCACGTTTGATACCACGCAGCAGAACACCAACGTTCTCACCAGCACGGCCTTCGTCCAGCAGTTTGCGGAACATTTCAACGCCAGTACAGGTAGACTTAGCAGTCTCTTTGATACCAACGATTTCAACTTCTTCACCAACTTTGATGATACCGCGCTCTACACGACCGGTAACAACGGTACCACGACCGGAGATGGAGAATACGTCTTCGATAGGCAGCAGGAACGGCTTGTCAATCGCACGCTCTGGTTCTGGGATGTAAGAATCCAGGAAGCCAGCCAGTTCGATGATTTTCGCTTCCCACTCTGCTTCGCCTTCCAGCGCTTTCAGAGCAGAACCACGAACGATCGGAGTGTCGTCGCCCGGGAAATCGTACTGAGACAGAAGTTCACGAACTTCCATTTCTACCAGTTCCAGCAGCTCTTCGTCATCAACCATGTCGCATTTGTTCAGGAACACGATGATGTACGGAACGCCTACCTGACGACCCAGCAGGATGTGCTCACGAGTCTGCGGCATCGGGCCGTCAGTCGCAGCAACAACCAGGATCGCGCCGTCCATCTGCGCAGCACCGGTGATCATGTTTTTAACATAGTCGGCGTGGCCCGGGCAGTCTACGTGTGCGTAGTGGCGAGTCGGGGTGTCATATTCAACGTGAGAAGTGTTGATGGTGATACCACGTGCTTTTTCTTCCGGCGCGTTATCGATCTGGTCGAATGCACGAGCAGCACCGCCGTAGGTTTTAGCCAGTACGGTAGTGATTGCAGCGGTCAGGGTAGTTTTACCGTGGTCAACGTGGCCGATGGTGCCGACGTTAACGTGCGGTTTTGTACGTTCAAATTTTTCTTTAGACACGGCTATATTCCTTACTATAGTGCTCTCCCCTATGGAGAGAGCACGGGACTTAGGTTTTAATCCTGTGGATTATTTACCACGGGCTTCAATAACGGCCTGAGCAACGTTGTTCGGCGCATCGTCGTACTTCAGGAACTCCATGGAGTAAGAAGCACGGCCTTTGGTCAGAGAACGCAGCTGAGTTGCATATCCGAACATTTCAGACAGCGGAACTTCAGCATGGATAACAACGCCAGTGACGTTGGATTCCTGACCACGAAGCATACCACGACGGCGGCTCAAGTCACCGATTACGTCACCGGTGTTCTCTTCCGGAGTCTCTACTTCAACCTTCATGATAGGCTCAAGCAGAACTGGTTTCGCTTTCTTAAAGCCATCTTTGAAGGCGATAGAAGCGGCCAGTTTAAACGCCAGCTCAGAGGAGTCAACGTCATGGTAAGAACCGAAGTGCAGACGCACGCCCAGATCAACAACCGGGTAACCAGCCAGCGGGCCAGATTTCAGCTGTTCCTGGATGCCTTTATCAACGGCCGGGATGTATTCGCCAGGAATTACACCACCTTTGATGTCGTTGATGAACTCGTAGCCTTTCGGGTTTGAACCCGGCTCCAGCGGGTACATGTCGATAACAACATGACCGTACTGACCGCGACCACCAGACTGCTTAGCGTGTTTACCTTCGATATCGGTAACTTTCGCGCGAATCGCTTCACGGTAAGCAACCTGAGGTTTACCGACGTTCGCTTCAACGTTGAATTCACGCTTCATACGGTCAACGATGATGTCGAGGTGCAGCTCACCCATACCAGCGATAATGGTCTGGTTAGATTCTTCGTCAGTCCATACGCGGAATGACGGGTCTTCTTTAGCCAGACGGCCCAGAGCCAGACCCATTTTTTCCTGGTCAGCTTTGGTTTTCGGTTCTACCGCGATGGAAATTACCGGCTCAGGGAATTCCATACGTTCCAGAATGATCGGGTGATCCGGGTCACACAGAGTGTCACCAGTGGTCACGTCTTTCAGACCGATAGCAGCAGCGATATCGCCCGCGCGAACTTCTTTGATCTCTTCACGTTTGTTAGCGTGCATCTGTACGATACGGCCGAAACGTTCACGTGCAGTTTTCACGGAGTTCAGGATGGTGTCACCGGAGTTAACCACACCAGAGTACACGCGGAAGAAGGTCAGGTTACCCACGAACGGGTCGGTAGCGATTTTGAATGCCAGAGCAGCAAACGGCTCGTCATCGCTAGCATGACGCTCAGCAGGAGTATCTTTACCGTCGTCCAGAATACCGTTGATCGCAGGTACGTCTACTGGGGATGGCAGGTAATCAATTACCGCATCCAGCATCGCCTGAACACCTTTGTTCTTGAACGCAGAACCACAGGTTACCAGGATGATTTCGTTGTTCAGAACGCGCTGACGCAGAGCTTTTTTGATCTCTTCTTCAGTCAGTTCTTCACCACCCAGATATTTCTCCATCAGCTCTTCTGAAGCTTCTGCAGCGGACTCGATCAGGTTCTGGTGCCATTCTTCAGCCAGTTCCTGCATGTCAGCCGGGATATCTTCATAAGTGAAGGTTACGCCTGCATCTTCTTCGTTCCAGTTGATGGCTTTCATTTTCACCAGGTCAACAACACCGGTGAACGCTTCTTCAGCGCCAATTGCCAGCTGCAGCGGAACAGGGTTCGCGCCCAGACGGGTTTTGATCTGACCAACAACTTTCAGGAAGTTCGCACCCATACGGTCCATTTTGTTAACGAACGCAATGCGCGGAACTTTATATTTGTTTGCCTGACGCCATACGGTTTCAGACTGAGGCTGAACACCACCAACTGCGCAGTAAACCATTACTGCACCATCAAGCACACGCATGGAACGTTCTACTTCGATAGTGAAGTCAACGTGCCCCGGGGTGTCGATGATGTTTACGCGATGCGGTTCATACTGCTTAGCCATACCAGACCAGAATGCAGTAGTCGCTGCGGAGGTGATAGTAATACCACGTTCCTGCTCCTGCTCCATCCAGTCCATGGTGGCTGCGCCGTCATGAACTTCACCGATTTTATGGTTTACACCGGTGTAGAACAGAATACGTTCGGTAGTAGTGGTTTTACCGGCGTCGATGTGCGCACTGATACCGATGTTACGGTAGCGCGCGATGGGTGTTGTACGAGCCATTTGATTCCTCGTTTATCTTTTAGGCGTTCAATTTAAGTAGCCCAAAGCGGGCTGCTTACTAGAAGCGCCCGCCTGGTGACTAAAACTCCGAAGGGATTACCAACGGTAGTGTGCGAACGCCTTGTTGGCTTCTGCCATACGGTGAACGTCTTCACGTTTCTTAACTGCAGTACCTTTGTTTTCTGCAGCATCAGAAAGTTCGTTCGCCAGGCGCAGAGCCATGGATTTATCACCGCGTTTACGAGCAGCTTCAACGATCCAACGCATTGCCAGAGCATTACGACGGACCGGACGGACTTCAACTGGTACCTGATAAGTAGAACCACCAACGCGGCGAGACTTAACTTCGACAGTCGGGCGCACGTTTTCGAGAGCTACTTCGAAAGCTTCCAGTTCGTTTTTACCAGAACGCTGAGCCAGGGTCTCCAGCGCGCTGTATACGATAGTTTCGGCAGTAGATTTTTTACCATCTACCATCAGGATATTTACAAATTTAGCCAGCAGTTCTGATCCGAACTTCGGATCCGGCAGAATTTTACGCTGACCAATGACGCGACGACGTGGCATGGAAATACTCCGTTGTTAATTCAGGATTGTCCAAAACTCTAAGAGTTTAGTTTGACATTAATATAAAACGTTTGGCCTTACTTAACGGAGAACCATTAAGCCTTAGGACGTTTCACGCCATACTTGGAGCGTGATTGCTTACGGTCTTTAACGCCGGAGCAGTCAAGCGCACCACGAACGGTGTGGTAACGAACACCCGGGAGGTCTTTTACACGACCGCCACGGATCAGGATCACGGAGTGCTCCTGCAGGTTGTGACCTTCACCACCGATGTAGGAAGTCACTTCAAAACCGTTAGTCAGACGAACACGGCAAACTTTACGCAGTGCGGAGTTCGGTTTTTTAGGAGTGGTAGTATATACACGAGTACATACGCCACGTTTCTGCGGGCATGCTTCCAGCGCAGGCACGTTGCTTTTTGCAACTTTGCGTGCACGTGGTTTGCGTACCAGCTGGTTAACTGTTGCCATTAAATAGCTCCTGGTTTTAGCTTTTGCTTCGTAAACACGTAATAAAACGACCTCATACAATATGAGGACGCAGAATTTTAGGTCGGTGTCGAAAAGGTGTCAAGAAATATACAACGATCCCACAATTACCAGGACATCTGGCTGGGATGCTTCACCGTAAGTCTGACGAAGTCAGTATAGCTAACCCTGACGACACTGTCTGAAATTTGACCGCTCAACCCGCGAGCCTTAATGTCTTCTTCCAGTACATAGACCTTAATGGAGGCATTTTTCAGACTTTCAAGGAAACGGCTTCCTTCGATTGCTGCCGTCACGCCATCCTGGAGCAATAAAAGTTCATCGTCTTTATCAATCAGACGAAGAAGAGAGGAGAAATCGGTAAGCCACGCGGAGCGATGTAGTGTGTGCAGCATGAGAGTCTCAAAACCTTAAAATGACGTCATAGTTGCCTAACTCACGGCGTAAATCTTCCGGTTCAAGCGCTGTCGCATCGATCACAAAATTACTCCCCTGCTGAAGGCCCCGCTCGCGTAATGAGGCAGCGCAGAGCCAACATTGATCGATATCGTACAACCCTAACAGCTTGAAGGTCGCGATATAGTCTCGCGCCAGCACGGCATCCGGTTGCTGTCCCTGAAGGATTTGAAAGACGCCATCACCGATAAAAAACACGCCGAGGTCTTCCGTTAATGCAGAGGTCGCCAGCAATGCATCTAACCCTTCACGGCCAGATGCGCTGCCGTGCGGCACGGTAGAAAAGACAAAAGCAACACGTTTCATCAGAATTGCACCACGCGATCGCAGGTCAGGGAAGCCTCAGCCAGCGATCCAAGCCCGCTGAGGTTAAAACCTGATTGTAAATTAGCTCCTGCCAGCCCCAGCCGCTTTGCCTCAGTCTCATCAACCACGCCGCGTCGCAACGCCGCAGCCACGCAAATATTCAGTGTTACACCATGCTGTTGGTTCAGCTGTTGCCAGGCCCGTACCAGATCGTATTCATCACTGGCAGGCGAAGTGAGTAGGTTGGCGTTATACACACCTTCACGATAGAAAAAAACGCTGCTTAGCTCATGCCCTTCTTTGAGTAGCGCATGAGCAAATTGCAACGCGCTGCTCGCCTGCTGCGTGCCGTACGCTGGCCCCGTCACCATGATGGCAAAACGCATTACTTATCTTGCCCCTGGAAATCGCCACTTTTGAACTGACGAATATAGAGGTAGACCGTATGTTTGGAGATGTTCAGCCGATCGGCGACCTGGTTGATGGCATCTTTAATATCGAAGATGCCTTTCTCATACAAATTCAGGACGATCTGGCGGTTCTTCGCGTTGTTGGAAACATTGCGATCGGCATTCACTTCTTCGATTGTGAATTCCAGCGTCTGGGTAACCAGATCTTCCACCGAAGAAGCGAAGTTGACGGCAGAGCCCACTTCCGGGGTTTCCGGTGGGATAAAGGTATTCATTATCTGCGAGAAAGGGACATCAAGGTTCATGTTGATGCACAGCAGACCAATCACGCGATGCTCACGGTTGCGAATGGCAATCGTCACCGACTTCATCAAGACACCGCTTTTCGCACGTGTGAAGTAACACTTCGACACGCTGCTATCCGCACCCGTCATATCATGCAGCATACGCAACGCAAGGTCGGTAATCGGTGAGCCAATTTTACGGCCCGTATGTTCACCGTTAGCAATGCGGATGGCCGAGCATTTCAAATCCTGCAAAGAGTGCAATACGATTTCACAATGGGAACCAATGAGCATCGCCAACCCGTCCACTACCGCTTCGTAGGATTTGAGGATATCGAAGTCGGTTTGATCGAAAGGACGTTGATCCAGCAAATCTAGCTCACTGGTTTCGTTGGTTAAAAGCGACCTGGACATGAAAAAAAGCACTCCTTTTCAGGAGCCTGTCGTTATGTTGTCAGGGCAGGCTCATCACTATTATAGGGGCATCTAAAGTAATACAGCGCACAAGGCGCTTTCCAGTATTAATTATATCCTGTCGATAATAAAAAACCGCCGCCCTGTGGGCGGCGGTTTCTGTTAGCTTATTTTTTGCTGCTGTCTGCAGCTTTATCTGCCGGTGCAGCATCTGGCTGCGCGTCAGCTTTCGGTGCCGGTTTGATGTCTAACAGTTCAACATCAAAGACCAGCGTAGAGTTGGCCGGAATGCCCGGAACGCCCGTTTTGCCGTAAGCCAGATCCGGTGGGATAACCAGCTGGATTTTGCCGCCTTTCTTGATGTTTTTCAGGCCTTCAGTCCAACCCGGGATCACGCCGTCAAGACGGAAAGAGAGCGGCTCACCACGGGTATAAGAGTTATCAAACTCTTTACCATCGATCAGCGTACCTTTGTAGTTAACAACCACGGTATCGCTGTCTTTCGGTGCAGCGCCGGTACCTTCTTTCTCTACTTTGTAGACCAGGCCAGTAGCCGAGGTTTTAACGCCTTTCTCTTTAGCAAATTTCTCGCGGTAAACTTTACCTTTGGCTTCATTGTCAGCCGCGTCTTTTTCCATTTTCGCCTGAGCGGAGCTCTTCACGCGCGCTTCAAACGCCTGCAGAGTTTGTTCGATTTCCTGGTCAGACAGTTTGCTCTTGTCTGCAAACGCATCCTGAACACCAGCGATCAGTTGATCTTTATCCAGTTTGATGCCCAGCTTTTCCTGCTCTTTCAGAGAGTTTTCCATATAACGACCCAGGGACGCGCCCAGCGCGTAAGCGGCTTTTTGGTCGTCATTCTTGAATGCTGCTTTGCTGTCAGCAGTAGCGGCTGGTTTCGCAGCATCAGCAGCGAAGGTGATCGGGGCATGCAGAGCAACAGCCATTGTGGTCGCCAGCAGCGTTACTTTAAACAGTGATTTCATCCATATCTCCAGGGCCGGGGCATCTCACCCCAGGGTTAACTAACATAAAAATGTACTATAAAGCGTTGCAGAACAAATCAACATACAGGCACGCCCTATTATCACCACTTTTCAGACTCTTTTTGTTTAAATTAGTTTCGTGACCGAAGATTGAGTGCTGTGCAAACAGGCAAAGTTAAGTAGAATTCGCCGCAGTCCGCGATCTGCCGGAGAAAAAAGAAAGAGGTGAATCATGCAGGATACAACAATGGAAACTCGCCTGGCTGAACTGGAAAGTCGCCTGGCATTTCAGGAGATAACCATTGAAGAGCTCAACGTGACGGTGACCGCGCATGAACTGGAAATGGCCAAACTGCGCGACCATCTGCGTCTGCTGACGGAAAAGCTCAAAGCAACGCAACCGTCCCACATCGCGTCGCAGTCTGAAGAGACCCCTCCGCCACATTATTGAGACGTAAAAAAGCGGGGATATCCCCGCTTTTTTTGTGTCCGAAAGCGCTAACGCTTATCGGATCTACTCACATATACCCAAAGGATTTCAAATCACAGCAAGGCGGCAAGCTTGAGGAAGTCCTGGGTGCATAGATAACTATGTGACCAGGATTCGAAAGCGCAGCCAACACCGCTGTGGGTTGAAAGACGAAGGGTATTAGTGGCAACCGCAGCCGCCGCCGTTACCTTTACCGCCACCGCCGCAGCAGCCTTCGCCGCCGTGCTCGTGACCATGGTCGTGGCCGTGACCACCGCAGCAACCGTCATGACCGTGGTCATGATCGTGGTCGTGACCGTGCGCACCGTGAACGTGGCCGTGAGCCAGTTCTTCTTCGGTCGCTTCGCGGATAGCAACAACTTCTACGTTGAATTTCAGATTCTGGCCAGCCAGCATGTGGTTACCGTCAACCACAACGTGGTCGTCTTCCACTTCGGTAATTTCTACCGGTACTGGACCCTGGTCAGTTTCAGCCAGGAAACGCATGCCAACCTGCAGTTCGTCAACGCCCATGAAGACGTCTTTAGGAACGCGCTGCACCAGGTTTTCGTCGTACTGACCGTATGCGTCGTTTGCGCCAACAGCAACATCGAATTTGTCGCCAACTTCATGACCGTCCAGCGCTGTTTCCAGGCCAGAAATCAGGGAACCGTGACCATGCAGGTAGTCCAGCGGTGCACTCACCGGAGACTCATCAACCAACACACCGTCTTCTGTACGTACCTGATAGGCCAGGCTGACCACCAGGTCCTTTGCTACTTTCATGATATCTCCTGAGCATGGAAAGAATAGTGGCGCAGATTGTAGCGGAATTCTGCACCCGTGTACCCTCTAGCTTAAAAAAAGCTGCGCCATATCGCTAGTCCGGATGAAAAATCCCTATCACTTGCTCTTCTTTGCGAACGTGCTCGCGCGCCTCTTTATCGGCTTCCCGCATCTGATGACCGCACTTAACACACTCAACAATATCGATATTATTTTCACGCCACATCGCCAGAGTATCCTGCGACTGGCAGGACGGACATTTTGCACCTGCGATAAAACGTTTACGAATTGCCATGATTATCCTCTACTCAAATTCATCCCAGCCATCCAGCTGACGTCGCTCTTGCTGCATCTCTCGTTGGAAAATTTCCTCCAGCTCGCGCCGTGCTTCCCTGGCTCGAGAGATTTGTACCGTATCTGTATGCATGGGGATCAGTTCCCGCAGCATGCGCATATCCAGCCGACGAAAATGCAGCTGGGCACGCTGGGCCTGGTGCGGATGCATCCCCAGTGTAACCAGCGTTTTACGCCCCAACTCCAGCGCACTGGAGAACGTTTCGCGGGAAAACTGCGTCACACCGGCCTGTAATAACTCATGCGCCTCTACACGTCCGCGCGCTCGCGCAAGAATATGCAAATGCGGAAAATACTGTTGGCACAGTTCCACCAGTTTCATTGTGTCTTCAGGCTCATTACAGGTAATAACAATAGACTGTGCCGCCTCTGCCCCTGCGGAGCGCAACAGTTCCACCTGAGTGGCGTCACCGTAGTAGACCTTATAGCCATATTTGCGCATCAGATTCACCGCGCTGATATCTCGCTCCAGGACGGTAATACGCATTTTATTGGCCATCAACAGGCGACCAATAACCTGACCAAAACGCCCAAACCCCACTACAATCACCTGCGGTTTATCATCTTCCACCCAGGGTTTTTCGTCTTCCTCATCCGTGCCGTTAAACTGGCGGGAGAGCCATTTATCAATCAACTTCATCACCAGCGGCGTGGTCATCATCGACAGCGTGACGGTCACCAGCAGCAACGCCATTTGGTCGCCCTGAAACAGCCGTTGCGAGGATGCCGTTGAAAACAGCACGAAAGCGAATTCACCGCCCTGACTTAAAACCCCGGCAAATTGCATCCGTTCAGAGCTTCTCATGCCGTTAAGACGCGCCAGTACATACAGCACCAGCATTTTTACAACTACCAGCACGATCACACTCGCTGCCACCCACAGAATATGGGTGTAGAGCACGCCGAGATTGAGCGACATGCCAACGGAGATAAAAAACAGCCCGAGCAACAGTCCTTTAAAAGGATCGATTGCCGTTTCCAGCTCATGTCGGTATTCACTTTCCGCCAGCAGCACACCCGCGATAAACGTTCCCAACGCCATTGACAGCCCCAGCGCATCCATAAATAAAGCAGAACCCAGCACCAACAGCAGCGTGGCAGCGGTGAACACTTCCCGCACGCCAGAATCCGCAATAAAGCGGAAAACCGGACGCAGCAAATAGCGCCCGCCAATCAGCATGCCGGCAAAGGCCAGCACCTTCATTCCCACTTTAATCCAGTCAAAATGTTCGTCAGCAGACCCCGCCAGCAGCGGAACCAGCGCCAGCGCAGGGATCACCGCCAGATCCTGAAACAGCAGCACCGAAAAACCCAACTGCCCGGATTCACTGCGGTTCATGCCTTTCTCACGCATCAACTGTAGCGCCATCGCGGTCGATGACATCGCCAGACCAATGCCGCCAACCACTGCCGCCTGCCAGGAGAACGCAGTGAGCATCAATAATCCGGCCAACACCACCGCGCTCAGCATCACCTGCGCGGCGCCGACGCCAAAAATTGAACGCCGCAGTTGCCACAGCTTGGCCGGGTTAAGTTCCAACCCAATGATGAACATCAGAAAAACTACGCCCAGCTCGGAAAAGTGCAGGATTTCATCCACATCACTGATGAACCCTAATCCCCACGGGCCGATGGCAATACCCGCCAGCAAGTAACCCAACACCGGACCGATACCCAACCTGGACGCCAACGGTACCGCCGCCACCGCCGCGAAGAGAAACAACACTCCGGCTGTCAACAAATCTGAACCTTCCATCAGCGGCCTCCCACAGGGATCGGATTCGCCAGCCAGTCACCATACGCTTTCGCATGGCTGTCCAGCTCCTGCTTCGTTTGCCTTCTGGCCCAGTAAACGATAATAGGGCTCATCCAGTGCATGCGGCACATACCGGCCGTCAGCTCGAAAGGGCGCAGCACATCGCTCATTGGATAACGGTTTAGCGCGTCATAGCGGTAGGCACTTTCCGGTTCTCCGGTAGTGATAACGCTACGCCAGTACTTTCCCGCCAGTTGATTCCCTCCGGGACCGCTGGCAAATCCGCGGCTCAGTACGCGGTCAAGCCACTCCTTTAACAGCGCCGGACAGCTATAGGTGTAAAGCGGATGCTGAAAAACGATCACATCATGCTCACGCAGCAGCGCCTGTTCATGCGGAATATCGATAAAAAAATCAGGATAGTGCGCGTAAAGGTCGTGCACGGTAACATTGCTGAGCTGCATGGCCGGTTTAAGCAGAACACGGTTCGCGACCGAGTCCTGAGATTCCGGATGGGCATACAGCAGCAAGACTTTCGCTGGCTGGAACATCATCCCCCTCCCGGTTTTGTCTTTTGTCTATTTTCGACGTTTTGGGCTACCATTGCGCCTCGGTGCGGCAAACGGCCCGCACATTACATTATCATAATGATAAATTAACATAGTCTGAACATACGGCGCCTTATGATTGTTTTCTCATCGTTACAAATTCGTCGCGGCGTGCGCGTCTTGCTGGACAATGCCACGGCCACCATTAATCCAGGGCAGAAGGTTGGCCTGGTGGGTAAAAATGGCTGCGGTAAATCTACCCTGCTGGCATTGCTGAAAAATGAACTCAGCGCCGACGCTGGAGGATTTACCTATCCGGGAAACTGGCAGCTCGCGTGGGTGAATCAGGAAACGCCTGCGTTGCCACAGCCCGCGCTGGAGTACGTCATTGACGGCGACCGCGAATATCGTCAACTGGAAGCGCAGTTGAACGACGCCAACGAACGTAACGATGGACATGCCATTGCCACTGTCCATGGCAAGCTGGATGCCATCGATGCCTGGACCGTGCGTTCACGCGCCGCCAGCCTGCTGCATGGCCTAGGTTTCTCCAACGAACAGCTTGAACGGCCGGTCAGCGACTTCTCCGGTGGCTGGCGTATGCGCCTCAACCTGGCCCAGGCGCTGATTTGCCGTTCAGACCTACTACTGCTCGATGAACCTACCAACCACCTCGATCTCGACGCGGTGATCTGGCTGGAAAGATGGCTGAAAAGCTATCAGGGCACGCTGATCTTGATCTCCCACGACCGCGACTTCCTCGATCCGGTGGTGGATAAAATTATTCATATCGAACAGCAAACCATGTTCGAGTACACAGGCAACTACAGCGCGTTTGAAATCCAGCGTGCGACCCGCCTCGCGCAGCAACAAGCCATGTACGAAAGCCAGCAGGAGCGCGTGGCACATCTGCAAAGCTATATCGATCGTTTCCGCGCTAAAGCAACGAAAGCAAAACAGGCGCAGAGTCGTATCAAAATGCTGGAACGCATGGAGCTGATTGCCCCAGCGCACGTGGACAACCCGTTCCACTTCAGCTTCCGTGAACCGGAAAGCCTGCCAAACCCGCTGCTGAAGATGGAAAAGGTCAGCGCTGGCTACGGCGATCGCGTCATTCTCGATTCGATCAAACTGAATCTGGTGCCGGGTTCCCGCATCGGTCTGCTCGGTCGCAACGGCGCGGGTAAATCGACGCTGATTAAGCTGCTGGCCGGCGAACTGGCCCCCATCAGCGGCGAGATTGGCCTGGCGAAAGGCATCAAGCTGGGCTACTTCGCGCAGCACCAGCTGGAGTTTTTACGCGCCGATGAATCACCAATTCAGCATCTGGCACGCATGGCGCCGCAGGAGCTGGAGCAGAAACTACGAGACTACCTGGGTGGATTCGGCTTCCAGGGCGATAAAGTCAGCGAAGAGACTCGCCGCTTCTCCGGTGGTGAAAAGGCGCGTCTGGTGCTGGCATTGATCGTCTGGCAGCGCCCGAACCTGCTGCTGCTCGATGAACCGACCAACCACCTGGACTTAGATATGCGTCAGGCGCTGACCGAAGCGCTGATCGATTTTGAAGGCGCGCTGGTTGTCGTCTCGCACGACCGTCACCTGATCCGCTCCACCACCGACGACCTCTATCTGGTACACGACAAGAAAGTCGAGCCGTTTGATGGCGATCTGGAGGATTATCAGCAGTGGCTGAGCGATGTCCAGAAACAGGAAAATCAGAGCGACGAACCGGCGAAAGAGAGCGTTAACAGTGCCCAGGCGCGTAAAGATCAGAAGCGTCGCGAAGCGGAACTGCGCACCCTGACGCAACCGCTGCGCAAAGAGATCACCCGTCTGGAAAAAGAGATGGAGAAACTGCACGCGCAGTTAGCTCAGGCGGAAGAGAAACTCGGCGACAGCGAACTGTACGACCAAAGCCGCAAAGCCGAACTCACCGCTTGTCTGCAGCAGCAGGCCAGTGCGAAATCCGGACTGGAAGAGTGTGAAATGGCCTGGCTGGAGGCTCAGGAGCAGCTTGAGCAGATGCTCGCCGAGTAAGGTTTTGCCGGATGGCGACGCTGGCGCGTCTGATCCGGCCTACATAAAGCGTGCGGCCTGCTGCCCGTAGGCCGGATAAGGCAAAGCCGCCATCCGGCAAAAGCCCAGCTTAGCGTTGCATCGCCAGACGCTGGCGGATTTCTTCGAAATGCTCGCAGTTAAACAGCTTGCCGTTGAGAAAACGAGTTTTCAGCTCCCCTTCCTGCTCTTGTTTCCAGGTTTGTTCATCATGCAGACGCAGTTCCCCTTGCTCATCACGCGTGACGCGAAGCAGACCACGGGCTGAACGCTTCAGGCCATTATCGGTTTTCGGCTCTTTGAAAATCGTCCGGCCTTTGCCGTCGACTTCTCCCCACGTCGCTTTCATCGCAAAACCGAAGGTGTCACGCGTGTTGTACTGATAGGTAAAGGAACCGACGCCAAACACGACGTTTGAACTGGCAAAGCCTTTCGCTTCCAGACGACGCAAGATCTCATTCGCTCGCTCAAGGGTGATGGAGTCGCCATAAATCAGTCCAACATGCGGGTCGAGCACCTTGTAACCTTTGGCGTTAATCGTACCGCCAAAAATCTCCCACAGCACTTCCACGGACCCTTTCTCCTGAGCGGTACGATCGCTGCTTGTATCGTTATCTTCGCCAGTACCGCACAGAATCTCTACCGGGTTGCCGCTATCCGGACGGAATACCACACGACCTTCACGCGCCAGAATGATGCCCTTCAGTTCACGGGTATATTCCGTCAGCACCTGCCAGTAGTCCCAGGTATCAGATACTATCGATACAAATCCTTGCGGGTAGAGATCGGCAATCAGGCGGCGGAAGGTTTCAATCTCATGCTCGCGCTCGCCCATACACATCACGCTGTGTTCAGTAGCTGGAATGCTGGCGCCGATAAAATAGGGCTCGCCGTCGGTGTAGTAATCGCGGGCGTACAACAGAGATGGAATACTGTCGGTCCCTTTAAAGCTCAACAAATGCCCACTGCCCGCCTGCATGGTGTCCTGTAATCCGGACATACCGCGAAATGAAAAGTCATGGCACTGGAAGTCAAGATGCGTCTGGTCGCTACAGGTTTTCTGTGCCCAGCGTGCGCAGATTTTGCGGTAATGGTGAGCAATCGTGGCGTTTGTCGACGCTTTCCACAATTCCGCCGACAGGACGGTCTCCAGGTAATTCACCAGCCAGAAAAATTCGGGTTTGGTGTTGATAATGGTTAAAACCGGCACCGTCATTGGGACTTTGCTACCTTCATCCAGCGCCTTGATGTGCAGCGGCAGATAGCCCAACTGATGCAATGCACGAATATGGTCCACCGCCACCGCATCTTTGCCGAGATAGCTATCCATGACCTGTTTGTATTCACTCACAACCTCATCTTCCGGGCGGGCAAAGAACGCCTCATTAAACAGGTCGACTAAAAACCACTGCATAAACCCCTGCAGGCCGAAAAATACCAGTTTGCCATCCGCCAACGGCGAGGAGAAAAAGCGATCGCTGCGTGGGGTAAAGTTGGAATATACGCGACGGGTGCCCTGCGGATACTGCACGCGGTGAGACACTTTGTAGCCGTCGATAGCTAAAATTGGATTCATTTTCATAACAGGTGTCTCCCTCAGGCGCGGTAAATCGCGTCAATATCGATAAGTTCAAGCTGCGGATGTTCCAGCGTCGGGGCAGCTAAAGAAGTGGTGGTGTAGATGGCGTCAATACCGTTAGCAAACAGGTGTTCAACGCCCTTAGAAAAGATCCCGTGGGTGACGTACAGGCTAACGCTGCGGGCACCGGCATCACGTAGCACCTGCGCAGAACCTATGAAGGTGCCGCCAGCATCACACAGGTCGTCGACAATCAGCAGATCCCTCCCCCTGACGTCTCCGGCCAATAACGCAAATCCCGTCAGGCTGCCGCTTGCCACATCACGTTTTTTGCTCAGGATGGCGTACTGCTCCACACCGGCCGCTCTGGCTACGGCATCAATCTTCTTCAGCGATCCTGCATCGGGAGCAACCAACATCAGCGCGTTTTGCTGAAACAGCCGCGATAATGACGCGCTTTGCATCAGGCAAACCTCCTGGGGGATCGCCACAAAGTTGTCGATTGCAGCCGCCGCCGCGTCACTGTGCGGGTCGAGCACGTTGACCTTGTCAAATTTCAACGTATTGAGCTGACTGGCGAAGACTTTCAGCGCAAAGCTGTCACCCGATACCATATGTCTGTCCTGACGCGCCCACGGCAGCCAGGGAAGGTCGAGATGGCTGACCAGTACATCGGTCTGATGACGGACCGCCTCAACCAGTTGCGCCAGCAGCATAAAATCGTTCATATCGCGCATAGCCGTGGCACGGATGCGCATCAGGCGAGCAAAGGTTGGCAACGCATCGGTGACTTTTAACCAGACAGCACCATCAGGAAAAACACCGCTGGCAACGGCATAGACCTGGTCGTCCAAAGTTAGTGTCAATTTTATGTTCATCGCGCTCACCCCTTAATTGTGTCCCTTCGACACAATTAATAATGTCTCTAAGACACATATTAAGCAAGAAGAAAATGAATTATTTTTAAGCCGTTAGTTAATCTACTGATAAATAATGAGAAAAAACGAACCTTGCCCCCCGGTGCCGGGCTGGTACACTTATCAGCGTTACAAATCATCGTGAGTACCTTATGACCACCGAAGCCGACTACCTGAATCAGTACGACGCCAGCCGCTTCCCTTCACCTCTGGTGACGGTAGATAGTGCGTTATTTACCCTGCATCAGCAGGCGCTGTGCGTATTACTGGTCGAGCGGGCAAAGCAGCCGCAAAAAGGACGTTGGGGATTACCCGGCGGCTTTATTGATATCGAAAATGATGATTCAACCCGTGCCACCGCGCTGCGCAAACTCACTGAAAAAACGGGTGTTTCGCCTTCGTGGCTGGAACAAATGGATACCTTTTCCGGGCCTGATCGTGACCCGCGCGGCTGGAGCCTGACGGTCACCTGGTTTGCACTAATCGCCTGGGTAGACTGCGCGCCCCATATCGCCAGCGTCAGCAATGCCCGTTGGGTGCCGGTTGATGAGTTGAAAAACTATTCACTCGCGTTTGATCACGAGAAGATCATTACAGCGGCGCTGCATCGCTTGCGGCAAAAAACGATGTACTCGCTCCTGCCAGTGTACTGCTTGCCGGAAACATTTACCCATGGGCAACTACTCGAAGCCACTGAGGTGATCCTCGGTCAGTCGATCCAGCGTAAAAGTCTGATTCGTCGCTTTGAAGCGTCAGGAATGTTTGAAGATACTGGAGAAAGCGTGGCGACAGGGACGCGTAAAGCCCGTCTGTGGCGACGTAAACCTAACGTCGATTTTCATTTTTTCTCGCGTAACCTGCTGACTGACTAGCGACAAAATCACATATTGGCTAACCCGCACGCGCTGTGCGCGGTATAGTTATTCTTTCCGATTATTAATTGCTCCGGTGTTATGGTTGAAATCACGTCCACAGAAATGACCCCACCTACCGACGATTCGCGAGAATTCCGCCCGATGCGCGGTATCAGTAACCGCCATCTGCAGACGATGCTGCCGCGATTAATTCGCCGTAAGGTGAAGTTCGACGCCCACTGGCAGCGTCTGGAATTGCCCGACGGTGATTTCGTCGATCTGGCGTGGAGTGAAGATCCACAACAGGCGAAACACAAACCGCGCCTGGTGGTTTTTCACGGTCTGGAAGGTAGTCTGAACAGCCCCTACGCACATGGCCTGATTGAAGCAGCACAAAAGCGCGGCTGGCTGGGCGTGGTAATGCATTTTCGCGGTTGCAGTGGTGAGCCCAATCGTTTGAACCGTATTTATCACTCCGGTGAAACAGAAGATGGCACCTGGTTTTTACACTGGCTGGAACGTGAGTTCGGTCGCGCACCGACCGCCGCGGTAGGTTATTCACTCGGTGGAAACATGCTGGCTTGTCTGCTGGCAAAAGAAGGCAACAATATTCCGATAGATGCAGCGGTTATCGTTTCTGCGCCTTTCGTGCTCGAAGCCTGTAGCTACCATATGGACAAGGGCTTTTCCCGTGTCTATCAGCGCTACCTGCTCAATTTATTGAAAGCCAACGCCTCGCGTAAGCTTGAGGCGTATCCCGGTTCGCTGCCGGTAAGCCTGGCCCAGTTGAAATCTTTGCGCCGCATTCGCGATTTTGACGATCTGATCACCGCCAAAATCCACGGTTTCGCCGATGCTATAGACTATTACCGCCAGTGCAGCGCCATGCCGTTGCTCAATCGGATCGCCAAACCAACGCTGATTATCCATGCTAAAGACGATCCGTTTATGGATCATCACGTGATCCCGAAACCGGAAAATCTGCCTTCGCAGGTGGAATATCAGCTGACTGAACATGGCGGCCACGTCGGATTTATTGGTGGCACAGTGCGCCGTCCTGAGATGTGGCTGGAATCAAGAATCCCGGACTGGCTGACAACGTATCTGGAGGCGTCATCATGATTATCCCATGGCAAGATATCTCTCCGGACGCGCTGGACAATCTGATTGAAAGCTTTGTCTTGCGTGAAGGCACCGATTACGGTGAACATGAACGCTCGCTCGAACAAAAAGTCGCCGACGTCAAACGCCAACTACAATCAGGTGAAGCCGTGCTGGTGTGGTCCGAACTGCATGAAACGGTCAACATTATGCCGAGGAAGCAGATTCACGAGTAATCCGTAGCCGCCGGCCGACTTTACTATAATTACAACCATTTCATGGAGTTGTTATGTCTGCCAAACATCCGGTGATTGCGGTAACAGGATCCAGCGGCGCGGGGACCACCACCACCAGCCTCGCGTTTCGTAAAATTTTCGCGCAGTTAAACCTGCGCGCCGCCGAGGTGGAAGGTGACAGTTTTCACCGCTATACCCGTCCGGAAATGGACATGGCGATTCGCAAAGCACGCGATGCTGGGCGGCATATCAGCTATTTCGGCCCCGAAGCTAACGACTTTGGTCTGCTGGAGCAAACCTTCATTGAATACGGCCAGACGGGCAAAGGTCAGTCGCGTAAATACCTGCACACCTACGATGAGGCCGTACCGTGGAATCAGGTTCCGGGGACATTTACGCCCTGGCAGCCGCTGCCTGAACCGACGGATGTCCTGTTCTATGAGGGACTTCACGGCGGCGTTGTCACCCCTCAGCAAAATGTGGCCCGGCATGTCGATCTGCTGGTTGGCGTGGTGCCGATCGTGAACCTGGAGTGGATCCAGAAGCTGACCCGCGATACCAGCGAGCGTGGACACTCGCGTGAAGCGGTGATGGACTCGGTGGTGCGCTCAATGGACGATTACATCAATTACATCACACCACAGTTTTCCCGTACGCATATCAACTTCCAACGCGTACCAACCGTCGATACCTCTAATCCCTTTGCCGCCAAGAGCATTCCGTCACTCGATGAAAGCTTTGTCGTGATTCATTTTCGTAATCTGGAAGGGATCGACTTCCCGTGGCTGCTGGCCATGCTGCAGGGCTCATTCATTTCTCATATCAATACGTTGGTCGTACCGGGCGGAAAAATGGGTCTGGCGATGGAATTGATTATGCTGCCGCTGGTGCAGCGACTGATGGAAGGCAAAAAGATAGAGTGATATGTGGAAAGCGCCCGATGGCGCTTCGCTTATCGGGCCTACGACTCAACATCACCCTATAGGCCGGATAAGGCAACGCCGCCATCCGGCATCAGCAATTACGCGGCAACCACTTCATAGGAGTGGGTAATATTCACCGCCTTTTCCAGCATCAGCGCCACGGAGCAATATTTTTCCGCCGAAAGATCGACCGCACGTGCGACGGACGCATCTTTCAGATCGTTACCCGTTACGATGAAATGCAGGTTGATATGGGTAAACAGGCGCGGCGCTTCATCACGACGCTCGGAGGTCAGCTTCACTTCGCAGTTGGTCACATCCTGACGACCCTTTTGCAGGATCGACACCACATCAATTGCGCTGCAACCACCCGCAGCCATTAAGACCATTTCCATCGGGCTCGGCGCTTTATCACCGGAGTTACCGTCCATCAAAATCTGGTGGCCAGAAGCGGACTCACCGAGGAAGGTCAGCCCTTCGACCCACTTAACACGTGCTTGCATATTTTATTACTCCGATGCATCAATTTTCCTGACAGATTACGCGCACACAACAAATCTCGCAACGGAAGGCGACCTGCGTCATGCTGAAGCGAGACACCAGGAGACACACGGCGAAAGCTATGCTAAAACAGTCGGGATGCTACAGTAATACATTGACGTACTGCATGTATGCAGAGGACATCACATTACAGGCCGTCGCACGTATTGACAGCCCCCTTCCCAGGTAGCGGGAAGCACATTTTTGCAAACCCAGAGACAGGATGTTTTTTGGCTCTGGAGACAGCTTATAACAGAGGATAACCGCGCATGGTGCTTGGCAAACCGCAAACAGACCCGACTCTCGAATGGTTCTTGTCTCATTGCCATATTCATAAGTACCCATCGAAGAGCACGCTGATTCACCAGGGTGAAAAAGCGGAAACGTTGTACTACATCGTTAAAGGCTCAGTGGCAGTGCTGATCAAAGATGAAGAAGGGAAAGAAATGATCCTTTCTTATCTGAATCAGGGCGATTTTATTGGTGAATTAGGCCTCTTCGAAGAAGGTCAGGAACGCAGCGCCTGGGTCCGTGCTAAAACTGCATGTGAAGTCGCTGAAATTTCCTACAAAAAATTTCGCCAATTAATCCAGGTCAATCCAGATATTCTGATGCGCCTGTCCTCTCAGATGGCTCGCCGTCTGCAGGTCACGTCTGAAAAAGTGGGCAACCTTGCCTTCCTCGACGTTACCGGTCGTATCGTGCAGACTCTGCTGAATCTGGCGAAACAGCCTGATGCGATGACCCACCCGGACGGCATGCAGATTAAAATCACCCGTCAGGAAATCGGCCAGATCGTTGGCTGCTCCCGTGAGACCGTCGGTCGTATTCTGAAGATGCTGGAAGATCAGAACCTGATCTCCGCACACGGTAAGACCATCGTCGTCTACGGCACACGTTAACCCCATCGAAGTGGCGCGTTACCCCGTAATGCGCCACTTTTGTTTGCTCCGATGTGGCGAAGACTGATATACCACCCAGAGATCAACTACGCACTACGACAAACGCTGGTGCTATGTTTACCTGTGGCCGTCGGCCTGATCATCGGTCAGCTTCATCTGGGACTCCTCTTTTCCCTCGTCCCTGCCTGCTGCAATATTGCCGGTCTTGATACCCCGCATAAGCGCTTTTTCAAACGCTTAGTGATTGGCGCGTCTTTGTTTGCCGGATGCAGTCTGATCATGCAATTACTGCTGGCACAGACTATACCGCTGCCACTGATCCTCACCGGCCTGACGCTGATTCTTGGTGTAACCGCAGAATTAGGCCCTCTGCATGCGCGACTACTACCAGCCTCGCTTATCGCGGCAATTTTCACACTCAGTCTGGCAGGTAACATGCCCGTCTGGGAGCCGCTGCTAATCTACGCGCTGGGCACATTGTGGTATGGCCTGTTCAACTGGTTCTGGTTCTGGATGTGGCGCGAGCAGCCGCTGCGTGAGTCGCTCAGCTTGTTGTACCGCGAATTAGCCGATTACTGTGAGGCCAAGTACAGCATGCTGACTCAGCATGCCGACCCAGAAAAAGCGCTGCCTCCCCTGTTGGTGCGCCAGCAAAAAGCGGTGGATTTAATTACCCAGTGCTATCAGCAAATGCATATGCTGTCGGCGCATCGCAACAACGATTATAAGCGCCTGCTACGTGCCTTTCAGGAGGCGCTCGATTTACAGGAACATATTTCCGTTAGCCTCCACCAGCCGGAAGAGGTGCAAAAGCTGGTCGAACGTAGCCACGCCGAACAAGTGATTCGCTGGAATGCGCGCACCGTTGCCGAACGCCTTCGCGTACTGGCCGATGATATTTTGTATCACCGCTTACCGACCCGTTTCTCAATGGAAAAGCAGATTGGCACGCTGGAGAAAATCGCCAACCAGCATCCGGACAATCCGGTAGGTCAATTTTGCTACTGGCACTTCAGCCGTATTGCCCGTGTGCTACGCACCCAGCGACCACTGTATGCCCGTGATTTAATGGCTGACAAGCAGCGTCGGCTGCCGCTGATCCCTGCCCTGAAAAGCTATTTGTCGTTGAAATCCCCTGCGCTGCGTAATGCCGGACGCATCAGCGTCATGTTGAGCATTGCCAGCCTGATGGGCAGCGCCTTACACCTGCCAAAACCTTACTGGATTTTGATGACAATCCTGTTCGTCACGCAAAATGGCTACGGGGCAACCCGGGTACGTATTTTACACCGTTCAGTAGGGACGCTCGTCGGCCTGGTGATCGCTGGCGTCACGCTGCACTTTCATATCCAGGAAGGTTACACGCTGGCAGGCATGCTGCTGATAACCCTGGTGAGTTATCTGACCATCCGCAAAAACTACGGCTGGGCTACCGTCGGCTTTACGGTCACCGCGGTATATACCCTGCAACTGCTGACGCTGAACGGGGAACAGTTTATCGTGCCGCGGTTTATCGATACGATCACTGGCTGCCTGATCGCTTTTGGCGGGATGCTCTGGCTGTGGCCGCAGTGGCAGAGCGGTTTGCTGCGTAAAAACGCCCACGATGCGTTAGAAGCCGATCAGGAGGCCATTCGCCTGATTCTTAGCAACGATCCCCAGGCCACACCGCTGGCGTATCAACGCATGCGGGTCAACCAGGCGCATAACACGCTGTTCAACTCACTTAACCAGGCGATGCAGGAACCTGGGTTCAACTCGCACTATCTGGCGGACATGAAACTGTGGGTTACGCATAGTCAGTTCATCGTCGAACACATCAACGCAATGACTACGCTGGCAAGGGAACATACGATGCTGACGCCGGATTTGGCGCAGCGTTATCTGGAGTCCTGTGAAATTGCGATCCAGCGCTGTCAGCAGCGGCTGGAATATGACGGACCCGGAAGCTCCGGCGATGTGAATATTCTTGAGGCGCCAGAGATGCTGTCCCATGGGCCTTTAAGCACCCTTGAGCAGCATCTGCAGCGGGTTTTGGGGCATCTGAACACCATGCATACCATTTCGTCGGTAGCATGGCGTCAGCGACCGCACCATGGGATCTGGCTGAGCCGCCGGTTGCGGGATATGAAAGGTTAAGAGAATTGCCGGATGGCGGCGTAAACGCCTTATCCGGCCTACAGAGTAAGGTGTGATTCGTAGGCCGGATAAGCGTAGCGCCATCCGGCAATCCGTCAACCCATCACTTTCGCCACGGCCTGCGCGAAGCGCTGCATCCCTTCATCGATATCAGTCTGCTCCACCACCAGCGACGGCGCGAAACGCATCACGTCCGGTCCGGCGTTCAGTACCATCACGCCTTCATTCGCCGCGGCGTACAAGAAATCACGCGCCCGGCCTTTAAACTGCGGCTTCAGTTCGGCGCCAATCAGCAGTCCCATACCGCGAATGTCGCTGAAAATGTCAAACTGCTGGTCAATTTTCTGCAAATGCTGAACAAACGCCTGGCGTTTGGCCTGAATACCTTCCAGCACTTCCGGCGTGTTGATGATATCAAACGCAGCTCCCGCAACCGCGCAGGCCAGCGGGTTACCGCCGTATGTGGAGCCGTGTGAACCCACGTGGAACGCGGAGGCAATCTCCTGGGTGGTCAGCACCGCGCTCACCGGGAAACCGCCACCAAGCGCCTTGGCGCTGGTGAGGATATCCGGCGTCACGCCGTAGTGCATATAGGCAAACAGTGAGCCAGTACGCCCCATCCCGCTCTGTACTTCATCAAATACCAACAGCGCCTGGTGCTGATCACAAAGTTCACGCAAGCCATGCAGGAATGCCGGCGTTGCCGCAGTAACACCACCCTCGCCCTGAATAGGCTCGATCACCACCGCGCAGGTGTGATCGTCCATCACCGCTTTGACCGCATGCAGATCGTTAAACGGGACATGGATGATATCTGCCGGCTTTGGTCCAAAGCCGTCGGAATATTTCGGCTGCCCGCCGACGGATACGGTAAACAGCGAGCGACCATGAAACGCGTTATGGAAGGCAATGATTTTGGTTTTGAACGGGCTATGACGCACGCAGGCATAGTGGCGCGCCAGCTTAAAGGCGGTTTCGTTAGCTTCGGTACCGGAGTTCATGAACAGTACGCGTTCGGCGAAAGTCGCATCAATGAGTTTACGACCTAAGCGTAACGCCGGTTCGTTGGTGAAAACGTTGCTGGTATGCCACAGGGTTTCACCCTGGGTTTTTAACGCCTCAACCAGCGCAGGATGACAATGCCCTAACGCGGTAACTGCAATGCCGCCCGCGAAATCAACATACTCTTTACCCTGTTGATCCCATACTCGACTCCCTTTCCCTTTTACCGGGATAAACTCAGCCGGTGCATAAATCGGCAGAATCACTTCATCGAATGTCGCGCGTGTAATTGCAGTTTGTTCAGTTGCCATGTCATTACCACCCTGTTAAGCAGAAATGCTAGTGAAATTATAATCACAAAATATGAATAAAAAATCACTGAATAGCAACCACAAATCACCGGTTGAGGAAATTAGCCAGCAGCTGATGCCCCTGTTCGCTGAGAATGCTCTCCGGGTGAAACTGCACCCCTTCCATATCCCACTCCCGGTGGCGAATACCCATGATCTCCTGCGTTTCACTCCAGGCGGTCACCTCAAAGCAGTCAGGAAGGGTTTCGGGAGCGACCACCAGAGAATGATAGCGCGTTACCGTTAATGGATTGGCGAGCCCCTGAAAAACGCCCTGCCCGTTATGCGTAATCGGCGACGTTTTACCATGCATCACTTTCGCCGCCCGAACCACGGTCGCGCCAAAGGCCTGCGCCATCGCCTGGTGCCCCAGACAAACGCCCAGCAGTGGGATCTTCCCTGAGAAATAGCGAATAACCTCCAGCGAAATACCGGCGTCATCCGGCGTACAGGGTCCCGGGGAAATGACGATTTTTTGCGGGCTCAGCGCGTCAATTTGCGCCAGCGTCAACTCGTCGTTGCGCCTGACAAGGACATCTGCCCCCAGTTCGCAGAAGTATTGGTACAGGTTCCAGGTGAAAGAATCATAGTTATCGATAAGCAGGATCATGGCGGCTCCGGTACATAAGAACCGCGCTATTCTACTCAGTTTCCGGTGCTTCGCTTACCACTTTACGAAATATCGCCCGCAGTGCAGACAGGTCACCCATCGCCCCGCTCTGATTAGCCTGATTCCACTCCTCAACCGGAATGCCATCCCAGCTCAGCACATACCCTGCATGAATCGCTAACTGTTCGAAGAAAATACGCTGCGCCAGACCGCTACCAATGCGAAACGGATGCAGCACATTGATTTCGCAATAATAGTGCGCAAGACGATCGACAAACTTGTCTTCCGGTAATCCCACCAGCCAGGACTCATCTTCCAGGTCCTGCATCAGTGCATTGCCCTCTTTCTCGATATAGGCGAAATGGCAAAAGCGAGTATCGCCCTGGTAAATATCGACTTCGCGCAGGTGTCCCGCCCAGTCAAAAATATCCCGATACAGCTGGCGATGAATGGCGCACAGGTGCGGTAAGCCCCGTTTAAGCGGCCCCAATTCGATAGTCGCCGCACGCAGCGCCGTCAGTTCATAAGCCGCCTGCGCCAAACGCTGCGCCTGATGAATCCCCAGACGGTTACGCATGACATTCAGGCCCGGATATAAATACGGGTCGCGACCATCACCGAATTTATCGCTCATAGTGCCTCCTCAGCTCTTCAAGACGCGCCAGAGCGTCTTCAGCACTCAGAGTAACCCGTAGAATATCTACGCCTTCCAGCCGTCGGCTGGCCTGGAAATTGGCGTTTCGCCGCTGTTCCCACAGCCTGGACTTTTGTTTATCGGTGAGTTTTTTCACGTGACCTCCCTGAATGAGCCGACACTTGCCACAAGTATAAGCAGCAATTTCGGGTTACGCAGAGAGAGGGGGGAACGCGGGCAAGAACTACCCGCGCGAGATACGATTACGGCAGAACTTTAGCAGAAAGGATAACAATCGGTTTTGACGGAACATTCTGGTATGGACCGACATCATGGGTCTGTACCTGAGAGATCTTATCCGCGACATCCATACCTTTCACAACTTTTCCGAAGACAGCATAGCCAAAGTCGCGCTGGCCGTGATCGAGGAAAGCGTTGTCTGCAATGTTGATAAAGAACTGGCTGGTCGCGCTGTCTTTATCCGCAGTGCGCGCCATAGCAATCGTGCCGCGGGTATTACGCAGTCCGTTATCGGCTTCATTCTTGATTGGCGGGTTAGGTTTCTTCTGCTGCATCTGCTCGGTAAAACCGCCACCCTGCACCATGAAGCCAGGGATCACACGGTGGAACGTAGTGTTGTTATAGAAACCGCTGTTGACATAATCGACAAAGTTTTGCACTGAAACCGGGGCTTTCTGACTGTTCAGCTCCAGCTCAATGTTACCAGCAGAGGTTGTCAGCAGAACATGAGGGTCACCTTTTGCTGCCAGTGCTGCGGGAGAGAGAGCAGAAAGAGCGAGAACAGCTGCAACAGCCGCCAGAGTCGATTTGAGCATGAGAATTCCTTAACAAGAGCAGAAATGAAGCAAGTGAATTGATTCTAAAGAGCCTTCAAGGACAAGGCCATCCCTTTACCTAATTTTACGTACTTGAAACAAATGTAACCTTACTGCCGCATGAATCAATGTGATTTAGATCACATACAAAAATGTAATAAACAAAGTCATTACCAATAAATATTTAAATACATCACAAAAGCACCTAAAATCTGCCCGCTCACGGCGCAGTCAATGCGCCTTACACTTCTATACAGGCCAGTCATGACTAACAGCAATCGCATCAAGCTCACATGGATTAGCTTTCTCTCCTACGCCCTGACAGGTGCGTTGGTAATTGTCACCGGGATGGTGATGGGAAACATCGCAGATTACTTCCATTTGCCCGTTTCCAGCATGAGTAACACCTTCACCTTCCTGAATGCCGGCATTCTGATCTCTATCTTTCTAAATGCATGGCTAATGGAAATCGTGCCCCTGAAAACCCAGTTGCGCTTCGGCTTTATCCTGATGGTACTGGCAGTCGCCGGACTGATGCTCAGCCATAGCCTGGCCTTGTTCTCTGCCGCCATGTTTGTATTGGGTCTTGTGAGCGGTATAACCATGTCGATTGGTACGTTCCTGGTAACTCAAATGTACGAAGGTCGCCAGCGCGGTTCCCGCCTGCTGTTTACTGACTCCTTCTTCAGCATGGCCGGTATGATTTTCCCGATGGTTGCCGCGTTCCTGTTAGCGCGCAGCATCGAATGGTATTGGGTCTATGCCTGCATCGGCCTGGTATACGTCGCTATTTTCCTGCTGACCTTTGGTTGTGAATTTCCGGCACTGGGTAAACACGCTCAGCAGTCAGACGCGCCGGTAGTAAAAGAAAAATGGGGGATTGGCGTGCTGTTTCTGGCGATCGCCGCGCTGTGCTACATCCTCGGTCAGTTGGGCTTTATCTCCTGGGTTCCGGAATACGCCAAAAGCCTGGGTATGAGCCTGAACGACGCAGGTAAACTGGTCAGCGACTTCTGGATGTCTTACATGGTTGGCATGTGGGCGTTTAGCTTCATTCTGCGTTTCTTCGATTTGCAACGCATCCTGACCGTACTGGCGGGTCTGGCCACCGTACTGATGTATCTGTTTATCACGGGTACGCCGGAACATATGCCGTGGTTCATTCTAACGCTGGGCTTCTTCTCCAGCGCGATTTATACCACCATCATTACCCTTGGATCCCAGCAGACGAAGGTCGCCTCACCCAAACTGGTTAACTTCGTTCTGACCTGCGGCACCATCGGTACTATGCTCACCTTCGTGGTAACCGGCCCTATTGTGGCACATAGCGGCCCACAGGCGGCATTGCAGACGGCTAACGGCTTATATGCGGTTGTATTCGTAATGTGCTTTATTCTTGGCTTCGTCACGCGTCATCGCCAGCATAACGCGCCAGCAACGCATTAATTTCAGTGCCGGGGGCGCTTCGCTAGCCCGGCCTACACACTGCCGGATGGTATCCACATCATCCGGCATATTTTCGCCTCCTCTCTTCTTTCTCTGGTCATGTAGGCCAATTCTTACAAAAACCCCTTAATTTGTACGCTATTTGTACAAACACGAAAACTCAAATAATTCCGTCACTTATAAAAATGCTGACAAATCAGTTATATACCTCTTAAGGAGTATATAAGGGCGAATTTGATTTGCATCAATAAGTGCGGTTGCTGAATCGTTAAGGTAGGCAGTAATAGAAAAGAAATCGAGGCAAAAATGAGCAAAGTCAGACTCGCTATTATCGGTAATGGTATGGTCGGCCATCGCTTTATTGAGGATCTTCTTGATAAATCCGACGCTGCCAATTTTGATATTACCGTCTTCTGTGAAGAACCCCGCAAAGCATACGACCGCGTACACCTGTCTTCCTACTTCTCCCACCACACCGCCGAAGAGCTTTCTCTGGTGCGTGAAGGATTCTACGAGAAGCACGGCGTTAAGGTGTTAGTGGGCGAGCGCGCAATTACCATTAACCGCCAGGAGAAAGTAATCCACTCCAGCGCAGGTCGTACGGTTTACTACGATAAGCTAATCATGGCGACGGGCTCTTACCCGTGGATCCCACCGATTAAAGGTTCGGAAACCCAGGACTGCTTCGTTTACCGCACCATCGAAGACCTCAACGCGATTGAGTCTTGCGCGCGCCGTAGCAAACGCGGTGCCGTGGTCGGCGGCGGCCTGCTGGGCCTGGAAGCCGCTGGTGCGCTGAAAAGCCTCGGCGTTGAAACCCACGTGATTGAATTCGCCCCAATGCTGATGGCTGAACAGCTGGATCATATGGGTGGCGAGCAGTTACGTCGCAAAATTGAAAGTATGGGCGTGCGTGTGCACACCAGCAAAAACACCAAAGAGATCGTTCAGGAAGGCACCGAAGCGCGCAAAACCATGCGTTTTGCCGACGGTAGCGAACTGGAAGTCGATTTCATCGTCTTCTCTACCGGTATTCGTCCACGCGACAAACTGGCCACCCAGTGCGGCCTTGACGTCGCGCCACGCGGCGGTATCGTCATTAACGACACCTGCCAGACTTCTGACCCGGACATCTATGCCATCGGCGAATGCGCAATCTGGAACAACCGCGTGTATGGTCTGGTCGCTCCTGGCTACAAAATGGCGCAGGTTGCCGTTGACCATATTCTCGAAACTGAAAACGCCTTTGAAGGCGCGGACCTGAGCGCCAAGCTGAAGCTGCTCGGCGTTGACGTCGGCGGTATTGGTGACGCGCATGCTCGCACGCCGGGCGCACGTAGCTATGTCTATCTCGACGAAAGCAAAGAAGTCTACAAACGCCTGATCGTTAGCGAAGATAACAAAACCCTGCTCGGCGCGGTTCTGGTTGGCGACACCAGCGATTACGGCAATCTGCTGCAGTTGGTGCTGAACGCCATTGAACTACCGGAAAATCCAGATTCACTGATTCTGCCAGCACACGCGGGCAGCGGTAAGCCATCTATCGGTGTCGATAAACTGCCGGACAGCGCGCAGATTTGCTCCTGCTTTGACGTCACCAAAGGCATGCTGGTTGCCGCTATCAACAAAGGCTGCCATACCGTTGCGGCGCTGAAAGCGGAAACCAAAGCCGGTACCGGCTGTGGCGGTTGTATCCCGCTGGTAACGCAGGTCCTGAACGCCGAACTGGCGAAACAGGGTATCGAAGTTAACAACAACCTGTGCGAACACTTCCCGTATTCACGTCAGGAACTGTTCCACCTGATCCGCGTAGAAGGCATTAAAACTTTCGAAGAGTTGCTGGCTAAACACGGTAAAGGTTACGGCTGCGAAGTGTGTAAACCTACCGTGGGTTCCCTGCTGGCGTCCTGCTGGAATGAGTACATCCTCAAACCACAGCACACGCCGCTGCAGGACACCAACGACAACTTCCTGGCCAATATCCAAAAAGACGGTACTTACTCCGTGATCCCGCGCTCTGCGGGCGGTGAAATTACCCCTGAAGGCCTGGTGGCCGTGGGCCGTATCGCGCGTGAGTTTAACCTGTACACCAAAATTACCGGTTCTCAGCGTATCGGTCTGTTCGGCGCGCAGAAAGATGACCTGCCGGAAATCTGGCGTCAGCTGATTGAAGCGGGTTTTGAAACCGGCCACGCGTATGCCAAAGCGCTGCGTATGGCGAAAACCTGCGTAGGTAGCACCTGGTGTCGTTATGGCGTCGGCGATAGCGTCGGCTTCGGCGTGGAGCTGGAAAATCGCTACAAAGGCATTCGTACCCCGCACAAAATGAAATTCGGCGTCTCCGGTTGTACCCGCGAATGTGCGGAAGCTCAGGGCAAAGACGTGGGTATCATCGCCACTGAGAAAGGCTGGAACCTGTACGTTTGCGGTAACGGCGGGATGAAACCTCGCCATGCAGACCTGCTGGCAGCAGATATCGATCGCGAAACGCTGCTCAAGTATCTTGATCGTTTCATGATGTTCTACATCCGTACCGCCGACAAACTGACCCGTACCGCACCGTGGTTAGACAATCTGGAAGGCGGCATCGAGTATCTGAAGTCCGTCATCATCGACGACAAGCTGGGCCTGAACCAGCATCTTGAAGAAGAGATGGCCCGTCTGCGTGAAGCGGTGGTCTGCGAGTGGACAGAAACCGTTAACACTCCATCCGCGCAGGTTCGCTTCAAACACTTTATCAACAGCGATAAACGCGATCCGAATGTCCAGGTTGTGCCTGAACGTGAACAACATCGTCCGGCCACGCCTTATGAGCGTATCCCGGTGACTCTGGTGGAGGAAAACGCATGAGCCAGTGGAAAAACATCTGCAAAATCGATGACATTCTGCCTGCAACAGGCGTCTGCGCCCTGTTAGGTAACGAGCAGGTTGCGATTTTCCGCCCGTATCACAGCGACCAGGTGTTTGCGATCAGCAACATCGACCCGTTCTTTGAGTCCAGCGTGCTTTCTCGTGGGCTGATTGCTGAACATCAGGGCGAATTGTGGGTTGCCAGCCCGCTGAAAAAACAGCGTTTTCGTTTAAGCGACGGACTGTGCATGGAAGACGAACAGTTCTCCGTGAAACATTACGAAGCGCGAGTGAAAGACGGCACGGTGCAACTGCGCGGTTAATAAATTTTTGGGAGGCGCAACGCCTCCCCTTTTTTGTATTTTTTTCATTGTAATTGTTATCACAAAATCATTTGTGCTGCATCGCGGCGGCAACTGAGCAACCCCCCAAGAGCATAGTTCACTATGTGACTGGGGTGAGCGAGGGCTGCCAACAAAGAGGCAGTGCAAAGGATGAAGTGAGAAAAGGATAATCAACACATGTTCACAGACACTATCAATAAGTGTGCGGCTAACGCTGCGCGCATCGCACGCCTGTCGGCAAATAACCCGCTCGGGTTCTGGGTCAGTTCGGCAATGGCAGGGGCCTACGTTGGCCTCGGCATCATCCTTATTTTTACCCTCGGTAACCTGCTCGACCCGTCCGTACGTCCGCTGGTGATGGGTGCAACCTTTGGTATCGCCTTAACGCTGGTTATTATTGCCGGTTCAGAACTGTTTACCGGTCACACCATGTTCCTGACGCTCGGCGTCAAAGCGGGCACCATCAGCCACGGCCAAATGTGGGCTATCCTACCGCAAACCTGGCTGGGAAATCTGGTCGGATCCGTGTTTGTCGCCCTGCTTTATAGCTGGGGAGGCGGCAGTCTGCTGCCGGTCGATACCAGCATCGTCCATTCGGTCGCGCTGGCGAAAACCACCGCGCCTGCAACGGTGCTGTTCTTTAAAGGCGCACTGTGTAACTGGTTGGTTTGTCTGGCAATATGGATGGCAATCCGTACCGAAGGCGCGGCAAAATTCCTCGCTATCTGGTGGTGTCTGCTGGCGTTTATCGCTTCAGGCTACGAGCACTCGGTGGCCAACATGACGCTGTTTGCCCTCTCCTGGTTCGGTCATCACAGCGAAGCTTATACCCTGTCAGGAATTGGTCATAACCTGCTGTGGGTGACACTCGGTAATACTTTGTCCGGTGTCGTATTCATGGGATTAGGTTATTGGTATGCTACGCCAAAATCGGAGCGTCCGGCTCCGGCAAAAATCAACCAGCCAGAGGCGGCTGCTAATAATTAATTAAGGGGTAATGTCGTGGACCATTTGCCTATATTTTGTCAACTACGTGACCGCGACTGCTTGATCGTCGGCGGTGGTGATGTCGCAGAACGCAAAGCGCGGTTACTGCTGGAAGCGGGCGCCCGTTTAACGGTTAATGCACTGGCGTTTATTCCGCAGTTCAAAGTATGGGCAGATGAAGGCATGCTGACGCTGGTTGAGGGACCGTTCGATGAGTCCCTGCTCAACACCTGCTGGCTGGCTATTGCCGCCACCGATGACGATGCCGTCAACCAAAGCGTCAGCACCGCCGCGGAGTCACGCCGTATCTTCTGCAACGTGGTCGACGCGCCAAAAACAGCCAGTTTTATCATGCCCTCCATTATCGACCGCTCGCCGCTGATGGTGGCGGTCTCCTCCGGCGGGACATCGCCGGTGCTTGCCCGTCTGCTGCGTGAAAGGCTTGAATCCGTACTGCCTCAGCATTTGGGCCAGGTCGCACAATATGCCGGCAAGTTGCGCTCCCGGGTGAAGCAACAGTTTGCCAGCATGGGTGAACGTCGCCGCTTCTGGGAAAAATTGTTCGTGAATGACCGCCTGGCGCAGTCGCTGGCGAACAATGACCTAAAAGCCGTCGAGGAAACCACCGAGCAAATGCTCAGCGAACCGCTGGATCACCGTGGTGAAGTGGTACTGGTTGGCGCCGGTCCTGGCGATGCCGGCCTGCTGACGCTGAAAGGGCTACAGCAGATCCAGCAAGCGGATGTCGTGGTCTATGACCGCCTGGTTTCCGACGACATCATGAACCTTGTACGCCGCGATGCAGACCGGGTGTTCGTCGGCAAACGTGCGGGCTATCACTGCGTACCGCAGGAAGAGATCAATCAGATCCTGCTGCGTGAAGCACAGCAGGGCAAGCGCGTGGTACGACTGAAAGGTGGCGACCCATTCATCTTTGGCCGTGGTGGCGAAGAGCTGGAAACGCTGTGCCATGCCGGTATTCCATTCTCTGTAGTGCCTGGTATTACCGCAGCCTCTGGTTGTTCTGCCTATTCCGGCATTCCACTGACCCATCGTGATTACGCTCAGAGCGTGCGTCTGGTTACCGGACACCTGAAAACCGGCGGTGAGCTGGACTGGGAAAACCTGGCGGCCGAGAAACAGACGCTGGTTTTCTACATGGGACTGAATCAGGCAGCCACCATCCAGGAAAAACTGATTGAATTTGGCATGCAGCCTGATATGACCGTCGCGCTGGTAGAAAACGGGACTTCCGTGAAGCAACGCGTCGTCAACGGGGTTCTGACACAGCTCGGCGAGCTGGCACAGCAGGTTGAAAGTCCGGCGCTGATTATCGTCGGTCGCGTGGTTGGACTACGCGATAAGCTGAACTGGTTCTCGAATCATTAATTGAATGCTAATAAATGCCCTGATATTCAGGGCATTTATTTATGATTCACAAAAGTTAATATTTAATCTAAATAAAATATAATTCATCAATTTATTAATAATAGATACATTTCATAGCATTTTAATTCATTAAAAATATAATTTACCCTAACATTATCACGTCCTTATTCGGACTATTTAAAATCTTCCTTAGTTGATATCTTAACCGCCGAGAAATGGATTTCATCCATTTAAAAAATAGATATCTTACAAGGATTTTATCATGTTTAAATTTGCAAAAATCACCATCGTGGCAGGTGTACTGGCTACGCTGACCGCATGTACTGGTCATATTGAAAACACAAAAAACAACTGTAGCTACGATTATTTATTCCATCCGGCGATTTCAATTTCTAAAATTATTGGTGGCTGCGGCCCGGCTGCAAATCAATAATATACGCGATTGCGCAGATACAAAAAACCGGGAATTTCCCGGTTTTTTCATTTTAGATTTACGCTCACTCACATGCACTCACGCTTTCCCGCAAAATCCGCAGCACCGTGTCCTCGCCACTGCGATTGGGATTAATACGAATCGCATAGTCGCTCAGCTCTGGATTCGCTTCACGGAAGGTCCCGGAGAGGCGATAAAACAGCGGCGGGATTTCATATTTCGACTCCGCTCCTACCGGATACGGTAGCGCACCTCTCTCTTGCGCCGCTTTCAGCACACGGGCGGCAATCGGCTGGTGAAACTCCACGATCAGCACCTTCGACTGGGCATTAGCAATAACCGCTTTTTTCACCTCAGGTATCGCTCCACTATCGAGCAGATTCAGCAGACGCTCAGAAACGCCAGCCTGCACCGCATGCATCACCGGAGCGAAAACCAGACCGCGAAGTACCTCGAGCGCCTGCGCTCCCTGGATCTGGCTGCCGCCGGAATAGAGGGTGCTACGAATTTTAGCGATGACCTCTGCCTTGCCGACAACCGCCCCTACGCCTTCCGGGCCGAAGAGCTTAAAGCAGGAAAAGGTGGACAGCGTCGCCCCACACTCGCAGCCGATACCCTCTACTTTCATCACCGCGTAGTTATCATCGGTTAATGTCGGTACGCCGCATTGTGTTATTTCCGCCAACACATCCGCTAAAACGTAATGGTCCTGCGGTTGCTGCCGCGTATGCTGTACCAGCGCGGCATCAGGGCGATACTGCGTAATAGCTCGCGCGATTGCCGGGAGGCAGTTGAAATCAGCCCTGACCAGGGTGATGCCCATCTGCTCGATGATCACCTGTGTTGTAGGATACACAGGCGCGTCGTGAACCAGCAGTCGCTGGCCGGGTTTGAGCAGTGCGGCCAGCCCGGCGCGAATAGCCCCGGTGCCAGCGCCCTGAACCAGCACGGCGGCTTCAGCATGAAACGCCTCGGCCAGCACCTTTTCCACACGCTGTGTGATCCGGGGCTGATTCAGCCCCGGGGTCAGCCCCAAATCGCCACCGGCCAGAAAGTCAGCACCTGGAAAATGACGACAGAGCGTATCCACCAGCGCAAACTGCTTTTGCTGTGCCTGCGCAAGCGTCAGGCTTTGCAGAGGGAACGTCTTCATGTTTTACGCCTCCTCAGACCGGAACAAACAGACCAAACCAATAAAGAATGTTGAGCAGGATACCGGTAATCATTACCGCTACGACCGGGGCCGCCATCTTCTGCACCGGACGCCCGATCGATTCGTTGAGGAAGTAAATCGCTACCGCAATCGAGAAGCCGGTGTAGCCCGCCATCTTGATGGCGGCAAATATCGAGCCTACCAGTAGCGCCATTTCCATCAGCATATTCATCGCATTACGAATATTGTCCGACGCGTTACGCACTGACGGATAACGCCCCAACCATTTGCCAATGGAGCGCAGTAGCAGCACTTCCGCTGAAATCACGATAGCGCCAAGGAGTGCCGCTATCCACGGGTTCGGAGCCAGATAACCAACGGAATAAACAAAGGTGAAGCCCGCTACCGCGTAAACACCGGTTGCCAGCGCGGTGGTGGCAATCAACGGCACAAAACCCAACCCACGCATAAATTCCGCCAGCGCCGCCTGGTTAATCAACGTCTGCGATTGCTCAGGCGTAATCCCCGCTGAATAGGCTTTTTCCAGCGTAAAAATTGAGACCTCGCTACCAGCAAAAATTTTCATACTGGCAACGGCGGCAATCAGCGCGCCAACGATGGCAATATACGGCAGGTTTTTAATAATCCGTGAGGTTCGTTCTTCAAAGACAGATAATCCGCTGGCATCCATCTCTTCATCGCCACGATGGCGAATATCATGCGTAATAGCGATCGCCAACAGCATCATCATCCCCACAAAAATCTCAATCGATTCCGGGTTCAGATGCGGGAAGTAACGCACCACCACCACGCGGGTCATTAGTACTACCACCGCCGCGATAATGCTGTGCTTCCAGCCAAACTGGTAGAAAATCGCCACCAGCGGGAAGAGTGCGAATGCGGAAACCACCGGAGAACTCAGCTCACCGAGGCTGCCCAGTACATCAACCGGCAGCGCCGTGAGCAAATGGTTCACCGGCAGCAGGCAGGTCAGAATCAATATGCCCCAGATAGCGCCCAGACCGAACGCCAGCAGGCTGTTCATTGCCAGCACGCCGAGAATATCCGTCGGCAGGAACAGCAGCCAGGCGTTGAGCAAGCCGGTTTTCAGGGTAAAGGAGATCCCCACCGACGCGACAAAGCCGATACTCAGACCAAACGCGATACTTCCCGCCTCCCGGCGGTTCATGTACCCCTCGATCAGCTGCGGCAGAATCGGGCGGATGCCGTCATGAAAGACGGCCGCCGAGCGGTGTGCCAGAAGTGACGTCATGCCGGTCAGGCAGGCCACCACCACAATCTGAATATACAGATCCATAGTCATGCCTTTTATTTCAGGTGGTTAACCAGCATCGGAATCGCATGTTCAACATGTTCGACGGAGAGACCAAACGCCACTTTCCCTTCCGCAACCATTTTTGCGATATGTTCGTCTTTCGCCTTAATACCCGGCTTGGCGATAGTGCAACTCTTGTTGTAGCCAATCACCGCGATGGCAATCGACAGTGCTGCACCCGCACCGGTGTTACAAGCGCCGATGTAGTAATCCAGTTGTCCGGATTTCACCTTCATCGCCGCTTCCATATCGTTATGAATGGAGACTTCAAAGCAGCCCGGTGCTGCGGTTTCGATGGTTTTTTTAATCTGCTCACGCTGTAAGCCAGCAACGCCAATCTTTTTCATGATTCTGTCCTTATTGGAAAAATTTTGAGGGGTTATCACGTAACATCGTGTCCACATCGGCCTGACTGAATCCTGACTGGCGCAGCTGTGGGATAAAGGTGGTTAACAGATAGTCGTAGCCATTGCCGCCATTGGCTTTTAAATGCGAGCGGCGGGTAATGTCCATAGAGAGCATGACGTGGCTAAGCAGTCCGCAATCGCGTATCGCGTGCAGCATGGCGATGCGTTTCTCGTCCGGGTAATAGTTGTTTTTTCCGATGGTATCGAATTGCACATACGCGCCGAGCTCGATCATGCGTAAGATATTGTCGAGATTATCTTTCAGGTCGCAGTGACCAACGGTTACGCGGGAAAGGTCGACGCCGTGCGCCTGTAGCAACACCAGCTGTTCCACTCCCATCGTGCTAAAAGAGGTATGGGTTGAGATGGGGCGTCCGGTTTCGATGTGTGCCCGTGCCGCGGCGATAAACACCTTCTCTTCAAGCGGCGTAATCACGCCTTCACTAGAGCCAATTTCCGCGATAATTCCGGCCTTCAATTCAGTGCCATCAATACCGACGACAATCTCATCGACCATCTCCTGCGCGAGCTGTTCCACGCTGCGCGCCGCAACATGTTCAGGGAAGAACGCATCCTGGTAATAGCCTGTGCAGGCCACGACGTTAATTCCGGTATCGCGCATCAGGTCGAGCATGAATTGCGGATTACGTCCCATATAGCGGTTGGTCATCTCAATAATGTTGCTGACACCTGACGCCCGGAGATCCTTCATTTCCTGACAAATGAGATCGTACTGATCTAACCGGCAGTCGAGGTTATTCTTAAATCCGGAGAGATCGATATGCAGATGTTCGTGGACCCAGGTGTAGCCCGTCGGATCAAAGTTCATAAGGTGTCTCCTGTAAGGCGCAATGCCGAGAGAAAAGAACAGCCGTTTTGTGGCGCCGCCGCGCCGAAAAATTCACACACCGTAGCGCCAACATCGGATAACGTCGCCCGGATGCCTAATTGCGCAGGCTCAAGCCCCTGTTGATACACCAATACCGGCACAACTTCCCGGGTATGGTGGCTGTGCCCTATGGTCGGATCGTTGCCGTGATCGGCCATGACCACCAGACAGTCATTTGGCTCCATAGCGGTCAGAAGGCGTGAAAGATTAAGATCAACAAGCTGCAGCCGTTCGGCATAACGTGCGACGTCTTCAGCGTGTCCGGCGAGATCGGTTTCCTGAATGTTGGTACAGATAAATACCGTCGATTCCGCGTTAAATTCGTTAAGCGTGATATCCATAATCTGCTGGCTATCTACCAGGTTTTGCCAGCTGCGCCCGTGCGGATTGCCAACGATGTCCGCCACTTTACCGACCAGCACGGTAGGGATTCCGGCGTCATGCAGTTTTTGCGGTACCTGTACCTGCTCATCTACGCCAAAGCCCATATGCCTGACCTGAAAACCGCTTTCATACGCGCCGGAGCGTGGGGCATTAATGCCGACAAAGCGCCCTTCCATCGTTTCGGCGGCATCCAGAATGCGCTGGCTGTTCGCAAGCTGACCGCCAAAGGTGATGACGCGCCCGACCTGAACCTGTTCGCGCACTACGCGGCCAATCTTTAGCACCTCATCAAACGCAATGGCGGACAGATTGGCAGTGACGTTGTAGACCTGACCTAAATCCGCCTCTAGGTTATCGCCCACTGCAACCGCATCGTTGATCCAAAGAAACGCCAGCTCGCCGCCGCGACGTTCCACCTGCCAGCCCGCGACTTTCAGCGCTTGCTCAACGCGATCAATAACGTCGCTAAATGGCATCCGCAGCGGTGCCTGAGGCCGTGTGCCTAAAATCTCCTGATGGCCCATAAAGGTATCTCCCCCTTCATGCTGCAGCTCCGCAACGCCCCAGACTGCCGATTCCGAAGGTTTCATCACGCCCGGCGCAAAGCCCAGAGCGTTAATCAGCCCCAACTTCTCAAGCGTTGGCAGCCGTAACTGCGGGAGTTCGCCCAGGATATGACCACAGGTATTCGCTCCGGCATCCTGCGGCCTGACCCGCGTGACGTCTTTCATTGCGCCAACGCCAAAACTGTCGATTACTAACACCACGAATCGGGCCATTAGTCCTCCAGAATATTGCCGAGACTGTCGTATCGCGCGACGATTTCAGCTACGCCGCGCTGAATGCCCGACACCAGTACCACGTCGCTACGCGTCACGAAGATCTGGGTGCGAAAACAGAAGATCACCGCGCTGCTCACCGGAAACTCACCGGCCACAGGCAGGTAGTAGTCAATGCTGCTGTCGTCCACGGGTTTTAGCTTCGCTGCGATCGGCGCGTCATTTTCTGGCGTAAAGACCAGCGCATTTTGCGCATGGCCGCGACGATAATAGCCCCCGCCGTAGCAAT
Organism: Citrobacter freundii ATCC 8090 = MTCC 1658 = NBRC 12681; assembly: GCF_011064845.1. Classification (NCBI taxonomy): domain Bacteria; kingdom Pseudomonadati; phylum Pseudomonadota; class Gammaproteobacteria; order Enterobacterales; family Enterobacteriaceae; genus Citrobacter; species Citrobacter freundii. The sequence goes on along the minus strand of NZ_CP049015.1, from coordinate 355,421 downwards.
AACTGTCTCCGCGAAAATTGTGCGATATCTCGCTCAACCACAGCATCGCAATGCGTTCCGGCTGGTCGCCTTTTTGATTTGAAGGAATGGTGCCGGTCAACGCATGACCCGGCTCCGCATGGGTGACGCCATATTCCGCCAGCAGGGGGAGTGACGAACAGCTACTGGCTGACGGCGCATTAAGCTGCTCAATGGCAATCCCGGCCTCAACCAACTGACGTCGGGCATTTACCAGCGTATGCAGATTAGGCGTCGGCATCGTCTGCGCGGAGTTTTCATCCCATAACAGGCAGGGGAAATGGGTGAGGCCGCTCAGGCGCAGGCCCGGCAGCCTGCGGATTTCATTGACCACATCCGTCAGATACATCAGCGGAAATCCGCTTTCCTGCCCCGGGTAGAGAAAATCATCTTTGTTGTACACCTTCAGCATCACGTTCTGTTCACAGCCGGCCTTCACCGCAGCAGCGGAAACTTCGCGCGCTTTCTCCAGTGAGAACAATGTGATGACTTCAGTACCTTGCGCTACAGCCTCATTGACCAGCCGCGACGGGATCTGCACCAGATGTCCCTGATGCGCAACCGGCAACCCGGCACGGCGCATGACGCGACTCTCCTTGTAATCGACAACCACGATGCCTTCATAGCCAAGCTGCAACAGTTTCTCCGCCAGCCACGGGTTACGTCCAACCTGTTTGGTCATCAGATACAGCGAGATACCATGTTGCCCCGCGACATCCAGCAGACGTTTGCCATTCTCAATGACCTGGTCAACATCAATGACCCAACTATCAGGGGCGATCTTTCCCTGCTGCCATAACGCGATAGCGGCGGAGATTAGCGCGGGGTTCTGGCGTTTCAATGCGTCTATAAACATTTCTCGGCCTCGTTTCTAATCCTTCAGTTAAATATTCATTTTTTTGAATATTTAAGATGCAATAAGCTCATTCCCCATTGATTTCAGACGCCTTCGTTCGCCGCCATCCACAATCCATACAAGTTCGCCAGCATATAGCCTTCTTCATTCGCGTGCAGCGCCACCGTAAACTCTTTCATCAGCGCCTGATGTACCAGCAAAATAGTTGGCCAGAGATGAGATTGCGCCAACTCCTCCAGCAACTCGCCATCCAGCGCTTCAATCACTTCGCCCTGGCGGCTGCGCATTAACGCACTCGCCATATGGGTCATCGCCATGGTTCCTTGCTCGCTGTGAATCGGCAAACGCCACTCTTCATCCAACCGCCTGACCACTTGCAGCATGCCGCTACAAATATCCTTGTCGATAACGCCTGCTTCACACAGCAGGTTAAGCCTGTTTTCCATGTCGTTTGCCTTCACTTAATAACTGGGTTCCTGTTCACCGTTCGCCACACGTTGTTGGTGGGCAAGCAGCGCCTCTTTGTTAACAACGGCGCGCAGTAGCTGCTGCATCGCATAATCCTCTGCGCGGGTAAGTACCACGGCCTCCGTGGCCTGCAGAAATCGCGGGTCGTTGGTGAGCGGCGTGGCTTCTAACCCCAGTACCGCCAGCTCGGCCTCTGCAACCACGTTCCAGATAACCGCATCCACATCCCCTTTCGCGATGCGCTGCAAGCTTTCGTGATAAGGCATATCGATCAATTCAACGTTACGGTTGCCAAAACAGGCCTCGGTCATGATTTTCTGATCCGCCGAACGGTTATCGAGCCCGACACGTTTTACAACTGCAGATTCGCCCTTGCGACAAATTAGCTGATGCTCGCCAACGTAGGTATGTGGTCCCAGCGCCAACGTGATGCGCAGCCCGTCCTGAGCAAGGTAACTTTCCGCCGCCAGACGAGAAACCACCGCCATGTCGTAGACGCCGTTTAGCAGGCATTCCACGCGAATATCAGCCCCACGCATGTGTGCGTAATAAAACGGGATCCCATCGAACTGCGCTTTCAGCCCACTCGCCAGCCCTTCATATAAACGGGTGTAAGGCAGCGGCATCGCACAGACCACGTTATTAATATCCACATGCTTTAGCAGCGTACGGTTATCCATCTCCACCAGATAGCTACCGTTGCGCCCACGACGCTCAATACGGATTGCCCCAGAGGATTCCAGCGTTTTCAACGCAGCCTGGGTTAACCCTACCGATGAGTGACACTCGGCTGCCAGTTCATCGATAGTTTTCAATCTGTTACCGCACTTCTCACCGAGCAGGTAACGGGCCAGGGTTGTCAGCACAACCCCCTCTTTCTTGATAAATGTCCGACGCATTTTATATTTTCAGTAAATTGAATATTTATATCTTCATTAAAGTGAAGATATAACGCAATGAGGAAATATGCAAACGGCGAGGCGCTTCACATTTTTTGAGGTTCACAAACCAACAGGCGAAAAAAAACCGGGCGTAACCCGGTTTCTTCAACAACACAGAGCGCATTACGGCTTGGCGACAAAACCAATCGCTTCGTAAACGGCTTTCAGCGTAACAGACGCACGTGCGCTGGCTTTTTCCGCACCGTCTTTCATCACTTTCTGCAGGAAAGCTTCATCGTTACGGAAACGGTGATAACGCTCCTGAAGCTCGGTCAGCATACCGGAAACGGCCTCTGCGACTTCACCTTTCAGATGACCATACATTTTGCCTTCGAAGTGCTGTTCCAGCTCCGGAATGCTCTGGCCGGTAACCGCAGAGAGGATATCCAGCAGGTTGGAAACGCCCGCTTTGTTCTGCACGTCGTAGCGTACAACAGGCGGCTCTTCAGAGTCGGTCATCGCGCGTTTGATTTTCTTAACCACAGATTTCGGATCTTCCAGCAGACCGATCACGTTGTTGCGGTTGTCATCCGACTTGGACATTTTCTTCGTCGGCTCCAGCAGCGACATCACGCGCGCACCGGATTTAGGAATGAACGGCTCAGGCACTTTGAAGATCTCGCCATACAGGGCGTTGAAGCGCTGGGCGATATCGCGGCTCAGTTCCAGATGCTGTTTCTGATCTTCGCCAACCGGTACCTGGTTGGTCTGATACAGCAGAATGTCTGCCGCCATCAGTACCGGATAATCAAACAGGCCGGCGTTGATGTTTTCCGCATAGCGTGCGGATTTATCTTTGAACTGGGTCATACGGCTCAGCTCGCCGAAGTAGGTGTAGCAGTTCAGCGCCCAACCTAACTGTGCATGCTCCGGTACGTGAGACTGCACGAAAATTGTACTTTTTTCAGGATCAATACCGCATGCCAGGTATAGCGCCAGCGTATCGAGCGTTGCTTTACGCAGCTGCTGAGCATCCTGACGAACGGTGATGGCATGTTGGTCAACGATGCAGTAGATGCAATGGTAGTCATCCTGCATGCTCACCCACTGACGCAGCGCACCCATATAGTTGCCAATGGTCAATTCACCTGAGGGCTGTGCGCCACTAAAAACGATGGGCTTAGTCATTTTTTGATTCCTGATTTTCGCTATGCGGAAGCCCGAGAGCGGGCAGTAGTTCATTAATACGGTCGTAAATAACGTCGGGCTGGCTCAGCGCGATCGACTCACCGTAGTTGTAGCCATAGGTCAGGCCAACGGACGGACAGCCAGCAGCTTTTGCCGCCTGAATATCATTGCGTGAATCCCCTACGAAGAGCATTTGCTCAGGCTTGATGCCAAGCTTGCTTGCCACCAGCAGCAGCGGATCCGGATGCGGTTTTTTATTCTGCACGTCGTCACCACCGATGACCACGCTAAAGTATTTGGCGATATCTAATGCTTCGAGTAATGGCGCGACAAACGGGGTCGGTTTGTTGGTCACCAGACCCAGCGGCAATCCTTTCGCATGCAGCGCGCCCAGCGTGTCGGCAACATCAGGGAACAGGAATGTCCCCTCTTCTGCGACATCACCGTAGTATCTGTCGAACAGCTTACGCAAAATACGTACCTGTTCCTCAGCGGGAATATCATCATCAACGGGCGGTTTACCCATCGTTTTACGTAATGTCGCGCGCTCCTGACGAGACCACGCCAGCGCGCGCTCCATCAGTACGTCTGCACCGTTACCAATCCAGGTGATAACGCGTTCTTCTCCGGCAACCGGCAATTCCAGCGCATACAGCGCCATATCCACCGCTGCGGCTAATCCCGGCGCGCTGTCGACCAGCGTGCCGTCGAGGTCAAATGCAGCGCCCCGAATATCCTGAAACTTATCCATGACTTACCTTCGCCAGTTCATTGCGCATTTCATCAATGACTTTTTTGTAGTCTGGTTGGTCGAAAATAGCGGAGCCTGCGACAAACATATCTGCGCCTGCCGCGGCAATTTCGCCAATGTTGTTCACTTTGACACCGCCGTCCACTTCGAGGCGGATATCGTAGCCAGATTCATCAATGCGACGACGCACTTCGCGCAGTTTATCCAGCGTTTGTGGGATGAAGGACTGCCCGCCAAAGCCTGGGTTAACGGACATCAGCAGGATCACATCAAGCTTATCCATGACGTAGTCCAGATAGCTCAGCGGCGTTGCCGGGTTGAACACCAGGCCCGCTTTACAGCCATGCTCTTTGATCAGCTGTAAAGTGCGATCGACATGCTCGGAGGCTTCCGGGTGAAAAGTAATGATGCTGGCACCGGCGGCGGCGAAGTCCGGGACAATACGATCGACCGGTTTCACCATCAGGTGAACATCAATCGGGGCAGTGATGCCATATTTACGCAGCGATTTCAGTACCATCGGTCCGATGGTCAAGTTCGGTACGTAGTGATTGTCCATGACGTCGAAGTGCACAACGTCGGCACCGGCAGTCAGTGCTCTCGCGGTGTCCTCACCCAGGCGGGCAAAATCAGCCGACAGAATTGAGGGGGCGATCAAATACTGTTTCATCCGCTTCTCCTTGAGATTTATTTCTTCGCAGGCGTTACGACTCCTGGTTTATACAGTGCCAGCAGTTCGTTCACCTTTTTACGCGTGCCGCCATTGCTGCTTATGCTGCGCCGCACTTTGACCTGAAAATGTTTCGCCGCTCGGTACCATTCACGGGTATCGGGCGTGTCATGGTTCGAAATTAACACTGGGATCTGCTTACTGACCAGCTTTTCTGCCATCTCGGCCAAATGCGCCTGTTCTTTCGGGCTAAAGCTGTTGGTGTGATACGCAGTGAAATTTGCCGTCGCCGAAAGTGGTGCATAAGGCGGGTCGCAATAGACCACAGAGTTGCTATCCGCACGGTCCATGCACTCTTCATAGGAGAGGCAATGGAACTCCGCATTCTGCGCTTTCTCAGCAAAATGGTACAACTCGGCTTCCGGGAAGTAAGGTTTTTTATAACGCCCAAACGGGACGTTAAACTCGCCGCGCAGGTTATAACGGCATAATCCGTTGTAACCAAAACGGTTCAGATACAAGAACAGCACTGCTCTGCGGAACGGATCCTGGCTGGCATTAAATTCTTCTCTGAACCGATAGTACACCTCAGCCTGATTGGTTTCAGGCATAAACAGCTCACGAGAAGCCTGCACATACTCATCGGTACGCGTCTTCACGATGTTATAGAGACTGATAAGGTCGCTGTTGATATCGGCAAGAATATAACGAGAAAAGTCGGTGTTGAGAAACACCGACCCGGCACCCACGAAAGGTTCAATCAGGCACTCACCCTGAGGTAAATGCCGTTTGATATCATCAAGCAGGGGGTATTTCCCCCCTGCCCATTTCAAAAAAGCGCGATTTTTTTTCATGCTGACTAACTAATTACACCTTCTCCGGCTGTGGAGAAAGCTCCGACAGCATCCTGCGCTTTAGTCTTTGTCCCGCAATTGGGCGAAACAGCAAACCATTGCAGAACATATCCTATCTTACTTCAAATCGGCCTGAACCTGGTGCAGCGGTTTTGCCCACGGGTTTTTCGCCTGAATATCAGCGGGTAACGTAGACACTGCACGTTTCGCATCTTCTTTAGACGCATACACGCCTGTCACCAGAACATACCACGGTTGACCGTTACGCGTCGTCTGGTACACCACATAGTTCTTCAAGTTTTCTTTCTTCGCCCAACCGTTCAGATTGTCGTAGTTAGAAGAACTGCTGAGCTGCAGCGTGTAATGGCTGGACGGCGCAGATTTTAACGCTCCAACGTTACCTGCACTTTTCGCTCCGCCAGCAACAGGTGTTGTCGTTGTTGCTGTCGCCGTTGGCGCAGGCGTTGCGGTCTGTGCTGGCGCCGTCGTGGTTGCTTTCGGCTCAGCGGTCGCTTTCGGCGTAGCGGTTACCACAGGCGCTTTGGTTGTGGTAGTCGGCGCAGTTGCGGTTGGTTTTGCCTGGGCAACAGGTTTCGGCTCTGTCGGCGTCGCTTTCACCGTAGTTTGCGGTTTGCTCTTTGGCTCAATTACGGCCTGTTTACGTTCCTGATGCGTAGCCGCAGGACGTTCAGTCGTTTCCGTTTTCGCAGTCTGGCGCGCAGCATTACCATTACGCATCGGCGCAACGGTCGCAGGTTCGGTCGGCAGCGTAGAGTTAACCACAGCGTTGTTAACTTGCTCCTGGCCTTGCGGTTGTGTCAGAGCGTTGTTCAAATCGCCCTGCACTTCAACACGCTGCTGCCCTTCAGTTGCCGCAGGTGCCTGACCTTGAGTCGGGGTAGAGGAAATCGGTGGCAGGGAAACATCCTGCTGGGTATTGCCAGCAGTCTGCTCTGCGCCCGTTGCAGGTGTCGTTGCACTCGCCTGATTCGTTGCATTGCTGCCAGAGAGATCGATGCTCTTCTCACCAGATGCTGCCTGCTCATTGGAAGAAGATGAGGGGGCTTTCAGCGCAGAACCAATGCCGATAATCAGCAGCAGCAGTACCAGAACCCCTACGCCCATCATCATATACTGGCGGGAGGCAGGCTTGCTGGCGGCTTTCTTACGCTTGCGCGGACGACGTTCTACACGCTCTTCATCCACGGTATCGTCATCAGATTCATACTCTTCTTCAATGTTCTGCTCTTCATCACGCTCTTTGCGTGCGCGCGCAGGACGGCGATCGTCAGCATCCAGATCAACATCATCAAAATTGATTTGCGGCTCATTATCGCGTTCAGACGATTGACGAGAACGACCAGTACGACGATCGCTGGGATCGGGTTTCAGCTCGTCTTCTGGTTTGAATTCATCCATTTAACACCCCACTCAAAGGTTAATGCTTACGACTTTGCACATAACCTGAAGCTAAAAGACCTACGTTTCGCAACGTAAGCCTGACCTTTCTTGTTGTTACGCCTGCTGGCAATCAGCAATAGCGTTAAGAACCACCTCGTGCGACACTCCGCCGCGCACTTCACTCTTCCCTATCGCTCGCGGAAGCACCAAACGAATCTCTCCCGCTAACACTTTTTTATCTCGCAGCATGTGCGGCAGATAAGCCTCAGTGGACATTTCACGCGGCCCATTCACCGGTAAGCCTGCTCGCTGTAACAGCGTAATGATGCGCTGCGTATCAGCGGAGGTGAACTGACCCAAACGTTCAGACGTACGGGCAGCCATTACCATACCTGCTGCAACTGCTTCACCATGTAACCAATTGCCATAACCCATTTCAGCTTCGATCGCATGGCCAAACGTGTGCCCCAGATTCAGTAAAGCACGTAAGCCCATTTCGCGCTCGTCTGCTGCGACAACTTCTGCTTTCAGCTCACAACAACGACGAATACAGTACGCCATCGCCGGACCGTCCAGACGCAACAACGCATCCAGATTGTCTTCCAGCCAGCTGAAAAATTCACCGTCAAGAATGATGCCGTATTTGATCACTTCCGCCAGCCCCGATGCCAGCTCACGCGCAGGAAGCGTTTTCAGACAATCGAGATCCACCACCACGGAGGCCGGTTGGTAAAACGCGCCAATCATGTTTTTACCGAGGGGATGGTTTACGGCGGTTTTGCCGCCAACGGAGGAGTCGACCTGCGACAACAGGGTTGTCGGGACTTGAATAAAACGAACACCACGTTGATAGCTGGCTGCCGCAAAACCGGTCAGATCGCCAATCACGCCGCCGCCAAGGGCAACTAACGTGGTATCACGACCGTGCGGTTTTTGCAGTAACGCGGTGAAAACCGTATCCAGAACCGTCAGGCTTTTATGCTGCTCGCCATCGGGAAGGATAACGCTATCAACGTTAACACCCGCCTGTTCAAGTACGCCGCGAACCTTATCGAGATAAAGGGGGGCCAGGGTTTCGTTGGTCACCAACATAACCTGATCGCCCGATTTCAGCGGTAAGAATGAAGCTGGCTCATTGAACAAACCAGCCGCGATGGTGATAGGGTAACTACGTTCCCCGAGAGTGACTGTGATCCTCTCCATTACGCGACATCCACCTTAGTTACTTGTACCCGCAGACGAGTGTGTATTCAGCCAGAATTAGTTGCTTTCCAACATATGAATAATCTGGTTTGCTACGACTTTTGCGCTCTGATCGTCGGTGCGAATGGTCACGTCAGCAATCTCTTCGTACAGAGGATTGCGTTCGTCAGCCAACGCTTCCAGAACTTCACGAGGCGGTGATTCTACCTGCAGCAACGGGCGTTTCTTGTCACGTTGAGTACGCGCAAGTTGTTTTTCAATTGTCGTTTCAAGATAGACCACGACGCCACGCGCGGAAAGACGGTTACGTGTTTCACGTGATTTTACAGAGCCACCGCCAGTTGCCAGCACAATACCCTGTTTTTCCGTCAACTCGTTGATGACTTTTTCTTCGCGATCACGGAAGCCGTCTTCACCTTCTACATCGAAGACCCAGCCCACATCAGCTCCGGTTCGTTTCTCAATCTCTTGATCAGAATCGTAAAATTCCATATTGAGTTGTTGAGCTAACTGGCGCCCAATAGTGCTTTTTCCGGCACCCATAGGCCCAACCAGAAAGATATTGCGTTTCTCTGCCATTTTTTCGGTACTACTAAGACTATTCGTTAATGGTAAACCCGCTTCGCAGACACCCAGCGCAGCAGGACATGAACTGAAACCTCATAAGATATTGCGAGAGTCAGACTGAAAATTATCTCAATACTCAAGCGGGTTTGGCAACTGAATAAATCACCAAACCTAACGCATTTCTGGTCGTGGCAGGCATGCTACCCTGCAAACATCAGACCTGGCGACGTATCGCGCAGCCAAATGACACCCAATAAGCCTATGGCACACCACCGGAAAGGCAAAGCGTATTCACTGCCGCATAAGTAAAGAAAAGTACCGACGCTCAAATCGGTACTCCTTGTATGCTAAATACACCCTCACGTCAAATCCCTGAAACGTGTTCAGTGCAAAAACAATGGCTTTTCATGCATAAGTTATTCCGTTGAAACCAGTCTGGGCGTTATAAAGACCACTAATTCGCGCCGTTCATCTTCTTTACCATCATGGCGAAAAAGAGAGCCAAGCCAGGGAATGTCGCCTAATAGCGGCACGCTGTCGGCTGCGGATTTATTCTTATGTGAAAAAATCCCGCCAAGCGCAATCGTCTCGCCGCTTCTTACCTCGACCTGCGTTTCAATCTCTTGCTTGTCGATAGCCAGCACTTCGCCATCTGCCTGTTGTAGAACCTGTCCCGGAACATTCTGGCTGATATGCAGTTTCAGCCTGATTCTCCCTTTCTGCAACACCGTTGGCGTCACCTCCATCCCCAGTACCGCTTCCTTGAACTCGACGGATGTCGCACCGCTTTCACCGCTGGAGACCTGATAAGGGATCTCACTGCCCTGCTTAATACTGGCAGGTTGCAGGTGAGATGCCAGTAATCGTGGACTGGCAATGATATCCAGTTGCTGTTTTTGCTCCAGCGCAGACAACTCCAGTTCCAGTAAACGACCGTTAATACGGCCAATGTTAAATCCCACACGGGATGTGGCGGTGGCTACAGAGAGATCGCTGGCAAGCGTTGTGACATTCCCAACCGCCCCCGGTTGTTGTGCGTCAGCCAGTGACCACTTCACCCCCAGCTCACGCAAACTTTTTTCATTAATGGTGACGATATGCGCCGCCAGTTCAACCTGGGCAACTGGCAAATCCATTTGCGCTACCCACGTTTCCAGGGTGTCGAGAACAACACGATTGTCACGCAGCAGTAAGCGGTTGGTTCGTTTATCCACCGTCATGCTTCCTTTAGCACTGAGCAGCTTTTCTCCGGCTTTTACCAGCTCGGTGGCATCAGCATAGTGCAAAATGATGCTGCGATGTTCCAGCGGAAGACTAGCCTGAATCCGCGCCTGCTCGTTTTCCTGACGAGCCGCATTTTCACTCTGCCATTGAACAGAATGCACATGCAGGACGTTGCCTTCCTGACGTAATACCAGACCGGCACTTTTTACCACCGTCTGCAATGCCTGCTTCCAGGGGACATCCGTCAAATGCAGCGACAGCACACCGCTGACATCCGGCGAAATCACCAGGTTTTTTTGTTCCTGTTCAGCCAGCGCCTGCAATACCTGCGTAACCGGCACATCATCGACCACCAGCGTCACGTTTTGCGGTTTCGTCGCCAGCGCGCTCGTTATCCCGACCGCCAGTGCCATTACTATCAACGCTATCCATCGCTTCATTTACCGCTCCTTGTCGCTGCCACTGCCACCGCGGCGGTTCGCAGTTTTTTTCTGTGTCGAGGGTTATGTTCTGGGCCGTTATCTGCATAATCGTCCAACCGTTTTTCAGGACGTCATTTCGCTTAACCCGCCGCCATTTTTTCTGGCTATCCTGAACGATGCCGATGGGTCGTGTGCCCTGACTCACCATGCCCTGAAAACGCCATGTCGACAGCTCAGCAATTTGACAACGGTCCTCCGGCGGCAGGAAGGGATTACGCATACCGGTGAGCATCAGTACGCTTATACATGCCAACAACCAGCGTTCAACCATCATTCAGGCGCTCCAGCTGTAGCGTTAGCAGCAGCTCCGTGCCTTCTGCGCTAAGCGAAAATCGGCTGACGTTCATCCCCTGAGCCGCCAACTGGACAAACGTCAGCGGGATAGCATCCCAGGCCGATATCAGCGCCATCTCTCCCCCCTGAGCTGAGGGTTGCCAGTGGATAAGACGGGTAAGTGAATTCTGAAACAGCAGCGGGGAGAACAAGGTCAGTTTCTCTTCAGACTCTGCTGGTGATGCCGCCAGCAGATATACATCTCGCCATTGCATCTGAATAGCCGCACGTTGCTGGACCAGCGACTCGCGTTGCATAGTCCGCTCCCGCGCTACGGGGTAAAGACATAGCGTCACCAGTATGAGTAACCCCAACATCCAGCCGCACCAGCATATGAGTCGAAAGCGTGGCGACTGCGCTAACCAGACATCACAGAGCGTTATCATGCGCACCGCTCCGTGTCAGTCGAAAGTGGAATTGCCAGCGTCCCTGCGCATCCTGCTGCGTTTCTCCAGGGCTGTTCAACATAAACAACGGCAACTGGCGTAATTGCGCTTCCAATGCCTTCAATGCGGCAAAGTTTAGTGTGTTTCCCGTCAGTTCCAGCGTGTCCTCCTGCCAGGTCATTTTTGTTAACCACGCCTGCTCCGGCAGTAATTCCGCCAGCCCTTGCAAAGCCCGCTGCCAGCTTCGGGTCTGCTCACGCTGTTTGTTCCGCGCCTGAACCTGCTGCCATCGTTGCTGGCGCTGTTGCACACGCGGCTTCAGCGCCATGAGGGCCTCAGCCCGCGTCTTTTCGGCGTCTGCCAGCAACAATTCAGCCCGATTTTCTACACTCAAAGCGCTGTAATAGCGCAACAACACGCCAATACTAAGCAAGAGTGAAGCGCTAAATAAGATGCCCCAGAAGCGCAGGCAAGCGTAACGCCGAGCCTGACGCCAGGGCAGAAGATTAATGGTCGCAATCATCAGTACACGCCCCCCATAGCGAGTCCCAGCGCAATGGCGAAGTGATGGCTTTGCGTTGGAATGGGCGGCTGGCGTACAGACACGGCGCTTAAAGGATCGAAGCCGCCGGGGGAGCATTGCGCAATGGCTGTCGTGGGCAGAGATAATGTCGTGGCAAGCTCCTCGATACGGCCAATATCGCCCGTTGATTTACGTCCCCATGCTGAACGGGTCGCCCATAACCACTGGGCATCATCACGCCATACCAGACACTGGTGATGCTCCGGCAGGAAGGGAATAAATCGCTGTAACGCGCTGGCGTCCGGGGTAATCGCCGTAACCTGCACCTTCAGGGTTTGGATAAGCGTCAGAAGCGCTGAAATCTCTTTGCTTTGCGCAGCAGTGACGTTAAACGCCGGGCTCAACGTGTCTTCGCTATAATCAAAATGCAGTGCATCCGGCGCCATATCCAGTTCACGCGCCATCGAACCGGACAACCATGCGGTTTGCTCTGGCTCGCGTAACGTCATTGTCGGACGAGGAAACTTTTTTTGTAACGTCCTGTTGGCGGGAAAAGAGAGATGAATATGGTGTCGGCGAGGGAGCTCTCGGCTCCACGACAGTAGCGCGGCGACCAGTTGTTCAGGCTCGCGAATATGACCATCGACGATAACCTGAGGCGTCAGCGGTATACGCCACCAGCGTTGCAGATACCAACCTGATGCTTCGCGAACGATAGCGACAGCCAGCACTTCATGTTGCTGAATATGCAGACCAATTTTCCAGATATTGAAAGCCATTGCTGATGATCTCCTTATCACCCGTCGCTTTAACGGGTATATCAATGCGTCTGGCTTGCCTTTATACTACCGCGCGTTTGTTTATAAACTGCCCAAATGCCACTAAATGGGAAATCTCCAGTGAAGTTCGTAAAGTATTTATTAATCCTTGCAGTATGTTGCATCCTGCTGGGAGCAGGCTCGATTTATGGCCTTTATCGCTATATCGAGCCGCAATTACCTGACGTCGCGACGCTCAAAGATGTGCGTTTACAGATCCCGATGCAGGTTTACAGCGCTGACGGCGAGCTAATCGCGCAGTATGGCGAGAAACGTCGAATCCCGGTCACGCTGGATCAGATGCCGCCGGTAATGGTTAAAGCCTTTATCGCCACAGAAGACAGCCGCTTTTATGAGCACCACGGGGTAGACCCGGTGGGGATTTTCCGTGCGGCCAGCGTAGCATTGTTCTCTGGTCACGCGTCGCAAGGGGCGAGTACCATTACCCAGCAGTTGGCGAGAAACTTCTTCCTGAGCCCGGAACGTACGCTGATGCGTAAGATCAAAGAAGTGTTCCTGGCGATCCGCATTGAACAACTGCTGAGTAAAGATGAGATCCTCGAGCTGTATCTGAACAAGATTTACCTGGGGTATCGCGCCTATGGCGTGGGTGCTGCCGCGCAGGTCTATTTCGGTAAAACGGTGGATCAACTCAGCTTAAGTGAAATTGCGGTGATTGCCGGTCTGCCAAAAGCGCCGTCAACCTTCAACCCTCTCTATTCGATGGACCGGGCAACCGCGCGACGTAACGTTGTACTGTCGCGTATGTTGAGCGAAAACTACATCACGCAGGCCCAGTACGATCAGGCGCGAGGCGAGGCCATTGACGCCAACTACCACGCGCCGGAAATCGCTTTCTCGGCACCGTATCTGTCTGAAATGGTGCGCCAGGAGATGTATAACCGTTATGGTGAAAAAGCCTATGAAGACGGGTATCGCATCACCACCACCATTACACGCAAAGTACAGCAGGCAGCTCAGCAGGCAGTACGCAATAACGTGATGGATTACGACATGCGCCACGGCTACCGCGGCCCGTCGAACGTGCTGTGGAAAGTTGGCGAAAGCAGTTGGGACAGCAAAAAAATCACCGATACGCTGAAAGCGCTGCCGACTTATGGACCGCTGTTACCGGCGGTTGTTACAAGTGCCAATCCTCAGGAAGCCATTGCCGCGCTGGCGGATGGTACGTCAGTGTCATTACGCATGGATGGTATGCGCTGGGCGCGTCCTTACCGCTCGGATACTCAACAAGGCCCAACGCCGCGTAAAGTGACCGACGTGGTACAGGCCGGCCAGCAAATCTGGGTACGTCAGGTGGGCGATGCCTGGTGGCTGGCGCAAGTGCCAGACGTCAACTCCGCACTGGTCTCCATCAATCCGCAAAACGGCGCGGTGCTGGCACTGGTTGGTGGTTTTGACTTCAACCAGAGCAAGTTTAACCGTGCAACGCAGGCGTTACGCCAGGTGGGTTCTAACATCAAGCCATTCCTGTATACCGCCGCGATGGATAAAGGTCTGACGCTGGCGAGCATGCTCAACGACGTGCCAATCTCCCGCTGGGATGCCGGTGCTGGTTCCGACTGGCAGCCGAAGAACTCCCCGCCGCAGTACGCCGGTCCTATCCGCTTACGTCAGGGGCTGGGTCAGTCGAAAAACGTGGTGATGGTACGCGCCATGCGTGCCATGGGCGTGGATTACGCGGCAGAGTATCTGCAACGTTTCGGTTTCCCGGCACAGAACATTGTGCATACCGAGTCACTGGCGCTGGGTTCGGCTTCGTTCACACCGTTGCAGGTGGCGCGCGGTTACGCAGTGATGTCTAACGGCGGCTTCCTGGTCGATCCATATTTCATCAGTAAGATCGAAAGCGATATGGGCGGCGTTATCTTCGAAGCGAAGCCGAAAATTGCCTGCCCAGAATGCGATATTCCAGTGATTTACGGCGATACCCAGAAATCTAACGTGCTGGAAAACAGTAACGTAGAAGATGTCGCCGTCTCGCAGGAACAGCAGAATGCCGCCGTGCCTATGCCGCAGCTTGAGCAGGCTAACCAGGCACTGGTCGCGCAAAGCGGCACACAGGAATACGCTCCGCACGTGATCAACACACCGCTGGCCTTCCTGATTAAAAGCGCGCTGAACACCAATATATTTGGTGAACCAGGCTGGATGGGAACCGGTTGGCGCGCAGGTCGCGATTTACAGCGTCATGATATCGGCGGGAAAACCGGAACCACCAACAGCTCTAAAGATGCGTGGTTCTCCGGTTACGGACCAGGCGTGGTGACGTCAGTATGGATCGGCTTTGATGATCATCGCCGCAACCTTGGTCATACGACAGCTTCCGGCGCGATCAAAGACCAAATCTCCGGCTACGAAGGCGGTGCGAAGAGTGCGCAGCCAGCATGGGATGCCTACATGAAGTCCGTGCTGGAAGGCGTGCCTGAACAGCCGTTGACGCCGCCACCGGGTATCGTAACGGTCAATATCGATCGCAGCACAGGACAACTGGCAAGCGGTGGCAATAGCCGCGCAGAGTACTTCATTGAAGGCACTCAGCCGACGCAACAGGCGGTGCATGAAGTGGGGACGACCATTATCGATAATGGTGAGACGCACGAACTATTCTAATCTTTTGCCGGATGGCGACGCCAGGGGCGTCTTATCCGGCCTACATTTTCGGCGCAATTATTTGAAAGTGCTGAACTCTGTAGGCCGGATAAGGCGTCAGCCGCCATCCGGCAATATAAACTACAATCGCCCCTGCCCTTTCAGCCATTCGCGTACGAGGAACAACGCACTGACATTACGCGCTTCGTGAAAATCAGGATCTTCCAGCAGGTCCATCAAATGCGCCAGCGGCCAGCGCACCTGCGGTAATGGCTCAGGTTCATCACCCTCCAGCGATTCAGGATATAAATCTTCTGCCACCACGATGTTCATCTTGCTGGAGAAATAAGATGGTGCCATGCTGAGTTTCTTTAAAAACGTCAGATCTTTTGCGCCAAACCCCACCTCTTCTTTCAGCTCCCGATTCGCCGCCTCAAAAACGCTTTCGCCAGGATCGATTAATCCCTTGGAAAAACCCAGTTCGTAAGATTCGGTCCCGACTGCGTACTCGCGGATGAGGATCATGTGGTCGTCAACAATCGGCACAATCATTACCGCTTCACGCGTGGATGGACGCATACGTTCATAAACGCGGCGTACGCCATTGCTGAACTCAAGGTCCACGCTTTCGACTTTAAACAGCCGGGATTGGGCGACGGTTTCCACTTTCAAAATCGTGGGTTTCTGTAATGATTTGCTCATTGTGAGGATCTTTGCTGTGAAATCTGGGGTTATTGTGCGATATACCGCACGGTTTCGGCAATGTGAATTGCCGTTTATTTACATTTATGTAACGTACTAAAAGTTAATCCCTATTTCAAATTAAAAGTCAATAGGTTGAAATAACTCCAGGAATTTGCTGATATTCCATTTTTAGTGATTTTGCTATGATTCGCTTTTACTGGGCTGTACTTAAAGATGCTCAAGTTCGACTCCACACTTGCCGATAGCCAACCACAGAATCACGAATATTGAACAGGGTGCGACTGACCACGCCTGACAGACTAAGTAAGATGGGGAAAGCATGAGCACCATTCTGATTTTTTTAGCTGCTTTGCTGGCCTGCTCATTGCTTGCAGGATGGCTACTCAAATCAAAATCCAGGCAGAAAAATTTACCCTTGAGCAGCGTCTTCTCAGACGCCTCGAAACGTAAACTCGCGCCTGAAGAACGCACTGCCGTCGAAAACTATCTCGAAAGCCTTAGTCAAATTCAGCAAGTACCTGGTCCAACTGGAGCCAGTTCTGCGCCAGTCTCATTAACGTTGAATGCCCAAAGTAATAGCGTCATCGTGCTTACTCGTTCGATTACACGTTACGGCATCACCACCGACGATCCTAACAAATGGCGCTACTATCTTGATTCCGTTGAGGTGCACCTTCCCCCTTTCTGGGAACAATACATCAATGACGAAAACAGCGTTGAGATAATCCATACCGATACAATACCGCTGGTTATCTCGTTGAACGGCCATACGCTGCAGGAATATATGCAGGAAGCGCGTGGCTATGCGTTGCAGCACACCGCTTCTACCCAGGCATCCATTCGTGGTGAAGAAAGTGAGCAGATTGAACTGCTGAATATTCGCCAGGAAACCCATGAAGAATATGCGCTCAGCCGCCCTTCGGGATTGCGCGAGGCGTTGCTGATAACCGCATCATTCCTGCTGTTCTTTTTCTGTTTGGTTATCCCGAATACGTTTGTTCCATGGGCAGTCGGTGGCGCGGTGTTGCTGTTAGCTGCGGGTCTGTGGGGATTATTCGCCCCGCCGTCCAAAACCGCCCTGCGGGAAATTCATTGTCTGCGCGGTACGCCGCGTCGCTGGGGGTTGTTTGGCGAAAACGACCAGGAGCAAATTAATAATATCTCGCTGGGTATTATTGATCTGATCTACCCACCTCACTGGCAACCTTACATCGCCCAAGACCTTGGCCAGCAAACGGATATCGATATTTATCTCGATCGCCACGTTGTCCGCCAGGGGCGTTTTTTATCTCTGCACGATGAAGTCAAAAATTTCCCGTTGCAACATTGGCTGCGCAACGCCGTCATCGCTGGCGGCTCGTTGCTGGTACTGCTGATGCTGCTGTTTTGGATCCCGCTGGATATGCCGATAAAGGTCACGCTTTCCTGGATGAAGGGCGCGCAAACTATCGAAGCCACCAGCGTTAAACAGCTCGAAAACGCGGGCGTTCGCGTGGGTGACACGCTGCACCTGAGCGGTACGGGTATGTGTAATATTCATACCCAAGGGAGCTGGAATGCGCAGCCCACCACGCCGTTTATGCCTTTCGATTGCTCGCAAATTATCTGGAATGACGCACGCGCATTACCACTGCCCGAATCCGATTTGGTGAATAAGGCCACTGCGCTCACGCAGGCCGTGAACCGCCAGCTGCATCCCAAACCTGACGATGACTCTCGCGTCAGCGCATCACTACGCTCGGCAATCCAAAAGTCCGGCATGGTGTTACTGGACGATTTTGGTGAGATTGTCCTGAAAACGGCCGATCTGTGTGCAGCCAAAGATGAATGTGTACGCTTAAAGAATGCGCTGGTTAACCTCGGTAACAGCAAAGACTGGGCCGCGCTGGTAAAGCGAGCGAACGCAGGCAAACTGGATGGGGTGAACGTGCTGCTGCGTCCGGTAAGCGCTGAGTCGTTAGATAATCTGGTGAATACCTCTACGGCACCATTTATTTCACGCGAGACTGCGCGAGCGGCCCAGGCGCTGAATAGCCCTGCTCCCGGCGGTTTCCTGATTATCAGCGATGAAGGCAGCGATCTGGTCGATCAGCCGTGGCCGACGACCTCGCTATATGACTATCCTCCCCAGGAACAGTGGAACGCCTTCCAGCGCCTGGCGCAGATGCTGATGCAGACACCATTTCGCGCAGAGGGGATCGTCACCAATATTTCGACTGACGCCAATGGCACCCAGCACATTGGCCTGCACCGTATCCCGGATCGTTCAGGGTTATGGCGCTACCTTGGCACGACGCTGCTGATGTTCTCCATGCTCGGATGCGCTGTCTACAACAGCGTGCAGGCATTCAGACGCTACCAGCGTCACCGCACCCGCATCGCGGAAATTCAGAGCTACTACGAAAGTTGCCTGAATCCAACGCTGATTGACGACCCGGAAAGCCTGATTCGATAACACGCTCGCACGACAGGATATGCTACTCTGTCGCGCATCATGTTTTCTTGTGGGGAGTTTCCATGCATATCAATATTGCCTGGCAGGATGTCGACACCGTGTTGTTAGATATGGACGGCACGCTGCTCGACCTGGCATTCGATAACTATTTCTGGCAAAAACTGGTGCCGGAAACCTATGGCGCGAAGCAGGGTATCTCTCCCCAGGAAGCCCAGGACTATATTCGTCAGCAGTATCATGCCGTGCAGCATACGCTAAACTGGTACTGCCTGGATTACTGGAGCGAGTGCCTGGATCTGGATATTTGCGCCATGACAACGGAACAGGGACCACGCGCCGTTTTGCGTGAAGATACCGTACCGTTTCTTGATGCCTTAAAAGCCAGCGGCAAGCGCCGTATTTTGCTCACCAACGCGCATCCGCATAATCTGGCGGTGAAGCTGGAGCATACCGGTCTGGCCTCACACCTTGATTTATTACTTTCCACCCACACATTTGGTTATCCCAAAGAGGATCAGCGGTTATGGCACGCTGTGGCTGAAGAAACGGGAATGAGTGCAGAGAAGACGCTGTTTATTGACGACAGCGAACCCATTCTCGACGCCGCTGCTCTGTACGGTATTCGTTACTGCCTCGGCGTGACCAATCCCGACTCCGGCATCGCCGAAAAGCAGTACGCACGCCATCCGTCACTGAATGACTACCGCCGACTGATCCCCTCACTGATGTGAAGGAGACGCCATGAAAGAAAAGCCCTCTGCTGAAGTCAGGCTGGATAAATGGCTGTGGGCTGCACGCTTTTACAAAACGCGTGCGCTAGCCCGCGAAATGGTTGAAGGCGGTAAGGTGCACTACAACGGCCAGCGCAGTAAGCCGAGCAAGATTGTCGAGCTGAACGCCACCCTCACCCTTCGCCAGGGAAATGACGAGCGAACGGTCATTATCAAGGCCATTACCGAGCAGCGTCGCCCGGCAACGGAAGCCGTTACGCTGTATGAAGAAACCGCGGAAAGCGTGGAAAAACGCGAAAAAATGGCGCTGGCGCGTAAACTTAACGCGTTAACCATGCCGCACCCGGACAGGCGACCGGACAAGAAAGAGCGCCGCGACCTGTTACGATTTAAACATGGCGACAGCGAGTGACTGTCACCTGCAAGAGAGATGATTATGCCGCAACATGACCAATTACATCGTTATCTGTTTGAAAACTTTGCCGTGCGCGGCGAGCTGGTGACCGTTTCGGAAACCCTGCAACAGATCCTCGAAAATCATACTTATCCGCAGCCGGTCAAAAACGTACTGGCTGAGCTGCTGGTTGCCACCAGCCTGCTCACCGCTACGCTGAAGTTTGCCGGTGATATCACTGTGCAGTTGCAGGGTGATGGTCCGCTGAGCCTGGCCGTCATCAACGGCAACAACAATCAGCAGATGCGCGGCGTGGCCCGCATGCAGGGTGATATTCCTGAAGATGCCGATTTGAAAACCCTGGTGGGCAACGGCTACCTGGTGATCACCATTACTCCGGAAGAAGGCGAGCGTTATCAGGGCGTGGTCGGTCTGGAAGGTGACACGCTGGCAGCCTGTCTGGAAGACTACTTCATGCGTTCCGAACAGCTGCCGACACGCCTGTTCATCCGCACTGGCGACGTTGATGGCAAACCCGCTGCTGGCGGAATGCTGCTGCAAGTGATGCCGGCGCAAAACGCACAGGCAGATGATTTCGATCACCTGACCGCCCTGACCGAAACCATCAAGGCCGAAGAGCTGCTGACGCTGCCGGCCAACGAAGTGCTGTGGCGCTTATACCACGAAGAAGAGGTTACTCTCTACGATCCGCAGGACGTTGAGTTCAAATGCACCTGTTCACGCGAACGCTGCGCAGGCGCACTGAAAACGTTGCCGGACGAAGAAGTTGACAGCATTCTGGCGGAAGAAGGCGAGATCGATATGCACTGCGATTACTGCGGTAGCCACTATCTGTTTAACGCCATGGATATTGCAGAGATCCGCAGCAACGCCTCTCCTGCCGATCCACAGGTGCATTAATCACCGTCTTGCCTGAAGGCGCGGCGCTTATCAGGCCTACGGAAAAACTGTCGTAGGCCGGATAAGCCGTTCGCGCTGCTATCCGGCAAAAACGCGGTCGGCAACACACTCACTCGGTGTAATAAGTCATCGGTAGTCTTTTGCCATCAATAGTGATATTCCGCCAGATTCTGGGGGCTGAACCCAGTTGCTGATTCGCCACCGCCTGCAGCAATTTATCCTTATTGAATCCTTCAGGTAGCCTGGCAACAGCTAACAAATCCCATTTGTTTTTCTGCATGCCGAAGACCAGACTCTCCCCATCGCCAAAAGCATATAGCACCTGCTCAGGATGACCATCCGCATTGAGGTCCTGACTCACCAATACGCACGCATTCTGCTCAGCACAAGAGGTGATGCGATACCCCTGTGCTTTGACAAACGTCCAGAACGCATCGTCTGGCTTCTCGCTCCCCGGAGCAATCACAACCTTCGATACTAACTGTGTTGCGGTTAGCTCTTTAACCGGATCCCGGCTCCCTTGCAGCAGAGAATTCAAGTCGCGTCTGCGCTTACTGTCTTGATTAAACGCCACATCTTTTTGTAATGCTTCCAACGCTGCGCGCCCCGGTTTTCCGCTGTGATCCAACATATACAGGCTGACCTGATCCGGTTTGATTTTCCCGCTGTGATACAGCCCCATATGGCTGTTAACGCTGATACGCCATGCATCAATAACCGGCGACGACAGCAGAACCAACAGCCCCAACGCCAGCAACGAAACGCCAAGAATGACCGGCCCCTGAAGCTCAAGCGGATTGCGCCCGCGGCGTAAAATGCTGGCCAGATAGCCAAACGACCATACCAGCAGTACCACGACCACCAGCACGCCATACAAACGCTCAGGCGTCCAACCGTACTGCTGTATTCGCACCCACAGTGACCAACCGGCAATCAGCGTATAGATGGGCGCGACAATCAGAGAGCATTTGCTCAGGTAGCGTAACGCGCCAGGATAGGGTAATGCCTCTTTTTGCTGTTCACGCACGATAGCCATCAACAGCAACAGGAGCAGCGTCAGCGTTGACATCAACCCGGCCGCAGACACGCGTTGCGAAATAGCCTCCAGTCCGGTGAAGGGCAAGGTCAGTATGAACATCAGCGCCAACAGCGCGACCAGAGGTAACAGACCGGTGGCAATAAACGTCAGTAATTTTTGTACCGCCGTGACCAAACGCGACTGTGTACGAGCCAGTACCACTGCCAGTGCGGTAATCAGACCAAAGGCCACATAGCCAAACCAGTCGGTATCAAAGAAGAGCGTGCTGAAGAAGGGAATACCGACCAGCTTAAACATCTCGCTCCATAGCAGGAGCACCAGCCAGAACAACCCGTTGGAAATGAACACAATCAGCAGCGTCAGCGTGTTAAGCCACAATTGTGTATAAAATTGCGCATAGCGTGTCTGTTGGCGGGACGCGCGAAGCGAGTACTGAATCCAGGGCAAGGCAAGCATCGCCATCAGCAGTAAGCGCCAACCGTAGAACATAAAAACTTCATGTTGCCGCCACTTATCACTGTCCTCGACTTGCCACTTTAGCCAGACGCTCATCGCCAGCACCACAACAAAGATCAGCGCCATCCAGTACCACAGCGCGCGTTGTTTGAAAGAAACGACAGTAAGCAAAAGTGCCGAGGTGATCGCAATCGTCGCAGGCATGCCATAGAACAGCCAGCCGTCGTTATGGGGCACCAGATATGTCATCAGCAGGTAGCATAATGCCCCCTGCAGCAGGCCGATAAATATCATGCCCAAACGCGTCGTACGTGAAATTTCAGGACTATCCATGTCAGTTTCCAGAATGAAGGGAAAAGCTAATTATCGCATCAACTTCACAATTTTGAGCATTGGTAGGCTGATTTCAGACTAACGCGACGGGAAGTGAATCGATATTGTATATGTATGAGTTACGTTATTTTCTTACGTGAATGCGATTACACTCACAAGATTCCCGCCAAAAACACTCTTCATTAACGTTTTAAGAACATTTTCCACAACAAAAAAGGGTTTCCTGCCATAATATCCGCCTCTTTGTGACAGGAGTCGCAGCGTATTCGGTAACCCGTGATTTTCCCGGATGCGTAAATCTATGAGCCTTGTCGCGGTTAGCAATCCCTAAAAAACCTTACTATTCCAGGTAATACATATTGGCTAAGGAGCAGTGAAATGCGTGTGAACAACAGTTTAACCCCGCAAGATCTCAAGGCTTATGGTATCAATGACGTTCAGGATATCGTTTACAATCCAGACTACGACACGCTTTTCCAGGAAGAACTTGATCCAAACCTGGAAGGTTATGAACGTGGCGTGTTAACGAATCTGGGCGCCGTTGCCGTTGATACCGGTATCTTTACCGGACGTTCGCCAAAGGATAAGTACATTGTCCGTGACGACACCACGCGCGACACGCTCTGGTGGTCAGACAAAGGTAAAGGTAAGAACGACAACAAACCGCTCTCCCCGGAAACCTGGCAGCATCTGAAAGGATTAGTTACCCAGCAACTTTCCGGCAAGCGCCTGTTTATCATTGATGCATTCTGCGGCGCTAACGCCGATACCCGTCTTTCCGTGCGCTTCATTACCGAAGTTGCCTGGCAGGCGCATTTCGTCAAAAACATGTTCATCCGCCCAAGCGACGAAGAGCTGGTTGATTTTAAACCGGATTTCATCGTGATGAACGGCGCTAAGTGCACCAACCCACAATGGAAAGAGCAGGGTCTGAACTCTGAAAACTTCGTGGCTTTCAACCTGACTGAGCGTATCCAGCTGATTGGCGGCACCTGGTACGGCGGCGAAATGAAGAAAGGTATGTTCTCCGTGATGAACTACCTGCTGCCGCTGAAAGGCATTGCCTCCATGCACTGCTCGGCAAACGTCGGGGAAAAAGGTGATGTGGCAGTCTTCTTTGGCCTGTCCGGTACCGGTAAAACAACGCTGTCCACCGATCCGAAACGCCGCCTGATTGGCGATGACGAACACGGCTGGGATGACGACGGCGTGTTTAACTTCGAAGGCGGTTGCTACGCGAAGACCATCAAACTGTCTAAAGATGCCGAGCCGGAAATCTACAACGCGATCCGTCGTGACGCGCTGCTGGAAAACGTCACCGTGCGCGAAGATGGTTCCATCGACTTCGACGACGGTTCCAAAACTGAAAACACCCGCGTTTCCTACCCGATTTATCACATCGATAATATCGTTAAGCCAGTGTCAAAAGCGGGTCATGCTACCAAAGTGATCTTCCTGACTGCCGACGCATTTGGCGTGCTGCCGCCGGTTTCTCGCCTGACAGCAGATCAAACTCAGTACCATTTCCTGTCTGGCTTCACCGCCAAACTGGCCGGTACCGAACGCGGCGTTACCGAACCGACCCCAACCTTCTCTGCCTGCTTCGGCGCAGCATTCCTGTCTCTGCACCCAACGCAGTATGCTGAAGTGCTGGTGAAACGTATGCAGGCAGCAGGTGCGCAGGCGTATCTGGTTAACACCGGCTGGAACGGTACTGGCAAACGTATCTCTATCAAAGATACCCGTGCGATTATTGACGCCATCCTGAACGGTTCGCTGGATGACGCAGAAACGTTCCGTCTGCCGATGTTTGACCTGGCTATCCCGACCGAGTTGCCGGGCGTGGATACGCGCATTCTCGATCCGCGTAATACCTACGCGTCTCCAGAGCAGTGGCAGGAAAAAGCCAATGCACTGGCGAAACTGTTTATCGAGAACTTCGAGAAATACACCGACACCCCTGCGGGTGAAGCGCTGGTTAGCGCCGGACCGAAGCTGTAATTTTTGATTCGTTATATAGCCCCTTATCCGAGAGGGTAAGGGGTTTTTTATTGTGTTTATCTTTTAAAATGTACTCGGTACACCTATAATCTGTACTATCAACCCCATGCGCAGGACGCGCTATGTTCACATTTATTGAGCTACAAGGATTTAGTAAACGCCGTCCGTTACTTTTGCCTGACGATGAGTTTCGCGCTTTTCAAGAGGCGCTTATAGAGAACCCTGAGGCTGGAGGTACTATCGCTGGTACAGGTGGATTCAGAAAAATTCGCTGGAGTCGCTCTGGTATGGGCAAACGCAGCGGTATTAGGGTTATCTATTACAACGTGACGCGCAAAGGTCGAATCTATCTCGCTTTGCTCTATCCTAAAAATGAACAGGATGATTTAACCGAAGAGCAAAAAAGAGTTTTAATGCACTTATCCAATATGCTGATTTAATCATGGGAATTTTAATCATCAGGACACCGCTATCCGGTGTGGTGAGGCCAAAATGAAAGACGAATTATTTGCCGATTTGCTGGCCAGTGCAGAAGAAATGGTGCGTATAGAGAAAGGTGAAGAAACACCTAAGCCTGAACATGTACATACCTTTAGCGAAATTGATGTTAAAGCCATCCGCGAAGCAACAGGGTTACGCCAACAGGATTTTGCCATAGCTGTTGGCGTGAGTTATGACCTGGTTAAAAGCTGGGAAACGAAACGACGCCAGCCGACTGGTGCACCAAGAAAACTGCTTTTATTAATTCAAAAAAATCCATTTATAATTAATCAATTAAAAGCAATTTAAGCCAGAGGTTTTACTCTGTATCCCGTAAACAAAGGGAGGCATTTCGCCTCCCTTTCTTATACGTCTTTCGTGATACCCTGCGCGCGAGTGAAAGGAACCGGAAGCCATGCACGAATCGACAACCCACCACGTTCACTGGTACCAATCTCCAGCATGCCGTTATGGTTATCGATAATACGTTGCACAATCGCCAGACCCAGCCCCGTGCCGCTGGTACTGCGCGCGCTGTCGCCGCGGACAAATGGCTGGAACAGGTGCTTACGCTGCTCCGGCTTGATGCCCGGACCATCATCTTCTACCTGGAACCAGGCGCGATGCGTCTCCGTACCGCTACTGACCTTAATCCAGCCGTTGCCGTAGCGGGCGGCGTTAACCACCATATTGGCAACCGCACGCTTGATCGACAGCGGGTGCATCTTCACCTGAATGGCGCCAGGCTGCAGCGCAGTTTCGATTTCACGTTCATAGCCGCTTTCTGCCGCAACCACTTCACCCAGCACCGAGTTCAGATCCGCCATCTCCATCGGCATCTCCTGACCGGTACGCAGGTAATCGATGAACTGCTCGATGATGGCGTTACACTCTTCGATGTCCTTATTGATGGACTCCGCAAGATAACCGTCCTCTTCGCCCATCATTTCCGTTGCCAGACGAATACGCGTCAGCGGAGTACGTAAATCGTGGCTCACGCCCGCCATTAACAGCGTACGGTCATCGGCCAACTGCTTCACACCTGCGGCCATATGGTTAAAGGCTCGGGTTACGGAGCGCACCTCTGAAGCGCCATACTCCCGCAACGGCGGTGGAATGATACCTTTCCCCACCTGCAGCGCCGCATGTTCAAGATCCACCAACGGTCGGTTCTGGATACGGATAAACAGCCACGCGCCACCGATAGCCAGCAGCATAATCGCCAGCGTATAGCGGAACAGCGGAGAGAAATCGCCTTGATGAATTTCCGTAAGCGGAACACGTACCCAGATGTTGGGCGACAGCCAGGTTTTCAGCCACACAACCGGCGAGCTTTTGTTTACCTCAACGCGGACTTCCGTTGGGCCACCCAACTGCTGCGCCATCTGATGGCTTAAGAATTCATAGTGCTGCGCCCAACGCAGTCCGGCTTCTTCAGCGGCCTCGTTGGAATAGAGGGAAATACCCAGCTCACGATAAATTTCCCGACGGAATGCGGGCGGCACCACCAGTTGCGTACCGTCCTCCAGCTGTAGTTTATCGGTCATCAGCATACGAACTTCGTAGGCCAGGACCTTATTAAACTGCTGGAGGCTCGGCAGAATCGCGAAGTTCAGCACTACCAGGTAAGTCGTCACCAGGCTGGCAAACAGCAAGGTGACGATGAGCAATAACGTGCGGGCAAACGAACTTCGTGGCGAGAAGCGCATTCGCCTCATGCTTTAGAACCGTCCGGAACGAAGACGTAGCCCAGACCCCATACGGTCTGAATGTAGCGTGGATGCGCCGGATCTTCTTCCACCATGCGACGCAGACGGGAAATCTGGACGTCGATAGAACGTTCCATCGCAGAATATTCACGACCACGGGCGAGGTTCATCAACTTGTCGCGGGACAGCGGCTCACGCGGATGGCTGACCAGTGCTTTCAGCACCGCAAACTCACCGCTGGTGAGCGGCATAGGCTCATCTTCACGGAACATTTCACGCGTACCGAGGTTCAGTTTGAACTTACCAAACGCAATGACCGCTTCTTCCTGAGAAGGCGCGCCCGGCAGTTCATTCGCCTGACGGCGCAGGACTGCGCGAATACGTGCCAGTAGCTCACGCGGGTTAAACGGTTTCGGAATGTAATCGTCAGCGCCGATTTCCAGTCCTACAATACGGTCCACTTCTTCGCCCTTCGCCGTGACCATAATGATCGGCATCGGGTTGCTTTGGCTGCGCAGGCGACGGCAAATAGACAGGCCATCTTCTCCCGGCAACATTAAATCCAGCACCATCAGGTGGAAAGACTCACGGGTCAGCAGACGATCCATCTGCTCAGCGTTTGCGACGCTTCGAACCTGGAAGCCCTGCTCGGTCAGATAACGCTCCAGAAGCGCACGTAAGCGCATGTCGTCATCGACCACCAGAATCTTATAGTTCTCTTGCATTGTTATTACTCCCAAAGGTTCGCAACAATTAAGTGTATATTCTTAAGAAAGCTAACGTGAGTCACCAGCGAATTCTGGTATGAATTCCAGGCTAAATTGTTACAAAGCATATTAAACAGCAGCTTAAGTATACAATGTTTCTCGCAATACATTATTTATTCTGTTGATATGCTCACGTAATACTAATTGTGCGCATCATCACAGAGTCGAAGGTAAAACAATAAGATGAAAACGCCCCTGATAACCCGTGAAGGGTATGAAAAACTCAAACAAGAGCTGAATTATCTCTGGCGTGAAGAGCGCCCGGAAGTCACCAAAAAAGTTACCTGGGCCGCAAGTCTGGGTGACCGCAGCGAAAATGCCGACTACCAGTATAATAAAAAGCGCCTGCGTGAGATCGACCGCCGCGTCCGATATTTGACCAAGTGCATGGAGAATCTGAAAATCGTCGATTACTCCCCGCAGCAGGAGGGCAAAGTCTTCTTTGGCGCATGGGTTGAGATTGAAAATGACGATGGCGACATCCGCAAATTCCGTATTGTTGGCTACGATGAGATCTTCGGTCGTAAAGATTACATCTCTATCGACTCACCAATGGCGCGAGCGCTGCTGAAAAAAGAAGTCGGCGATCTCGCAGTAGTAAACACTCCTGGTGGCGAAGCCAGCTGGTACGTGAACGAGATTGAATACGTTAAGTGAGACCGGAACAATCCGAAGCCCCGGCAGATGGCTGGCATTTTTGTCAGTCAATCCGTATAACTATCCCCTGATTTTTTATCCTATAGACGAAGCTATCCATGATGAATGATTCTTTCTGCCGCATTATCGCAGGTGAAATTCAGGCTCGTGCTGAACAGGTAGAAGCTGCCGTTCGCCTGCTTGACGAAGGGAACACCGTGCCGTTTATCGCACGATATCGTAAGGAAATCACCGGCGGTCTGGACGATACGCAACTGCGTAATCTGGAAACCCGTCTGGGATATCTGCGTGAACTGGAAGACCGCCGTCAGGCAATCCTGAAATCTATCGGCGAGCAAGGCAAACTGACCGACGACCTGGCGAAAGCGATCAACGGCACGTTAAGTAAGACCGAACTCGAAGATCTCTATCTGCCGTACAAACCTAAGCGCCGTACCCGTGGGCAGATCGCCATTGAAGCAGGCCTTGAGCCGCTGGCAGACCTGCTGTGGAACGAGCCGTCTCACGACCCGGAAACAGAAGCCGCTAAATATCTCAACGCCGACAACGGCGTGGCGGATACCAAAGCGGCCCTCGACGGCGCACGTTACATCCTGATGGAACGCTTCGCTGAAGATGCCGCGCTGCTGGCGAAAGTGCGTGACTATCTGTGGAAGAACGCGCATTTGGTTTCCACCGTGGTAAGCGGTAAAGAAGAGGAAGGCGCGAAATTCCGCGACTACTTCGATCACCACGAACCGATCTCTACCGTGCCATCCCACCGTGCGCTGGCCATGTTCCGTGGCCGTAACGAGGGCGTGCTTCAGCTTTCGCTGAATGCCGATCCGCAGTTCGATGAGCCACCGAAAGAGAGCCACGGCGAGCAAATCATTCAGGATCACCTTGGCCTGCGACTGAACAACGCACCGGCAGACAGCTGGCGTAAAGGCGTTGTAAGCTGGACATGGCGAATTAAGGTGCTGATGCACCTCGAAACCGAACTGATGGGCACCGTGCGCGAACGCGCGGAAGATGAAGCAATCAACGTCTTTGCCCGTAACCTGCATGACCTGCTGATGGCGGCTCCGGCCGGCCTGCGCGCCACCATGGGCCTCGATCCCGGCCTGCGTACCGGCGTGAAGGTGGCGGTTGTTGACGGTACCGGTAAGCTGGTCGCGACCGACACCATTTATCCACACACCGGTCAGGCCGCCAAAGCCGCCGTTGCCGTTGCGGCGCTGTGTGAAAAATACAACGTTGAGCTGGTGGCGATTGGTAACGGTACAGCGTCGCGCGAAACCGAGCGCTTCTTCCTCGACGTGCAGAAACAGTTCCCGAAAGTCACCGCGCAGAAAGTGATCGTCAGCGAAGCCGGGGCATCGGTTTACTCGGCTTCCGAGCTGGCGGCGCAAGAGTTCCCGGATCTCGACGTTTCATTGCGTGGCGCAGTGTCTATCGCCCGTCGTCTGCAGGATCCGCTGGCTGAGCTGGTGAAAATCGATCCGAAATCGATCGGTGTGGGCCAGTATCAACACGACGTTAGCCAGACACAACTGGCGCGTAAGCTGGACGCGGTGGTGGAAGACTGTGTGAACGCCGTCGGCGTCGATCTAAATACCGCTTCCGTTCCGCTGTTGACCCGCGTGGCCGGCCTGACACGCATGATGGCGCAAAACATCGTCGCCTGGCGCGATGAGAACGGTCAGTTCCAGAACCGTCAGCAACTGCTGAAAGTCAGCCGTCTGGGGCCAAAAGCCTTTGAACAGTGCGCAGGCTTCCTGCGCATCAACCATGGCGATAACCCACTGGATGCCTCCACCGTTCACCCGGAAGCCTATCCGATTGTGGAACGCATTCTGGCCGCTACCGAGCAATCGCTGCGTGACCTGATGGGCAACAGCAACGAACTGCGCAATCTGAAAGCCGCCGATTTTACTGACGAACGCTTCGGGGTGCCGACCGTCACCGACATCATCAAAGAGCTGGAAAAGCCGGGTCGCGATCCGCGTCCTGAATTTAAAACCGCGCAGTTTGCCGATGGTGTCGAAACCATGAACGATCTGCTGCCGGGAATGATCCTGGAAGGGGCGGTCACCAACGTCACCAATTTCGGCGCGTTTGTTGATATCGGCGTTCATCAGGATGGCCTGGTGCATATCTCTTCGCTGTCGAATAAGTTCGTCGACGATCCACACACCGTGGTGAAAGCGGGCGACATTGTGAAGGTGAAAGTGCTGGAAGTGGACCTGCAACGTAAGCGTATCGCGCTGACCATGCGTCTGGACGAGCAGCCGGGTGAAACCAATGCGCGTCGCGGCGGCGGGAATAACGATCGCACTCAGGGCAATCGCCCAGCGCCAAAAGCGGCGAAACCGCGTGGTCGTGACGCCCAGCCTGCGGGCAACAGCGCGATGATGGATGCGCTGGCGGCGGCAATGGGTAAAAAGCGCTAAGTTTAAACCGTGTGCCGGATGACGGAATCAATACCTTATCCGGCATATTTAATATATCCCCCGCTTTTCACCACAATATATTTATCACTTTATTAACAGATGAAACCTTAATTAAACATTAAGATTCTCAATAATTACCTCCGCGAACCATTCTTTCCCTACCAGAATAAATATTGAGGAATATCAAAATTGGCTCAAATTATTATCCAATTGTACATTCCGTCACATTTATTCTATTGATGATAGAAACCATTCTCATTATCATTGTTTTGTTGATTATTTACTCTTTCCTTACGTTGGCTAATCATCTGGTCTCATGCCGCCCTGTCGCCCCATGAGGTAATCATCCAGTTAGCGAGATATAAGTAGGTCCCTATGCAATTCACTCCTGACAGTGCGT
The DNA here is from genome assembly GCF_011064845.1 of Citrobacter freundii ATCC 8090 = MTCC 1658 = NBRC 12681. Classification (NCBI taxonomy): domain Bacteria; kingdom Pseudomonadati; phylum Pseudomonadota; class Gammaproteobacteria; order Enterobacterales; family Enterobacteriaceae; genus Citrobacter; species Citrobacter freundii. Next base: position 324,705 of record NZ_CP049015.1, on the reverse strand, counting down.
GGAAAATTACCGGCTTTGCCCGTGAAATCAGCCCGGCTTATCGTCAGAAACTGTTGTCACTTGGCATGCTGCCCGGCTCCTCCTTCAACGTGGTACGCGTCGCCCCGCTCGGCGATCCTATCCATATCGAAACGCGTCGCGTAAGTCTGGTATTGCGTAAAAAGGATTTGGCGTTATTAGAAGTGGAAGCGGTTTCCTGTTAATACAGTGAGTCTATAAAAATGAAAAAACTAACCATTGGTTTAATTGGTAATCCTAATTCCGGCAAGACAACCTTATTCAACCAACTCACCGGCGCGCGCCAGCGTGTAGGCAACTGGGCTGGCGTTACCGTGGAGCGTAAAGAAGGTCATTTCGCCACAACGGACCATCAGGTCACGCTGGTGGATTTACCCGGCACCTATTCTCTGACGACAATCTCATCCCAGACCTCTCTCGATGAGCAGATTGCCTGCCACTATATTTTAAGCGGCGACGCGGATCTGTTGATCAACGTGGTCGATGCTTCAAACCTTGAACGCAACCTCTATCTGACGTTGCAACTGCTTGAGTTGGGCATCCCCTGCATCGTCGCGTTGAATATGCTGGATATCGCTGAAAAACAGCAAATCCGTATTGATATCGACGCCCTCTCAGCACGTCTTGGCTGCCCGGTGGTTCCGCTGGTTTCCACCCGCGCCCGCGGCATTGAAGCGCTGAAGCTGGCGATCGATCGCTACAAAGAAAACGACACTGTCGAGCTGGTCCATTATGCCCAGCCGTTGCTGCAGGAAGCGGATTCCCTCGCCGACGCGATGGCCAAAGATATGCCGCTCAAACAGCGCCGCTGGCTGGGCCTGCAGATGCTGGAAGGCGATATCTACAGCCGCGCATATGCGGGTGATGCCGCGCAAAATCTCGATGCCTCCATCGCACGCCTGAGCGAGACTATGGACGATCCGGCGCTGCACATCGCCGATGCGCGCTATCAGTGCATTGCCGCTATCTGCGATACCGTCAGCAATACTCTGACGGCAGAACCGAGCCGTTTCACCACCGCGGTAGATAAAATCGTTCTCAACCGCTTCCTCGGGCTGCCGATTTTCCTGTTCGTGATGTACCTGATGTTCCTGCTCGCCATTAACATCGGCGGCGCGCTGCAACCATTGTTTGACGTTGGCTCCGTAGCACTCTTTATCCATGGTATTCAGTGGATTGGCTACACGCTGCACTTCCCGGACTGGCTCACTATCTTCCTGGCCCAGGGCCTTGGCGGCGGGATTAACACCGTGCTGCCGCTGGTACCGCAAATCGGCATGATGTACCTGTTCCTCTCCTTCCTTGAAGACTCCGGCTACATGGCGCGCGCCGCGTTTGTGATGGACCGTCTGATGCAGGCGCTGGGACTGCCGGGCAAATCGTTCGTCCCGCTGATCGTCGGCTTTGGCTGTAACGTACCGTCCGTGATGGGCGCACGTACGCTGGACGCCCCGCGTGAGCGTCTGATGACCATCATGATGGCGCCGTTTATGTCCTGCGGCGCACGTCTGGCGATTTTCGCCGTCTTTGCCGCGGCGTTCTTTGGTCAGAACGGCGCACTGGCGGTCTTCTCGCTGTACGTACTGGGTATCGTGATGGCTGTGTTGACGGGCCTGATGCTCAAACACACCATCATGCGTGGTGAAGCAACGCCGTTCGTGATGGAGCTGCCGGTATACCACGTGCCGCACATCAAGAGTCTGATTATTCAGACCTGGCAACGCCTGAAAGGCTTCGTTCTGCGTGCAGGTAAAGTCATCATCATCGTCAGCATTTTCCTCAGCGCGTTTAACAGTTTCTCGCTGAGCGGGAAAATCGTCGATAACATCAACGACTCAGCTCTGGCCTCCGTTAGCCGTGTTATTACTCCAGTGTTTAAACCGATTGGCGTTCACGAAGATAACTGGCAGGCAACCGTAGGTTTGTTCACCGGCGCGATGGCGAAAGAAGTGGTGGTGGGTACGCTGAACACGCTCTATACCGCGGAAAACATTCAGGAAGAAGAGTTCAACCCGGCAGATTTCCACCTTGGTGACGAGCTGCTCGGCGCAGTGGATGAAACCTGGCAAAGCCTGAAAGACACCTTCAGCCTGAGCGTACTGGCTAACCCTATCGAAGCCAGCAAGGGCGACGGCGAAATGGCGACGGGCGCAATGGGCGTGATGGGCGAGAAATTTGGCAGCGCCGCCGCCGCGTACAGCTACCTGATCTTTGTTCTGCTGTATGTGCCGTGCATTTCAGTGATGGGCGCTATCGCACGTGAATCCAGCCGTGGCTGGATGAGTTTCTCGATTCTGTGGGGCCTGAATATCGCCTACTCTCTGTCGACGCTGTTTTATCAGACGGTCAGCTACAAAGAGCACCCGACCTACAGCCTGGTGTGCATTTTAGCGGTCATCCTGTTTAACATCGTGTTACTGGGCCTGCTGCGTCGAGCTCGCAGCCGCGTGGACCTCGCACTGCTGGCAACCAACAGAACGGCGAGTTCCTGCTGTTCCAGCACGACTGGCGATTGCCACTAAGGTTATCGACAATGGCATCACTTATTCAGGTTCGTGATTTATTGGCTTTGCGGGGGCGCATGGAGGCGACACAAATAAGCCACACGCTGCATACCCCGCAGCCCATGATTGACGCCATGCTGAATCAGTTAGAAAAGATGGGCAAAGCGGTGCGGATTCAGGAAGATGCCGACGGGTGTCTTTCCGGAAGCTGCAAAAGTTGCCCGGAAGGTAAAGCCTGCCTGCGCGAGTGGTGGGCTTTGCGCTAATCAGATGCTCTTTGCCGGATGGCGCTACGCTTATCCGGCCTACAAATGATGCAAACGTCCAGGCCGGATAATTCGTTTATGCAGATATCCGGCTTTTTTGCGTAATGGATTCCACATAGATTTCATTATTTCAGCAAAAAAGATCTATCCTCCAGCCAGCTACCCGCGAAGGTGATGGTTACATTTACACCATTATTGAACATCAAAGCAGCGCCGATGCTCACATGGCATTTCGGCTAATACGCTATGCCATTGCGGTAATGCAGCGTCATCTGGATGCGGGACATAAGAAGCTGCCTCTGGTAATCCCCCTACTTTTTTATCATGGTGCAGCAAGCCCATACCCCTATTCACTTTGTTGGCTGGACGAGTTTGATGACCCGGAGTCCGCCAGACAGCTTTATAGCACCGCATTTCCACTGATCGATATCACCGTTGTGCCCGATGACGAGATTATGCAGCATCGCCGGATGGCGCTGTTGGAACTCATCCAAAAACATATCCGTAAACGCGATTTGATGGGGCTGGTAGAAAAACTGGCCATCCTGCTTGTTAAAGGACACGCTAATGACAGCCAGTTGAAAGCCTTGTTTAATTACCTGATGCAAGCCGGAGACACCGTGCATTTTGGCGAGTTTATTCATGAAATCGCCGAACGTTTACCCCAACATAAGGACAAGTTGATGACTATCGCCGAAAGATTACGACAGGAAGGGCATCTTAATGGCCTTCAGGAAGGCCATCGGAAAGGATTACAAGAGGGGTTACAAACGGGCAAACGAGAGGAAGCTTTGCGCATCGCGACGACCATGCTAGCGGATGGTATCGACAGATTAACAATACTCAGAATTACCGGGCTTAGCGCTGAAGACCTGCCAGCACAACCCCATTAATTTCATGCCCGGCAAGCGCGACGCTACCGGGCAAATCAACAGGGGCTATAGCTGGTGTTTTAACGCCACCAGCGCTGAGCAGAACTCCGCCGGATGCGAGATAAACGGCGCATGCGCCGCCTTAGCAAACACCAACGACTCACTCTGCGGCCACAGGGCATCCAACATCGGGACGACTTTGCGCGGCACCAGGCCATCAAGATAGCCGTACAACCGCAGGAAAGGCATTTCCACCGCGCACAGCGGTTCACGCAGATCAACTGTTTTCAGGATCTCCAGCCCGCCATTAAGCACCTCGACTTCCGGCATGGGTAAAGCAAGCACCGTTTTCTTCAACGCTCGCGCATCCTGACGCGCGGTTTCCGTACCTATCGTTTGCAATGCCAGAAAACGCTCCACTGTACGCTGGAAATCTTCGCTCAGCTGCTGCTGGAAGCCTGCCAGCACCTCTGGCTTGATACCCGGCCACTCATCCCGCGCGCTAAAGCAAGGGGAAGACGCGACGGTCACCAGCGCCTGAACACGCTCAGGATGCGTTAAGGCTACCTGACTCGCGACCAGCCCGCCCAGACTCCAGCCGAGCCAGATAGCTTTCTCCGGTGCCTGTTTCAATACCCGCTCAGCCATCTCTTCCAGCGACATTGCACCGAAACCCTGGCTACGACCAAATCCCGGTAAGTCGACAAGATGCAGCGTAAAATGCGAACCCAGTTCCTCGCTTATGCAATGCCACACTTGCGCATTCAGTCCCCATCCGTGCAGCAGCACAAGATGGCAATTTCCCGAACCCTGGGTCTGCCACCAGATGTCATTCATCAGTTATTGTTCTCTTTTAGCCTGAAAGGATGCATCTATGCTAACAGTACCGGGATTGTGCTGGCTATGCCGAATGCCCCTGACGTTAGGGCATTGGGGGATCTGCTCAGTCTGTACGCGGGCAACGCGCCAACACGCCAGCCTATGCCCCCAATGTGGACTCCCTGCCGCTCATACCGTCATTCCCTGTGGGCGCTGCCTGCAAAAACCGCCGCCGTGGCAGCGGCTGGTCACCGTCAGCGACTATGTTCCGCCGTTGAGCGGGCTTATCCACCAGCTCAAGTTTTCGCGACGCAGCGAAACAGCCTCCGCTCTTTCGCGTTTGCTGTTGCTGGAGGTACTACAGGCCCGGCGCGTCAGCGCCCTTCCTCTGCCGGACAGGCTGGTCAGCGTCCCGCTCTGGCAACGTCGACACTGGCGCAGAGGGTTTAATCAGAGCGATTTACTGTGCCGTCCGCTTGCACGCTGGCTGGGTTGCGACTGGGACAGCCAGACCGTCTCGCGGGTTCGGGCAACCGCCACGCAGCACCATCTCAGCGCCCGATTACGTAAACGTAACCTGAAAAATGCCTTTCGCCTTGAATTGCCGGTGCAGGGACTCCATATGGTTATTGTGGATGATGTCGTCACTACCGGAAGTACCGTCGCGGAAATCGCGCAGCTGCTTTTACGCAACGGCGCGGCGACTGTCCAGGTATGGTGCCTGTGTCGAACCTTGTAGAGCCTCGATGATGGGCGTATTATAACCAAGTAAAATAGTCAACTATTAGGCCATTACTATGATCCATATTTCCGATGCTGCACAAGCGCACTTTGCCAAACTGCTGGCAAATCAGGAAGAAGGGACACAAATCCGCGTATTTGTGATTAATCCCGGCACGCCTAACGCTGAATGCGGCGTTTCTTATTGTCCGCCGGACGCCGTGGAAGCAACCGACACCGCCATTAAATTTGACCTGCTGACCGCATATGTTGATGAACTGAGCGCACCGTATCTGGAAGATGCAGAAATCGATTTCGTTACCGACCAGTTAGGCTCCCAGCTGACCCTGAAAGCACCAAACGCCAAAATGCGTAAAGTTGCCGATGATGCGCCGCTGATGGAACGCGTGGAGTACATGCTGCAATCGCAGATCAACCCACAGTTGGCTGGTCACGGTGGTCGCGTATCTCTGATGGAAATCACCGATGAAGGCTACGCCATTCTGCAGTTTGGCGGCGGCTGTAACGGCTGTTCAATGGTCGATGTGACGCTGAAAGAAGGTATCGAGAAGCAGCTGCTGGCTGAATTCCCTGAACTGAAAGGCGTTCGCGATTTAACCGAACACCAGCGCGGCGAGCACTCTTACTACTAACGACCAGACTTGTAGGCCCGGTAAGACGCATCCGCGTCGCCACCGGGCATCGATGCCGGATGGCAGCGTAAACGCTTTATCCGGCCTACGCCCTTACATTTCTCTGCACGTACCCTGTAATAATCCCCTGCATAATTTGACCAGCCTCTCATAATTTAAATTTTGCCTGCCCAGGTGATTTTCAAGCGCCACATGTTACCCGTATCATTCGTATCAGCACCTAACACACACATAATAGCCAGCTAAACTGATTAGTTTTGCAGGCAACCAGCATTGGTGCTGAGAATACTCTGTTCCCGGTCGGGACAATCGGAATTTGTCATCTAAACACTGACGTTACCCATAACAAAGTTAAGGCCAGGTAAATCATGCCATTAGTCATCGTTGCTATCGGTGTAATCTTGTTACTCCTCCTGATGATCCGTTTCAAAATGAACGGTTTCATCGCTCTCGTCCTGGTGGCGCTTGCTGTCGGATTGATGCAAGGGATGCCACTGGATAAAGTCATCGGTTCAATTAAAGCCGGCGTCGGCGGAACCCTTGGCAGCCTCGCCCTGATTATGGGTTTTGGCGCCATGCTGGGCAAAATGCTGGCGGACTGCGGCGGCGCACAGCGCATCGCAACCACCCTGATTGCTAAATTCGGCAAAAAACATATTCAATGGGCGGTGGTATTAACCGGCTTCACCGTTGGTTTTGCCCTGTTCTACGAAGTTGGTTTCGTACTGATGCTGCCGCTGGTGTTCACCATTGCCGCTGCTGCCAATATCCCGCTGCTGTACGTTGGCGTGCCAATGGCTGCGGCACTGTCCGTAACGCACGGCTTCCTGCCACCGCACCCGGGTCCAACCGCTATTGCCACCATTTTCCACGCAGATATGGGTAAAACCCTGCTGTTTGGTACGATTCTGGCAATCCCGACCGTTATTCTCGCCGGTCCGGTATACGCACGTTTCCTGAAAGGCATTGATAAGCCAATCCCGGAAGGTCTGTACAGCGCAAAAACCTTCACTGAAGAAGAGATGCCAGGCTTTGGCGTCAGCGTCTGGACCTCTCTGGTCCCGGTTATTCTGATGGCAATGCGCGCCGTGGCGGAGATGATTCTGCCGAAAGGTCATGCTTTCCTGACGGTTGCAGAATTCCTCGGTGACCCGGTCATGGCAACGCTGATTGCAGTGCTGATTGCGATGTTCACGTTTGGTCTGAACCGCGGACGTTCGATGGATCAGATTAACGACACGCTGGTGTCTTCAATCAAAATCATTGCGATGATGCTGTTGATCATCGGCGGCGGCGGTGCCTTCAAACAGGTCCTGGTTGATAGCGGCGTGGACAAATACATCGCTTCAATGATGCATGGCTCTAACGTGTCTCCGCTGCTGATGGCATGGTCTATCGCTGCAGTACTGCGTATCGCATTGGGTTCCGCAACCGTTGCAGCGATCACCGCTGGTGGGATAGTGGCGCCGCTGATTGCAACAACCGGCGTAAGCCCTGAGCTGATGGTTATTGCGGTTGGTTCCGGTTCTGTCATCTTCTCCCACGTGAACGATCCAGGCTTCTGGCTGTTCAAGGAGTACTTCAACCTAACCATCGGTGAAACCATCAAGTCATGGTCAATGCTGGAAACCATTATCTCCGTCTGCGGTCTGGTAGGGTGTCTGCTGCTGGGTATGGTGGTTTAATCGAGACAGTTTATAGGCCGGATAAGGTAAAGCCGCCATCCGGCAATGTGCGTCAGAATTGCCTGATGGCGCTGCGCTTATCGGGCCTACGTGCTACGAACTATCACCATAAAAAAGCCGGGGAAATCCCCGGCTTTTTACTTCTTCTTCGCGGCCGCTTTTCGCCGCTTATCCAAATCCTTAATCAGCTTATTCACTCTCTCATCGGCAAACATCTGCTCCAGCGTGGCGGTGAGCTTACGCCGCCAGTTTTTGTACTGGTCGCTGGTCCCCGGAATGTTGACCGGTTCAGCCATATCCAGCCAGTCTTCCGGTTGTAGGCCCAGCAGCGCACTGTTGCTGTCAGCGATGTAGCGTTGCATGCCGCGATTAAGAATCGGCGTCATCGACATCAGGGATGCCTTGTGACCGGCACGTTTTGGCAGGCAGCCGTATTTGTGCAGCGCGTCCAGCAGCCCCTGTTTCGCAAGTTCTCGGTCCTGATACAACCCGCGCAGCACGACTTCATCCGGATACAGGCCCAGAGCTTTACCCAGCGTCAAATCGCCGCTATCCCAATAACCTTTAAGCGTAGGAAGGTCATGCGTCGCCGCGACTGCCATTGATTGTTCCGGGTACGCTTTCGGCGTACGGAAGTTTTTCTCATGGTCATTCTCGAAATAAAGCACTTTGTAGGAGTACACGCCGCTGTCGCGCAGCTTGCTGACGATCTCCACCGGCACAGTACCCAGATCCTCACCAATTACCATGCAGTGATGACGTTTACTCTCCAGCGCCAGAATTGAAAGCAGGTCATCGACCGGATAGTGCACGTAAGCGCCGTGATCGGCAGTTTCACCGTAGGGGATCCACCACAGACGCAGCATCGACATAACATGGTCGATACGCAGCGCACCGCAGTTCTGCATATTGGCGCGCAGCAGTTCGATAAACGGTTCGTAGGCGCGTGCCGTGATGATGTGCGGATCCATCGGCGGCAGCCCCCAGTTTTGTCCGAGCGGACCGAGAATATCCGGCGGCGCACCAACCGAGGCTTTCAGGCAATACAGCTCGCGGTCGCACCAGGTTTCCGCCCCACCTTCGGCCACGCCAACCGCCAGATCGCGATACAGTCCAATCGGCATCGCAAAACTCTGGCTGGTTTTCCAGCAGTCAGCAAACTGGGTATACGCCAGCCACTGTAACCACAGGTAGAAATCCACATCGTCACGATGTTCTTCGCAGAAGCGTTTTACCTCTGGCGAGTCCACTGACTGGAAAGCTTCCGGCCACACCGGCCATCCCCAGCGTAATGCGTCCTCTTTGACCTGATGCGCATGCAGCGCATCAAAGGCTGACTGCCAGTAGAGGCTGTCCCCTTCCTGAGACACAAACTGGCGAAATGCCGCCATCTGCTCATCATCACGTACGGAGAAGCTTTTCCACGCCATACGTAGCGCCGTCATCTTCAGTGCAGTAACGGCAGAATAATCAACCCACTCGGCATCGCGCGCACGTTGCAGAGCTTGCTGAGTCGCGGGTTTCTGCCACCACGCCTGCGCCTCTTTACTCAGGCGGAAATCGTCTACGGCGTTCACATCAATATAAATCACGTTCAACCAGCGGCGTGAAGACGGGCTGTACGGGCTGGCGCTCTCCGGGTTAGCCGGATACAGCGCGTGAATAGGATTAAGCCCGATAAACGCGCCGCCGCGTTGCGCCACATCGACCAGCATGGCGCGGAGATCGCCAAAGTCGCCAATCCCCCAATTCTTTTCTGATCGCAGGGTGTAGAGCTGAACGCATGCGCCCCACAGCTTCTGCCCGGCTAACAGCGCCTGCGGTTCATAGCAGCGCTTTGGCGCCACGATGATACGACAATGGGTACGCAGCTCGCCCTGGGTCAGGGTCAACGTGTGATACCCCTCCGGCAGCTTCGCCGGAAGAGTGAAAGATTTACCGCCGACGGCATGCCCTTTGTGCTGCACGCCCTCTTCGGTGGTCAGCAGCCAGTTAAACTCTCCGCTTCCCTCAACCGCCAGCGGCATTTTCTTGCCAGCGGTGTAGACCATGACATTCGGCACCGGAGTTACCGCCACCTGAGTGGCAGCGGTGGTGCGATGCATGGCGTCAAGCAAACGCCGTTTGGTTTCGGCACCAATAGACTGCGGTTTACCGTGGGCATTAATGTAATTGGGGCTGATCCCCGCCGCCAGCGCGGCATTATCCAGACGTTTGCTTTCCATCGCGATTCCTTAACGTTTCGCCTGCCAGATACGAGCCTGATAATCGCGGATGGAGCGATCCGAGCTGAACATGCCGCAACGTGCGGTATTCAGAATCGCCGCCCGGGTCCAGGCTTCCTGGTCACGATACAACACGTCAACCTGCTTCTGAGCTTCAACGTAGGCCGCGAAGTCCGCCATCACCAGATACGGGTCGCCGCCCTGCTTGCCGATACTGTGCAGCATCTGGTCAAAGGCATGCTTGTCGCCGTCGCTGTATTTCCCGCTTTCCAGCTCTTTCAGGACAGCATCCAGCACTTTGTCTTTTTTACGCCATTTCACCGGGTCGTAGCCTTTGGCTTTGAGCACCTTCACCTCTTCCACGGTATGACCGAAGATAAAGATATTCTCGTCACCCACCTTCTCGGCGATTTCGACGTTTGCGCCATCCAGCGTACCAACGGTTAACGCACCGTTCAGCGCCAGCTTCATGTTACCGGTGCCGGAAGCCTCTTTCCCTGCGGTTGAAATCTGCTCAGAGATATCCGCCGCCGGGATCAGCATTTCCGCCGCCGAGACACAATAATCCGGCAGGAAGACGACCTTCAGCTTGTCGCCCACTTGCGGGTCGTTATTGATAGTTTGTGCAACCTGGTTAATGGCGAAGATGATATTTTTCGCCAGGTAGTAACCTGGAGCAGCTTTTGCGCCAAACAGGAATACGCGCGGCACGCGATCTGCCTGCGGGTTCTCACGGATTTCTTTGTACAACGCCAGAATATGCAGCAGGTTGAGGTGCTGACGCTTGTACTCATGCAGACGTTTAATCTGAATATCAAAGATAGCGTTAGTCGTTATTTCAATACCGGTACGCGCTTTAATAAACTTCACCAGGCGCTCTTTGTTCGCCAGCTTGATGTCGCGATACTGCTGACGGAACTTCGCGTCGTCGGCGTATTTTTCCAGGTTAATCAACTGGTCGAGGTCGTTGGCCCACTCTTTTTTCAGCGTTTTATCCAGCAGTGCGGCAAGCGCCGGGTTGCACTGCTTAATCCAGCGACGTGGGGTAATCCCATTGGTGACGTTATGGAATTTGTTCGGCCAGAGCTGGTGATATTCAGGGAACAGATCTTTCACCACCAGATCGGAGTGCAGCGCCGCCACACCGTTAACCGCAAAGCCGCTGACCACGCACATGTTAGCCATGCGCACCTGTTTGTTGTGCACCACCGCCAGCTTCGCCCAGACTTCAGCATCACCCGGCCAGGTTTTATCGACCAACGCCTTAAAGCGCTCGTTAATCTCTTTGATGATTTGCATATGGCGCGGCAGTAGCGCTTTCACAAGCTTCTCGTCCCAGCACTCCAGCGCCTCTGGCATAAGGGTGTGGTTGGTGTAAGCAAAGGTTTTGCTGGTAATGGCCCACGCATCGTCCCAGCTCATCTGGTGCTCATCAATCAGCACGCGCAGCAGCTCAGGAATGGCAATGGTCGGGTGAGTATCGTTGAGCTGAATAACTTCAAAATCAGCCAGCTCATGCAGTTTACGCCCTGCCAGATGATGGCGGCGCAGAATGTCAGCTACGGAACAGGCACACTGGAAGTACTGCTGCATCAGGCGCAGCTTTTTACCCGCGGTGTGGTTATCGTTCGGGTACAGCACTTTCGTCAGTTTTTCGGCGTCGATGCCCTGCTGCTCTGCGCGCAGGAAATCACCGTCGTTAAATTTGGTCAGGTTAAACGGATGCGCGTGGCTGGCCTGCCACAGACGCAGCGGTTGCGCTACGCCGTTACGGTAGCCGAGAACTGGCAGATCCCAGGCCTGACCGGTGATGGTAAAACCTGGCTCCCAGTGGCCTTCTTTGCTGACCTTGCCGCCAATCCCAACCTGCACATCCAGCGCCTCGTTGTGACGGAACCACGGGTAGCTGCCACGATGCCAGTCATCCGGGGCTTCCATCTGTTGCCCATCGGCAAAGGACTGACGGAACAGGCCGTACTGGTAGTTGAGGCCATACCCCGTCGCCGACTGGCCGACAGTCGCCATCGAATCGAGGAAGCAGGCTGCCAGGCGTCCCAATCCACCGTTACCCAACGCCGGATCGGTCTCTTCTTCCAGCAGGTCGGTCAGGTTGACGTCATGTGCTTTCAGCTCATCGCTCACCTCCTGATACCAGCCGAGGTTGAGTAAGTTATTGCCGGTCAGACGGCCAATCAAAAACTCCATCGAGATGTAGTTAACGTGACGCTGATTTTTTGCCGGTTTCGCCGCAGGCTGGGCGCTGAGTAACTCAGCCAACGCCCCACTCACTGCCTGCCACCACTGGCGCGACGTCATTTCTTGAGCCGACAGTAAACCGAAGCGCTGCCACTGACGCGTCAGGGCAGCCTGAAATTGATCTTTGTTGAAAGTAGGCTGTGACATAGGGGTTCCAGATCCTTAGGTAATAAAACAACGTTATCGCTAGTTTGCCTGGCTCGTTGTTGACATTCCTCATCCTGGCACGGATTAGGGAGGGAGGAGGAGCGGGGATGAGCATAAAAGTGTGATCACCGCCACTTAAAGGGGGCGTAATCACCCGTAAATTCGCGCAAACCGTGCATAACGCCCATTGGATGACGCATTAATAACAAAGGATTAATCGACAATCTCAAATAGTGGAGTGACGATGAGAAACAAAATGTAAATAGAGAAATAGTTTCTAACCTGAAATATCTATGCCGGGTAAGATAATTCACATAAAAATTTTAAGTCGGCCACAAAATTCGTCGATTTTGATTAGCCGCCCGGGTAACCATATAAAAACAGAGGGATTTTTCGACACATTAAAAATTACAACGGATCCAGTCGCCACGCCTGTTGCGACTCTTTAAAACAATTATTGCAATAGATGTATAGATTTGTGACATAGTGCAAAATCAGACACACAAAAAGTCCGCTTAGCTTGCATAAAACACCAATCTGGCCGACCTTATATCTATTAATTACGAAGCGCAAAAAAAATCATTCTTCCCTATTTTCACACAGTGAAGTGACTAACTTATGTTGATTCCGTCTAAATTAAGTCGTCCGGTTCGACTCGACCATACGGTGGTTCGTGAGCGCCTGTTGGCTAAACTTTCCGGCGTGAACAATTTCAGGCTTGCCCTGATAACAAGTCCTGCTGGTTATGGAAAAACAACGCTGGTTTCACAATGGGCGGCGGGGAAGAACGACTTAGGTTGGTACTCTCTGGATGAAGGCGATAATCAACAAGAGCGCTTTGCCAGCTATCTGATCGCCGCCATCCAACAGGCAACGGGTGGACATTGCACCACCAGCGAAGCGATGGTGCAAAAGCGCCAGTACGCCAGTCTGACGTCACTGTTTGCCCAGCTATTTATCGAACTGGCCGAGTGGCACCGTCCGCTCTACCTGGTGGTGGATGATTATCATCTGATCTCCAATCCGGCTATTCACGAAGCGATGCGTTTCTTCCTGCGTCACCAGCCTGAAAACCTCACGCTGGTCGTACTGTCGCGCAACCTGCCGCAGTTGGGTATTGCCAATCTGCGGGTGCGCGATCAACTGCTGGAAATAGGCAGCCAACAGCTGGCCTTTAACCATCAGGAAGCCAAACAATTTTTCGACCGACGTTTGTCCTCTCCCATTGAAGCGGCAGAAAGCAGCCGGATGTGCGATGACGTTGCTGGCTGGGCCACAGCGTTACAGCTGATCGCCCTCTCCGCCCGCCAGAACAACCATTCTGCGCACCAGTCCGCACGCCGTCTCGCGGGGATCAACGCCAGCCATTTGTCCGATTATCTGGTTGATGAAGTGCTGGACAGCGTCGACCTCGGCACCCGTCACTTCCTGCTGAAAAGCGCCATTCTGCGTTCCATGAACGATGCGCTGATCGTCCGGGTTACCGGGGAAGAAAATGGCCAGATGCGGCTGGAAGAAATTGAGCGCCAGGGGTTATTCCTGCAGCGGATGGATGACGTTGGCGAGTGGTTCAGCTATCACCCGCTGTTTGGCAGCTTTTTACGCCAGCGCTGCCAATGGGAGTTGGCGAACGAACTGCCCGAAATACACCGCGCCGCCGCCGAAAGCTGGATGGCGCAAGGCTTCCCCAGCGAAGCTATCCACCACGCGCTGGCGGCCGGTGACGCCCATATGCTGCGCGATATCCTGCTTAATCATGCGTGGGGACTGTTTAACCACAGCGAGCTGACGTTACTGGAAGAGTCGCTGAAAGCCCTGCCGTGGGAAAGTCTGCTGGAAAATCCGCGTCTGGTTCTGCTACAGGCCTGGCTGATGCAGAGCCAGCACCGCTACGGAGAGGTTAACACCCTGCTGGCGCGCGCAGAGCAGGAAATAAAAGGCGACATGGAGCCAACGCTGCACGCCGAATTCAACGCTTTACGGGCGCAGGTAGCGATTAACGATGGCAACCCTGACGAAGCCGAACGCCTGGCAAAACTGGCGCTGGATGAATTACCCATCGCCTGGTTCTATAGTCGTATCGTCGCCACCTCGGTGCACGGCGAAGTCCTGCACTGTAAGGGCGATCTCACGCGCTCTCTGGCGTTAATGCAGCAAACCGAGCAAATGGCACGTCATCATGACGTCTGGCATTACGCACTGTGGAGCCTTATCCAGCAAAGCGAAATTTTGTTTGCCCAAGGCTTTTTACAGGCCGCCTGGGAGACTCAGGAAAAAGCGTTCCAGCTGATCAAAGAGCAGCACCTGGAACAGCTGCCAATGCACGAGTTCCTGGTGCGCATTCGTGCGCAGCTACTGTGGGCATGGGCGCGTCTGGATGAATCAGAAGCCTCTGCCCGTAGCGGTATTGAACTGCTTTCCACTTTCCAGCCGCAGCAACAGCTACAGTGTCTGGCGCTGCTGGTTCAGTGTTCACTTGCGCGGGGCGATCTTGATAACGCTCGCAGCCTGCTCAACCGTCTGGAAAACCTGCTGGGCAACGGTCACTATCACAGCGACTGGATCTCCAACGCCGATAAGGTGCGGGTGATTTACTGGCAAATGGTGAGCGACAAAAACTCTGCCGCCAACTGGCTGCGCCACACGCCGAAACCAGAATTCGCCAATAACCACTTCCTGC